>JBJMNN010000076.1:0-7673 GCA_045804245.1 Gemmatimonadaceae bacterium | reverse complement strand
GGGTCCTGCTCGCGCCCACCGCGGCCAAGGGGGAGGAGCCGATCGGCTCGATGGGCAACGACGCCGCTCTGGCCGTGCTAAGCGACCACCAGCCGCCGCTGTTCAACTACTTCAAGCAGCTCTTCGCGCAGGTCACCAACCCCCCGATCGATCCGATCCGCGAGCTGCTCGTCATGTCGCTCTCGGTGAACATCGGTCCGCGCACCAACGTGCTGGGCGAGCGGCCGGAGCACGCGCGACGCATCCGGGTGCGCGGCCCCATCCTCACCAGCGCGCAGCTCGAGAAGATTCGCTCGGTGGGCGAGCGTGAGGGGGACCCGCACTTCCGCTGCACCACGCTGCGCGCGCTCTTCCCCGCCGCCGGCGGCGCGCGAGGGCTGCACCTCGCCCTCGAGTCGCTCTGCCGCAAGGCGTCGCAGGCGGTGCACGAGGGGAACACGATGCTCGTGATCAGCGACCGCGGCGTCGACGCCGACTGGGCGCCGATCCCCTCGCTCCTCGCGACCGCCGCCGTGCACCATCACCTCGTGCGCGAGGGACTGCGCACCGAGGTCGGCATCATCGTCGAGACGGGCGAAGCGCGCGACGTCACGCACTTCGCGCTGCTCATCGGCTACGGCGCCGGCACGATCAATCCATACCTCGCGCTCGAGTCGCTGGTCGGCCTCGTGCGCTCGGGCAACCTGCCCCCCTCGGTCGACGAGCCCACCGCGGAAGCGAAGTACATCAAGGCTGCCGAGAAGGGACTGCTCAAGGTGATCTCCAAGATGGGGATCTCCACCATCCAGTCGTACTGCGGCGCGCAGGTGTTCGAGGCGATCGGCCTCGGACCCCGGCTCATCGAGCGCTACTTCACGGGCACGGCATCGCGCGTCGGTGGGATCGAGATCGCGCAGGTGGCGGAGGAGACACTCCGCCGTCACCGCGTGGCGTTCGGCGATGTGCCGCTGCCCGGCCGTCTCGACTTCGGCAGCAACTTCCACTACCGGAGCCAGGGGGAGCACCACAACTGGAATCCCCTCACGATCTCCACGCTCCAGCAGGCGACACGCACCAACGATCCGAAGACCTACGAGGAGTTCTCGCGGCTCGTGAACGACGAGCGCGGGCGCCCCTCGACGCTGCGCGGGCTGCTCGAGTTCAATGAGAGTACGACTCCCGTCCCCCTCGACGAGGTCGAGCCGGCCTCGGAGATCGTGAAGCGCTTCGCGACGGGCGCGATGTCGTTCGGGTCGCTCAGCGCCGAAGCGCACGAGACGCTCGCCAAGGCGATGAACCGCATCGGCGGCCGAAGCAACTCCGGTGAGGGCGGCGAGGTGCCCGACCGCTACGGCAACGAGCGCGGGAGCGCGATCAAGCAGGTCGCGTCGGCGCGGTTCGGCGTGACGACGGAGTACCTCGTCAGCGCGCGCGAGCTGCAGATCAAGATGGCGCAGGGCGCGAAGCCCGGAGAGGGCGGCCAGCTTCCCGGTCACAAGGTCGATTCGGTCATCGCCAAGACGCGCTATTCGATCCCTGGCGTCACGCTCATCTCGCCGCCGCCGCATCACGACATCTATTCGATCGAAGATCTCGCGCAATTGATCTTCGATCTGAAGAACGTGAACCCGAAGGCGATGGTGTCGGTGAAGCTCGTCTCCGAGGTCGGCGTCGGCACGATCGCTGCCGGCGTCGCCAAGGCGCGCGCCGACATCATCCTCATCTCCGGCGACTCCGGCGGCACGGGCGCCTCTCCGCTCTCGTCGATCAAGCACGCCGGCTCGCCGTGGGAGCTGGGACTCGCCGAAGCGCATCAGGCGCTCGTGCAGAACGACCTGCGCGGCCGCGTGCGGCTCCAGACCGACGGTCAGCTCAAGACGGGGCGCGACGTCGTGATCGCCGCTGCGCTCGGCGCCGAGGAGTTCGGCTTCGCCACGGCGCCGCTCATCGTCGAAGGCTGCATCATGATGCGGAAGTGCCATCTGAACACCTGCCCCGTCGGCGTGGCGACGCAGGATCCGGTGCTCCGCGCGAAGTTCACCGGCCAGCCCGAGCACGTCATCAACTACTTCTTCTTCGTCGCCGAGGAGACGCGCCGGATCATGGCGTCGCTCGGCGTGCGAACGATCGACGAGCTCGTGGGCCGCGTCGACCTGCTGAAGCAGCGCGACATGAAGGACCACTGGAAGGCGTGCACGCTCGACCTCAAGGCGCTGTTGTACAGGCCGAAGGTCGCGCCCACCGTGGCGACGCATCAGGTGACGACCCAGCACCACCCGATCGAGCACGTGCTCGACCGCAAGCTGATCGAGATCTCCGAGCCGGCGCTGGAGCGCAAGCGCGCCGTGCGCGCCGCGTTCCCGATTCGCAACGAGAACCGTACCGTCGGCGCGATGCTGTCGGGCGAGCTGGTGAAGCGTTTCGGGAAGGACGGTCTCCCGGACGGCACGATCCGCTTCAACTTCACCGGCTCGGCGGGCCAGAGCTTCGGCGCGTGGCTGGCGAAGGGCGTGAGCCTCACGCTCGAGGGCGAGGCGAACGACTACATGGGCAAGGGCCTCTCGGGCGGACGCATCGTCGTGTACCCGCCCAAGGTCTCACGCTTCGATCCGGCCGAAGCGATTCTCGTCGGCAACGTTGCGCTCTACGGTGCGACGTCGGGCGACGTCTATCTCAACGGCGTCGCCGGCGAGCGGTTCGGAGTTCGCAACAGTGGCGCGGCTGCGGTGGTGGAAGGAGTCGGCGACCACGGCTGCGAATACATGACCGGCGGCGTGGTGGTCGTCCTCGGCAAGACGGGGCGCAACTTCGCCGCGGGGATGAGCGGCGGCGTCGCGTTCGTGCTCAATCTCGACCAGAAGTTCGAGCGGCGCTGCAACACGAGCATGGTGGCGCTCGAGGCAGTGGAGGAGGAGGCGGACGTCGCGCTGCTCAAGAAGTTGATCAGCCGGCATGCCCGCTACACCGGCAGCGCACGCGCCCGGCGCGTGCTGGCGAACTGGGACGCGATGCTGCCCAAGTTCGTGCGGGTGATGCCGACCGAATACAGAAAGGCGCTCGAAGCGCGCGAACGGGAGCGACTCACGGAGGTCAAGAGCGATGGCGGGAACGGGCGATCCACGAGGGTTCCTCACGATCAAGCGCGCCGAGCCGCAGCGGAGGCCGGTGCACGAGCGGACGAAGGACTGGCGGGAGTTCTACGTACCGGCGCCGGATGAGCATTTCCGGGCACAGGGGGCACGCTGCATGGATTGCGGCGTCCCCTTCTGCCAGGGCGACACAGGCTGTCCCGTCCAGAACGTCATCCCCGAGTGGAACGCGTTCGTGCAGCAGGGCCGCTGGCGGGACGCGTCGCTCGCGCTGCACGCGACGAACAACTTCCCCGAGCTGACGGGACGCCTCTGCCCCGCGCCCTGTGAGTCGGCGTGCGTGCTCGGCCTGATCGAGCAGCCCGTCGCCATCCGCAACATCGAGCAGGCCATCGCCGACAAGTCGTTCCAGGAAGGCTGGGTCGTGCCGCTCACCGGCGCACCGGACTCGGGATTCCGCGTCGCGGTCGTCGGCTCCGGGCCGGCGGGGTTGGCCGCCGCGCAGCAGCTCCGGCGCATGGGGCACGCCGTCACCGTGTTCGAGAAGGACGACCGCATCGGCGGCCTGCTCCGCTACGGCATCCCGGACTTCAAGCTCGAAAAGGAAGTGATCGAGCTGCGGCTGCATCAGATGAGGGCCGAAGGCGTCGTGTTCGAGACGGGGATCGAAGTGGGCCGCGACCTCCACATCCAGCAGCTGCGCGACGAGTTCGACGCGGTGCTCCTCGCCGGCGGCGCGCAGGTCGCACGCGAGCTGCGCGTGGCGGGCCGCGAGCTTGGCGGCGTGCATCTCGCCATGGAGTACCTCGTGCAGCAGAACCGCCGCATCGCCGGCGATTCAATCCCCGACGACCGCTCGATCACGGCGGAGGGAAAGCGCGTCGTCGTGATCGGCGGCGGCGATACGGGCTCCGACTGCGTCGGCACCTGCCATCGTCAGGGCGCGACGGAAGTGTTCCAGTTCGAGCTGCTCCCGCAGCCGCCGAAAGAGCGCGCCGAGTCGACGCCGTGGCCGCACTGGCCGATGAAGCTCCGCACGAGCCACGCGCACGAGGAAGGCGGCCACCGCGACTGGAGCGTGTCGACGATGAAGCTCGAGGGCGCGAACGCCCGCGTGCAGAAGCTGCACGCCGTGCGCGTCGAGCTCGAGCAGGGACCGAACGGACCGAAGTTCGTCGAGCTGCCGGGAAGCGAGTTCACGCTCGACGTCGATCTCGTGCTGCTCGCGATGGGCTTCACCGGCGTGCCGCAGGAAGGGTTGCTCGGCGACCTCGGCGTGACGATCGGCCCGCGCGGCGCGGTGTCCACCGATGCGCACTATCGCACGAACGTGCCTGGCGTGTTCGCGGCGGGTGACATGCGGCGCGGCGCGTCGCTCATCGTGTGGGCCATTCGTGAGGGACGTGATGCCGCGGCGTCGATCGACCGGCATTTGCGGCAGTCCGGGACGTCGAGCTCGGCGAGAAGGCATACGGCGGCGGCGAGCGCCTGACATGTGAGTTGGTTGGTTGGATCGTGAGTTGGTTGGATGAACGGCCTCGGGAAGGCGCTGCCTCCCGAGGCCGTTTCCGTCTCCTCATAGCCCGCGAACGGCAACTGATTGACGCGGAGTCAGCGGAGGGGCACTACGACAGCGCGGAGTAGGCCTCGGTGTCATTCCGAGCGAGCGCCGCCCAACTGTCATTCCGAGCGAGCGCAGCTCCCCCAATGTCATTCCGAGCGAGCGCAGCGAGTCGAGGGATCACGCCTCTCTGCGTCGAGGGGCAGCAAGCGGCGCACGGGCCCTTTCCATCCACACCCCCAATAATAGAGCTTTGGGGTCGGCATCCAGCCGTTCGTGGTGCCGCGGCCTTGCTCGGTCCTCCGCGGACTCGCCGTTCACCCTCCGCGGCTCTCCGCGTCAATCACTTTCGCACTCGCGCCCCCGCGCACCTCCGTCTTCCTGCTCCAGTGAGCGGCCGTTAGAATCGGAATCGAGCGCCCCTCACCATTCGTCGGAGCAAGCCACGTGCATCTGCTCGATCCTCGCTGGCACCGCGCGATCGCGGCGCTCGCATTCTGCGCGGCTGCCGGGGCACCAGTTGCGGCGCAGACTCCCGCGGCCACCGAGACGCCCGCCTACAAGAACGAATCGCTCTCCTTCGAGGCGCGGGCCGCCGACCTCGTGAGCCGCATGACGCTCGAGGAGAAGGCGAACCAGATGAAGGACAACGCGCCCGCCATCGAGCGGCTCGGCGTCCCCGCGTACGGCTGGTGGAATGAGGCGCTCCACGGCGTCGCGCGCTCTGGGCTCGCCACCGTGTTTCCGCAGGCGATCGGGTTCGCCGCGACGTGGGACGACTCGCTCGTGTTCCGCATGGCCACCGTCATCTCCGACGAGGCGCGCGCCAAGCACGAGGAGTACGTCCGCAACGATCAGCGCCAGCGCTATCAGGGGCTCACGATCTGGTCGCCGAACATCAACCTCTTCCGCGACCCGCGCTGGGGACGCGGCCAAGAGACGTACGGCGAGGATCCCTTCCTCACCGGCCACATCGCAGTGCAGTTCATCCGCGGCCTGCAGGGCGACGACCCGAAGTACTACAAGACGATCGCCACGGTGAAGCACTTCGCCGTCCACTCGGGCCCGGAGCCGGAGCGCCACACCTTCGACGCCGCGGTGAGCGAACGAGACCTGCGCGAGACGTACTTGCTGCAGTTCGAGACGGCAATCAAGGAGGCGAAGCCGTACTCGCTCATGTGCGCCTACAACCGCATCAACCACGAGGCGGCCTGCGGCAGCGATCTCCTCTCGGGGATTCTCAAGCGCGAGTGGAAGTTTCCCGGCTACGTCGTCTCCGACTGCGGCGCGATCGACGACATGTACCAGGGCCACAAGGTCGTTGCCACCGCCTCCGAGGCGGCCGCGCTCGGCGTGAAGCACGAGACGGACCTCGACTGCTTCGGCCGCGTGTATCCGAAGCTCGTCGAAGCGGTGCAGAAGGGGCAGATCACCGAGCGCGAGATAGACGCGTCGGTGCGCCGACTTTTCGTCGCCCGCATGAAGTTGGGAATGTTCGATTCGCCCGAGAAAGTCCGGTGGGCGCAGATCCCGATCTCCGTGCTCGATGCGCCCGGGCACCGCGCGCTCGCGCGCCAGGTCGCGCGCGAGTCGATCGTGCTGCTCAAGAACGACCACAACACGCTGCCGCTTCGCAAGGACCTGCGCACCGTCGCCGTCATCGGTCCGAACGCGAACCAGTGGCGCATGCTGCTCGGCAACTACAACGGCATCCCGAAGGAGCCCATCACTCCGCTGCGCGGCGTCAGCGACGTGCTGAAGGCGAATGGCGGGCGCGTGCTGTACGCGCTGGGATCGGATCTGGCCGAAGGCTTCCCCGTGTTGAGCACCGCACCCTCGACCGTTCTCCGAACGCCAGACGGACAGCCGGGGCTCCACGCGGAGTACTTCGCCAGTCGCGCGATGAGCGGCACGCCGGCCTTCTCGGCGACCGACACGGTGGTCGAGGCCGACTGGGCGGAGGCCGCCCCGCGCCCCGACATGAACGCCAATGACTTCGGTGTGCGCTGGTCCGGGACGTTCACGCCGCAGGTCACGGGCGCGTACCGGCTCGGCGTCATCGGCACGATGAAGGTGCAGCTCTTCCTCGACGACAGCGTCGTCGCTCGGTCGGTCTATCCGCAGCGCGACGACGAGTTCCCCGACCCGCGGCTCTCCCAGACCGACCCGGCGCGACCGCTGCAGCTCGAAGGAGGACGCGCGTACCGGTTGCGCCTCGAGGCATCGGAGTCCTATGGCGAGGCGCAGGCCCAGCTGGTGTGGGCGCCGCCGAGCGGGCCGCTCGAGGAAGCCGCCGTGGCCGCGGCGCAGCAATCCGATGCCGTCGTTCTCTTCCTCGGCCTCACCGCCAACCTCGAAGGCGAGGAGATGCGCGTGCAGATCCCCGGCTTCCGAGGCGGCGACCGCACGTCGATCGATCTGCCCACACCGCAGCAGCAGTTGCTCGAGAAGGTCGTCGCCGTCGGCAAGCCGACCGTGCTCGTGTTGCTCAACGGCAGCGCGCTCGCGGTGAACTGGGCGCAGGAGCACGTGCCCGCGATCGTCGAGGCATGGTATCCCGGCCAGGCCGGTGGCAGCGCGATCGCCGACGTCCTGTTCGGCGACTACGATCCCGCGGGCCGGCTGCCCGTCACTTTCTATGAGCGCGTGAGCGATCTCCCGCCGTTCGAGGACTACGCGATGAAGGGTCGGACGTACCGCTACTTCGGCGGCACACCGCTCTATCCATTCGGCCACGGATTGAGCTACACGACCTTCGCCTATAAGCATCTGCGCACGAGCGCCGAACGCGTCGCGGCGGCGGAGACCATCGGCGTGTCGGTCGACGTCACGAATAGCGGTGCGAGGTCCGGCGACGAGGTCGTGCAGCTCTACGTGTCGCATCCGGCCTCGACGATGCCACGACCGATCAAGGATCTGCGCGGCTACCGGCGTGTGACGCTGCAGCCCGGGGAGACGCGCACCGTGCGCTTCTCCGTTCCCGCGTCGTCGCTCGCCTACTGGAAGGAGGTGTATCTGTTGTGGGTCGTGTAGTGATAGAGTGT
>JBJMNN010000075.1:0-35509 GCA_045804245.1 Gemmatimonadaceae bacterium | reverse complement strand
GCGATGCGCCCGCCGGGTCGCACGACGCGCAGCAGCTCGGAGGTGGCGCGCTCGGGGCGCGCGGCGAACATCGCGCCGAACATCGAGACGACGGTGTCGAACTCCGCGTCGTCGTAGCTCAACGCTTCCGCGTCGCCGACGTCCAGGCGCATCGTCAGCGCCTCGGCGGTGGCGCGGGCCTTCGCCTGCGTGACGAGGTTGGGTGCGATGTCGACACCAGTCACCAGCGCGCCGGTGCGCGCCGCCGGGATGGCGAGGTTGCCCGTGCCGGTGCCGACGTCGAGTACGCGCTCGCCGGGCTCGAGTCCGAGCCTCGTGATGAACTGTGCGGCACCGAGCTCGTAGCCGCGCGCGATGCGGCCGAAGTCGCCGGAGGTCCAGGTTGCCCGCACCCGCGCTGCAAGCGGGTCAGGCTCGGCGGAGACCGGAGTCTGACGCTGCTGCTTGAGCATGAAAATGGTCGGAGTGAGGGATGGGTAGCGGGAGAAGTTGCTCCTGCCGAGAAATGCGTGCGTCATGGTGCCTCGAAGTCGCGATCGCGTCCCCCGCGTGGGCCGTATGTGCCGGCGCTCGGACGCGAAGGGAGGATACGGAAACCGCGCAACCGCTACAGCGTGGAATCCACGCGGACTTCCGACCGGCGGTACGGGGATTTTCAGTTGCCGCGACGGGTCCGCTCGGGGGTTTTCGGCAGCAGGCCACGGGAAACGGCCCACGTGGCGAGCTGGGTGCGCGAGTCGAAGCCCAGCTTGGCGAGGGCGCTGGTGACGTAGCCCTCGACCGTCCGTTCGCCGATCCCGAGTTCGTAGGCGACCGTCTTGTTCGGCTTTCCCTGGGCGACGAGCTGCACGACGTCGCGCTCCCGGCGGGTGAGCCCCCCGAACTCCTCCTTGGCCAGCCGCGCGGCGGAGGGCGCCGGCCCAGCCGGGATGGCTTCGGCCAGCCCCTCCTCGAACCGGGCGCGGAGCGCCTCGTCGGGCACCGCGGCGGCCAACTCGCGGGCGACGGCCAGCGCCCGGTCGAAGGAGCGGCGCGCCTCGAGGCGCTGGCGATGCGTCCGGTGCAGATGGCCCTCGGCGGCGTCGACGCGCCAGAGGATGGGATGCGCGCCCTGGCGGGTGGCCTCGTCGCGCGCCTGCTCCAGCGCGACGGCGGCCTCGTCGAACCGCTCGAGCGCGACGAGCGCGCCGACGCGCAGCAGCGTCAGCCGGGGGACGCCGAGCCGGTTGGTCGGGTCGGCCGCGTGCTCCGCGGCGAGGCGTGCGTCGACGATCGCCAGCGCGTCCGTCGCCCGCCCCTCCGCCAGCGTCAGCTCGGCGCGCGCGAGCCAGAGATGGCGTTCGCCGAGCGTCAGGGAGGGGGAGTCGGCAGGAGATCGCATGCGCGTCGCGCCGAGCCGCGCGGCATCGTCCAGCAGCTCCGCGGCAGCGGTCGGGTCTCCGAGTCGAATCCGCGCGACGGCGAGCCGCGCCGCTGTCCAGCGCATCCAGACGCGCGAACCGAGCCGCTGCGCGATCTCGTGCGCCGCCTCGAGCTGCTCGCGTGCGAGCTCCGGCGCGAGCAGGTCGAGCATCATCTCGCCCAGGAGCCGTCGTGCGGCGGCGATCCACTGCAGGTGGCCGAGCTGCTGGGCGATCTCGAGCGCCTCGCGCGCCATCGGCAGCGCGCGGTCGTATTCGCCGCGCCAGCCGAGGGCGTCGCCGATGGTGTAGCGCAGAAACGACTCGCCGGCGCGCCAGCCGATCTCGCGCGCCAGACGCAGCGACTGCGGCGCGCGGAGCTCGTCGGCCACCGCCGCGCTCATGAAGGGCGTGGTGGCGGCGACGTGGAACGAGCCGCTGGCGAGCGCGAGGAGGCCGAGCGCGTTGGCGAGCCCGCGCCGGTCGTCCACCGCGCCGAACAGCGCGACGGAGCGGTCGAAGCTCTTCGCGGCGGCGTGCTGGTCGCCGCCGATGTGGTGCGCCATGGCGATGAGGTCCACCGTCTCGCTCACGCCGCGCCGGTCGCCGAGCCGCTCGAAGATGAGGAGCGCCTCCTCATGGTGCGGGAGGCCCGCCTGCGACTCGTCGAGGTTGACGTGCCAGTTGCCGACGCGGTTCAGGCTGCGCGCGAGCAGCGACCCGTCGCCGATGACGCGTGCCAGCGCGAGCGCATCTCGGCGATACTCGCCGGCGCGGGCGTAGTCGCGTGCCGCCCAGAGCAGGCCGAGCGCGTGGAGCGCTTCCCAGGCGGAACGATGGTCGTCGACGGCGCGCGCCTGCTCGAGCGCCGCGGTGAAGTCCTCGTTCGCGCGCTCGAACTCGGCGAGCGTCTCGTTCGCCCAGCCGCGCGCGAGTCGCAGCTCCACGCTCACCGGCATTCCCGCCCGCTCCGACGCCTGAAACGCGCGGTCGAGGTGCGCCACCGCCTCGCGCGGCGCGGAGAGCGACATGGCGTGCTCGCCGGCGCGTGCCGAATAGCGTGCCGCGCGCTCCCACTCTCCCGCCTCCCACGCGTGGTAGGCCAGCGCTTCGACCACGGCGTCGAGCTGGCCCTCGTGGGTGCGCTCGAGCGCGGCGGCCACGTCGCGATGCAGCGCGAGCCGCTCGCGCGCGAGCAGATCGGCGTAGATGGCCTCGCGCGTGAGCGCATGACGAAACGCGAAGCGCTCCGCCGATTCCTCGACGACGAGCTGCGCCGCGATGAGCTCCTTCACGAGCGCGAGCAGCTCGCGCTCGTCGGACTCGGTGAGCGCCTGCAGGAGCGCGAAGTCGAACCGGCGGCCGGCGACGGCGGCGGTGGACGCCAGCGCGCGGGCCGGGACGGTGAGCGTGGCGAGGCGCCGGCGCACCGCTTCCGCGGCCGTGCGCGGAACGCGAACGCGCTCGAGCGACAGCGCGCGCCATCCGCCGTCGCGCAAGGCGAGATCGCCCGCGACGATCAGTGCCTTCAGCGTCTCCTCGACGAAGAACGGATTGCCCTCGGTGAGGTTGTGCAGCAGGTCGACGAAGTCGTCGCCGAGCTTCGCCACCGGACCGAAGATCGCGGCGAGCATCGCACGCACGTCGTCGCGCGTCAGCGTGCGCACCGGGAACTCGGTGAGCATCCGCGCGCGCTCGAGCTCCGTGATGAGCCGCTCGAGGCGCGGCGTTCCTTCCTCGGTGCGACGCGTGAGCCCGATGATCACCGGCTGCGACACGTGGCTCCGCGCGAGGTGGAAGACGAGATCGAGCGTCGCGTCGTCGCTCCAGTGGACGTCCTCGAACGCGATGAACACCGGCTGCCTCTGCGCGAGCGTGCTCACCGTGCGAGCGAGCGCATGGAACAGGCGGCGCTTGTCCGAGTCGGGGTCGGACGCCGCGGCCGGCACGGCGTCGGGAAGCAGCGGGCGCAGCTCGGGGAACACGGCGGTGAGCTCGGCGGCGGCCGGCGCGAGGACGTGCGCGACGACGGCGGGTGACGCGCTCTCGGTGAACAGCCGCACGAGGTCGAGGAGCGGCGCGTACGGAATCGACGCGTCGGCCTCGAAGCTCTGGCCCCGCATGAGGAGGAAGCCCTCGGCACGCGCCTCGTCCATCATCGCGCGGAGCAGTCGCGACTTCCCGACACCGGCGTCGCCGACGATGAGCGCGACCTGGCCGCGGCCGCCGCGCGCCCGCTCGATCAGCGTGCGCACGGCACCGACCTCTGGGTCGCGGCCGATCAGGGTGGGACAGACGACGTCGTGTCGGATCTGCATATCGGGAGGCTGCACGTGACCGAAGGCGACGTCAATGAACGCGCGTGCCGCCCGGGCCGGAAGATCGTCGGACTGAGGATGTCAGCGCCCGCGCAGGCGGTCCAACCCTCGGAGAATCCCTTCATGAGATCACTCGTTCGCGTCGCCCTCACGTTCGCCGCGGTGAGCTGCGCCATCTCCCCGGCCGCGGCGCGCGCGCAGACGGCTCCGTCGTCCGACACGGCGAAGGTGCGCCTGATCCGGCAGCTCATCACCACGGCGCGGCTCACCGATCAGGCAATGCAGGTGATCGAGCAAGCCGTACCCGCCCAGCGAGTGGCGAATCCGCGGGTGCCTGTCGTGTTCTGGGACCGGTTCCTCGAGCAGGTCCGCGCGCGCCGCGGCGAGCTGGAGGACGGCTACGTGGCGATCTACGATCGCAACTTCACCGCGGCGGAGGTCCGAGGGCTGATCGGGTTCTACGAGTCGCCGATCGGGAAGCGGTTCCTCGAGCTGCAGCCGGTGCTTTTGCGCGAAGGGATGGTGATGGGGCAGGAGTGGGGAAGCCGGATCGGCGCCGATGTCGGCCGGACGCTGTCGGCCGAAGGGGTGCAGCCGGGACCGTAGCGAACTAACCCCCGACCGGTGCGCGGCAGAGGGGGCATGCTCGGCCGGCACGTACGTCGAGGATCCGTCGTCTGCGGCCGAGCGCGATCCGCTCGAACGCGACCTCGGTGCGGCCACGGCGGCGCAGCGGATCGCACTCGCATCGGGAGTGGGCGCGCACCGGACGTCCATCTTCGACGATGAGCGCGTGGCGACGGTCGGAGCGGATGAGCACCCCCACGGTGCCCGCAGGACCGACGACCGTGTCGCCCTCGCGCGAGTCGGTCGACCATTCGGTCGCGTCACTCGCGATCGCACGAGACTCGGCCGGCTTCGGCTCGGCAAGCTGCTCATCCCACGCCGGCTCGACCACGTCGGGGTGGGCGGGGGGGAGCGCGAGCAGCTTGTCGACGACCCGCTCGAACACTTCGTCGAGCTCGGACCAGCCGCAGACGATCGCGGGAACGATCAACCCTCGGACACGATGCGCGGACCGTGCGGGAGAGCCGAGGAGGGGGAGCACCGCCTCGGCCGCATCGCGGGCGGTGGCGGCGACACGCGCCTCGGTGATCTGCGACGAGGCCATCCCGGGCGCGGTGCCGTCGACGAAGGGGCGGAGCGCGCGGGCGACGAGCTCGCGTCGGTCGGCGCGGTCGGAATCAGCGTGGCGGATCGCGGTCATTGTGGAACGACGGCGCTTGGCGCGGGCGCGCAACATGGGAGTCCGCTGAAGCACATATCGCAAAGTAGCCGAGACGTGGCGCTCGGCGCGGCGTGGTCGTCTCTTCATCTGATGCGAGTCGACCGCTGGTTCCTGCTGCTGCTCGCCGCCACGCCCGCGGTGTACGCGTGGTGGAGCGGCCGCGCGATCCGCCGCGCGATCGACGATCCGGCGCTGCCCGAGCTCCTGCTCGCGCGGGTGCGCCGGATCGTCCAGGTCACCCTCGTCGTGATCATCGCCGCGGCGTTCATGACGGCGCCGGCCGGGTTCAGTGTGGTCGTGCTGTTCGGCGTGCTCGCGGCGCAGTACCCGATCCGGCGCGCGGTGTATGGCGACAGCTGGCCGTTCTGGCAGTACGCCCGGTTCACCAGCTTCAGCTGGATCGCCTTCGGCGGCCTGTGGCTCTTCCCCTTCATCGTGTCGGGGATCGTCGTGCAGCTGGTGCAGGGGTGGATGCCGGAGTCGTCGTCGCGGCAGACGATGCTCGGCCTCGCGCTCGGCGCCATCGCGGCGGCGGTGTACCTCGTCTGGCACCGATACTTCACGCGCGTCTGGCTGGCGCTGCACCACGCGTCGCCGCTGGACGCCGGCAGCGTACACGCACCGCTGCTGCCGCGCTTCCGTACCGTGCTCGAGCGGGCCGGCACGCGGCTGCCGAGGAATCCGTCCGTGCACCGCTACGGCGTGCCCGGCGGCCAGATCGTGAACGCGGCGGCGCTGTGCTCGCTGCACGAGCGCGCCGTCGCGATGAGCGACACGCTGCTCGCCACCCTCGACGCGGACGAGGCGACGGCGATCTTCGCCCACGAGATCGCACACCACGAGCACTACACCGACGCGGTGCTGCGCAAGCGTCGCCTCGCGAGCTTCGTGCTGGCGCTGCTGCTCGCCGTGATTCCGGCACTCCAGCTCGCGAGCGGACGCTATGCCTTCGCGATCGACGCGCTCTTCCTCGGCGCCATCCTCGCCTTCTTCGCGCGTGGGCAGCGGGGCCATCGCGCGCACGAGACGGAATGCGATCTCCGCGCCGTCGACCTGACCGGCGACGCGGACGCCGTCATTCGCGGACTCACCAAGATCCACGCGCTGGCGCGCATGCCGCGGCGGTTCTCGCAGGAGTTCGAGCGGGCCGCGACGCATCCGAGTCTGGCGCACCGCATCCAGGCGATTCGCGCGCACGCGTCGGTAGCGGCTCCGGCCGCACAGGGGCCGACCGTCGTCGCGACGACGACGCCGGGCGAGTACGTCGCGCTCGACGACAGGCGCAGCTACTGGTTCGAGGGCGCGCCCGTGGACGCGCCGCTCGACGTCGCCGCGCTGCGCGAGCAGGCTGCGAGCTACCGCGCGCTGGCGTACGCCGAGCTCGGCGAGCTGCGCCTGACCGCGGAGACGCCGCGGATGCTCCGCGCGGTGGATCTCGGCGGCCGCTCGTGGAGCGTCGGCATCCGCGACGAGGACGTCGGGCGCGTGCAGACCGCGCTGGACCGCGTCGATGCGAGGCTCGGCACCGCGCCCGTCCAATCGGCGGCGGCGAGCGACAACACGGCGCGCACGGTCGCCGCGCTGGTGCTCCTCGCGACGATGATGGCCGGCATCTGGGGAACGACGACGTTCGTGAGCTTCATCGCGGTGTTCGCGCCGAGCGTGGCCTCGCTGGCGGCGATGGCGGCGATGGCGATCGGCAGTGTCGTGCTCGCGTTCGCCCAGGGCGAGCAGATGATGCCGTATGCCACGGCGGCGCAGGTCATCGTGGTGGCGGCCGCGCTGTGGGCCGCGTGGATCGCCTGGAGGTGGCTGCGCGTCACGCGCGACGGCCGCTCGCGCGAGGTCCTCTCGCGCCGCGCGATGCTCTGGTCGCGTACGCTGCACGTCGGGCTGGTGATCGGAATTCTCGTCTCTCTGGTGACTCTCGCCGTGGGCGGCGTGTCGTCGCCGGCGGCGCTGCTCGGCGATCAGCAAACGGCGAGCGCCGCCACCGCCGTGCTCGGGTTGGGCGCGGCGCTGCTCGCCGCGCGGCGTCGGGCGTGGCGACTCACTGGTGTCGGTCTCGCGGCGCTCTCGGTGCTGGGTATCACCGCCGGCACGATCGGCGAGCGCTGGCTCACCCCGTCGCCGGCCATCGCGTGGCGCACGGGAACGCTATCGCTCGTGGCGACCGTGCCGATCGGCCGAGAGGTGCACGAGGCGACGTTGTCGCCGGCGGGTACGCGATTCCTCACGCAGCGGTACGTCGGCGACGAGGACGGCGACGAGGACTCGTACGACGTGCAGATCGTGACGGGGAGCGTTCCAGCCGGCGGGCCGACGCGCACCTTTGCCGCGCTCGACGCCGTGCTACCGAACGAGCGCGAGGTGGTCGTGCTCGCGCGCGCGGGCAGCGACAGTCTCGAGGTGCGGCTCGAGCGGCACGACTCGGACAGCGCATCGCACGTCGTCTGGCGCCACGCGCTGCCCACGCTGGCGGATGCGCATCTGCGCCTCGACGCACGGCGCACGCGCTGGCTCGTGCATGGGCGGCGGAGCGACGGCGAGCATCATCGCCTCGTGGTGGTCAGCGGCGGCATCGACGGCACGGACGTACGGCAGGTCGAAGTCCCGGCGGACACGCTGCGTGGGCAGGTGGTGTACTCGTACGGCGACGGCGCATCGCTCGTGCTCGGCGCGTCGCCGCGTCTCGTCGGCGACATCGCGCGCCGCTCGGTGGTCGCGTCGTACCTCTCGGCGCTCCGCGGCGATGGGGTCAGCTGGACGCTCTGGCGCTTCGGCCGCGACGGCAGCCGCGTGGTGAAGAGCCTGCGCGGCTATCCGACGTGCGTGGCCTCGGCGGATGTCGACGTCGCCATCTGCGTGGAGCAGGGCCGGCGCGCGGCGCGCGTGTGGCGTGTCGAGCGCGATGCGTTCGTCGACCTGGGTGCGCTCTCCCGCCGGTACGACCGCGCGACGGCGAGCCAGGGCGGTACGGTGGTCGCCTCGTCGTATCGCGGCCACGCGATCGCCATCGTCGACGCGATGCATCGGCGAGGCGTGCGGACGTCGCTTCCCGCGGGCGACTATTCGTACGTGCGCGAGATCAGTGCGACGGATACCACGGTGCTCGCGCTGCTCGGCACGGCGCGGGGGATGAGGCTGGCGGTTTATCGCCTGGAGTGAGGCACTCCCGTAACGGCTACTCGAGCCCTCTCCGGCCGGTGCGTGCCTCTGCCGCAGCTTTAGCGAGCGTCCACGTCGCGCGCTGGTCTCGCAGTGCGACTCCGCCAAGCCGGCCCTGAATCAGCGCCCTCACGGCCGACACCTTCCGGCGAAGCTGACGCCAGTCAACCTCGCGCCACGGTCCGGGGGTGCAGAACTTCGGCTGGCGCAGCTCCGTGCCCGTGGGATGCTGCCACGTCGAGCGCAGCACGCGATCGGTGGTCGCGCCGCGCAGCGTGAGCTGCGCGAAGCCCCAGCCCACGCTCTCCCACCCGTCGATCGCCGAGCGGATCATCGGTGCGGGCGAGACGTCGGGCCACCAGATGAACACCGGCAGCCCCGTCTTCAACCGGCTCCCGTCGGCGGCGGCGCGTTCGTCGAACGGCTCGCCCATGATCGTCTCGAGCGTCTCGAGCGCGTCCCAATCGGAGGTCATCGCGCGCAGCGACAGATCGCTCATCGGCACCGACGTTTCGGCGCCGGTCTCGTTGCGGAGAGCGCACACCAGCGCGAGGGCGTCCTCGCGCATCAGGTGCAGCGAGATCTCCCGCCAGTTGATCGGAATCAGCGGCGGAACACGCAGCGGGGGCACCGGCACGGCGTTCGGTGCGCGGGCGCGCACCCGGCGCGTGGCCTGCGCGGCGAGCAGCCGCTTGCGCAGCCCATCGAGCTCGGCGAGGAATGCGGCGCGTCCCTCCTCGCTGGCGTACTCTCGTCGCTCCCACGACGCCGCATCGCGCACGCACTGCACCGTGCGCAGCGCGAGCTCGATCGTCGCGTCGCCGAGCGGGTCGGCGCGCTCGGCGTGCTCCCGCGCGAACCCGGCGACGAGCTGCGCCATACCGTCCGGAGGCACGGCGGGCCCCCGGCCCTCGGCGATCGCGACGCCCTCCGCGGCGGCGAGGGCGCGGATCGCGTCGCGCGGAATTTCCGGATGCTTCTCGCCACGCTTCAGCGTGGCGGTGATGCTCCGCTCGAAGTGCTCGGCATCGATGTCGCCCGTCCAGAAGGTCGATGATTCCAATGCCGACAGGACGCCTGTGTCGAGCGTCTCGTGCACGTGGACCTGCTTCTCCTCGGCCGGGAAGCTGCGCACGGCCTGCACCGCGATCTCGCCGATGACCGGCGGCTCGGCGACGACGAGCATCCCCCAGCCGTGCTCGGAGGCGCCTGGTGCGAGCGCGACCATGCCGGTGCGGCTCGCTTCGGCCTTCGCGTGCGCGAGCACGGGACGTGGGAGGAAGCGCGTCGAGGCGAAATGCACGCCGTCACCGATCGTGAACAGCGTCGCCGCGTCGAGGGCGCCGGTGTCGCACGAGATCACCGGGGACGCGTGCGTGCAGAGCCACCACCAGGCGCCGACGTCGTTGCGCGACCCGTCCGCGTCGACGCGAACGTCGAGCGCGTGGCCGGCGCGTACGGTGCAGCGCTCGAGCCAGTCGATCGGCGCGTGGGGCGTCGTGCAGAGGAGCTTCGGCGTGACGCCGAAGATACGGCAGCCGCGCATCGCGGCGAGGATCAGGCGAAAGCCCGGATCGAACGCCTTCGTGAGGATGCGCTCGTCGCGCCACGCACGGCGCTCGCATTCGTACGGGCCCCATCCTTCGACGGAGCGCTCGACCGTGCCGTCGAACGCCATGAAGAAGCGGCCGCGCCGGTTGGCGTCGCGCGCGACGCTCGCGATGTGCTCCGGATGGATCGTGGCGAGTGAGGCGAGCGGCCGACGGATCGACATCTGACGCTGGGCTGGAGACTGCGCAGGGGACTATCAATCAGACGCGACCACGCGAGCATGGTCACTTGGCTGTGCTCGCCAGTAGCTTTGTGCCTCATGTTCCGCACGGTCGACGCGCACTTCCTGAACGTCGCGCCACGTCCCGATCTCTCGGGCGCACGCCGCGCGCTCGTCGAGCTCGTGTACTTCGGCGTGAAGCAGGTGCGCGCCTGTCTCTTCGTCGGCCTGTTCTTCGCCGCGGTGTTCCTGGTGCCGCGCGCCGGCCTGTTCGGCATCCCGCGCTACGATCTGCTGCTCGTCATCGCCATCGGCATCCAGGGGTGGATGCTCTGGGCCGGCCTCGAGACGTGGGACGAGGTGAAGGCGATCACGCTGTTCCATCTCATCGGCTTCTGCCTCGAGCTGTTCAAGACATCGCCCGGCATCCGGTCGTGGAGCTACCCGGACTTCGCCTACACCAAGCTGTTCGGCGTGCCGCTCTTCTCGGGCTTCATGTACGCCGCGGTGGGGAGCTACATCATCCAGGCGTGGCGGCTGTTCGACCTGCGCATCCGTCACCATCCGCCGTACTGGATGGCGACGACCATCGCGCTGGCGATCTACGCCAACTTCTTCGCGCACCACTTCATCGGCGACCATCGGTGGTACCTCGCCGCGTGCGCGCTCGGGCTCTACGCGCGCACGTCGGTGATCTACCGCCCGTACGACCGTGACCGCACGATGCCGCTGCTGCTCGCGTTCGTGCTGATCGGCTTCTTCATCTGGCTCGCCGAGAACGTGAGCACGTTCTTCAGCATCTGGCGCTATCCCGACCAGCTCGGCGCGTGGACGACGGTGCACTGGAGCAAGTGGAGCTCGTGGTCGCTGCTCGTTGTGATGACGTTCACCATCGTGGCGAACCTGAAGCACATCAAGGCGCGGGTGCACGTGCCGGAGTGACGTCGCATCGCCGCCGCTGTTCGATCGTCCTCACGTCGGGCCACTCCTTCGAGCGTCGTTTCACCAACCATGACCGGTTACGCCGTCGTCGTCCGCCATCCGCAGGCGACCGTCACCCCAGACGAGCTGCGCGCACTCGTGCCCGCACTCGCGCGGCGCGGGCCGCACGGCACCTGCGTCGTCACCGACGGTGCGATCGGGCTCGTTTCGGCGCTGCTCGACACGGGCGACCGGCGGCTCGCGCCGGCGTGGGTGAAGGCGGGGCCATTCGTCGTAGCGGGACAGGTGCGCGTCGACGCACGCGAGGCGCTCGTGGACGCGCTGCGCAGCGCGGGAACGAACGCATCGATCCACGACCCCGACGTCCGACTGTTCGCCCAGGCATGGCTCTCCTGGGGCGACGAGGCGCCGGCACGTGTGCTCGGCGACTACAGCGTCGTCGTGCACGACCGCGCGAGGCGCGCGACGATGCTCGTGCGCGATCCGTTCGGCGTGCGGATGCTCTACTACCATAGAGAAACGTCGCGGCTCGTCGCGTCGAACACCCTCGCCGCGCTGCTCGACGCCGGCGTGCCGCGCGACCTGAACGAGGACGCGATCGCCGACTTCGTGGCCGAAGGGTTCAATGAGGAACCGGCGACGACGGTGTTCCGCGCCATCCAGCGCGTGCCGCCCGCGCACGTCGTGCGGATAGACCCCGATGGCCGCGAGGTAGCGCGCCGCTACTGGACGCTTCCGGCCCCGGCGATCGACCGCTCGCGCGACGCGGCGGATATCGTCGCGGAGTTCCGCGCCGTGCTGGAAGCGAGTGTGCGCGACCGGATCCGGTCCCCCTCGCTCACGGTGTTCATGAGCGGCGGGCTCGACTCGACGACGCTCGCCGCGATCGCGGCGCGTGAGCTGGAGGATCGTACGCGGCTCCTCGCGCGCACGTCGCACCTGCCGACGCTCGTGCCGACGGGCGACACGCGCCGCGCCGAGATCGTCGCCGAGTCGCTCGGTATCCCGCACGTGCTGGCCGACGTCGACGGTTATGGCTACCGCGAGGGGACGTCGCTCGCTGTCGGTGACACGCCGGAGCCGGTGAGCGATCCCGACGTGCTCGCGCTGCGGGAGGAGCTGCGACGCGCCAGCGTTCACTCACCGGTGGCGTTCTGGGGAGAAGATCCCGACTCGCTGCTGGCGCCGCCGCACCTGGGTGAGCTGTTGCGCGGCAGCTCCGCGTGGCGCGTCGCCGGCGACATGTTCCGCTATCTCCGGCGCGAGCGCGAGCGGCCGTATCTCGCCATGCGCGATCTCGCCCGCGGGCGGGTGCCCGGCCAGCCCGAGCCCGCGCCGGACGAGGCGAGCGGCGGACCAGCATGGCTGCGCGCCGACCTCCGTCGTCGGCGCGCCCGCCGGCTGCGATCACGCGTGGCGCCGAGCCATCCCACGCGGTCGGAGGTCGCGCGCCGGCTCGACGCGTCGCACTGGCAGCCCTTCCTCGAGTTGCTCGACGCGGGTGTGACCAGCGTGCCGGTCGACGTGCGGCTCCCATTCCTCGACCGTCGGCTGATCGAGCTCGCGCTCGCGCTGCCGCCAATTCCATGGATGCAGCAGAAGCGCGTGCTGCGCGAGGCGGCGCGCGGGCTCGTGCCCGACGTCGTGCGCTGCGCGCCGAAGCAGGGGCTGCGCGGACTGTACGAGGCGCGGCTGGCGCAGTGGTGGGCGCGGGGACCGGCGGCGTTCGTGCCGTCGGATGCGTTGGCGCAGTTCGTCGATGTAAGTGCGCTGCCGAAGATCGAGCGGACGTCGAGCGTGAACGAGCAGCTGGTGCATCTCAGGCTGCGGCTGCTCGATCGCTGGCTGCGCGTGCACGCGCCATCAGTCGTCGCCTGAGAGATCGACGAGGATCACTCGCTCCACCGGCAGCCCGAGCGATCGCGCGACAGACGCGCGATCATGCGACCTTCTCCGTCGCCACCGGCGTCGCTGCGTCGTCCATCACGCGCACCGGCAGGACCATCGCGTTCATCCCGCTGAACTGCAGACGCTGCTGAAGCTGGTAGGCGGTCTCGTTGTGGAGCAGCCGTTGGAAGATGTTCTCGCGCTCGAAGATCAGCTTGCCGAGGAAGAACACCGAGCGCGGATACGCTCGCGCGACTTCTTCGCAGATCTCCACGCCGGCATCGAGCACGTCGGTGCCGACCGCGACGCGGTATTCGGCGGCGAGGCGGAAGCGATGGGCGAGCGCGACGTACCGCTTCAGGGCGTCCTCCGCGTCGGCGCGCGCGCGATCGACCTCCTCCAATCCCTTCATCGTCGCCGCGTCGATCACGGCGACGGAGACGAACACGAAGTTGCGGAAATGTCCCGGGAACAGCCGCTGAATCGACAGCAGCGCGTGAACGCCCATCCCGCCGTAGCCGCCGACGAGCAGCACCGCGGTGGGCTTTCGCGGATCGGGCGCCGGCGCCGCCTCGGGGATGCTCGTCGGCAGCGCGGCCATGATCGACTCGAGCCGCGACAGGTTCTCCTGCACGCCGCGATAATGCCGTTTGATCAGGAAGCACAGGCCGACCACGACGCCGGTGACGGCGACGGTGACCCAGCCGCCGATGGCGAACTTCTCGTACAAGATGCCGACGAGGATTCCGGCGCAGAGCGCGAGCGCCACACCGTGGATGGCCAGCCCCTTTCCGACGCCGCGCCGCCGTCGATGACGCAGCCAATAGCGCAGCATGCCCAGCTGTGAGAGCGAGAAGGTCACGAAGACGTTGATCGAGTACATCGTGACCAGCGCGACGAGATTGCCGCGCGTGTAGATCAGCGTCGCGATCGCCGCGCCGCCCATGAGCAGCACGCCGTCGCTGATCGTCAGCCGGCTGGAGAGCTGCGCGAACCGATGCGGCAGCCACGAGTCGGTGGCCATGCTCGCCATCACGCGCGGCCCGTCGATGAACCCCGCCTGCGCGGCGACGAACAGCAGCGCCGCTTCGGCGGCGAGCGTCAGCACGACGAAGCCGTAGCCGACATTCACGCCGCCGATCCGCCAGTGACCGGCGAACGCGTCGAGCAGGACCGCGTTCATCGTCTTGCCCTCGACCGGCGTCACGCCGAACAGCAGGTACAGCACGACGATCCCACCGGCCGTGATCGCCAGCGACGCGGCCATGAGCGCCATCGTCTTCCGGGCGGTGACGACCTTGGGCTCGCGCATGATCTGAAGCCCGTTCGAGACGGCCTCGATGCCGGTGTACGTGCCCGCGCCCATCGCATAGGCACGGACGAACACCGCGAACAGCCCCGCCGCGCCGAGGGTGCCGAGTCCCGTGCGGAAGCCGTCGGTCACCCCCGCTGCCACGCGTGGTACGTCTCCGGCGTGCGCGCCGATCCCGGCGACGATCAGAATCGCGTGTGTGAGCAGGAAGAGCCCGAAGATCGGCGCGAGAACGGTCACCGACTCGCGCACGCCGCGCAGGTTGAGCAGCACCATCACCAGGATCACCGCACCCTCGAGCGGCAGCTTCCAGTGCGTCGCCGTCGCGGGGAGCACGCTGAACACCTGGTCGGCTCCGCCGGCGATCGAGACGGAGATCGTCAACACGTAGTCGACGAGCAGCGCCGAGCCCGAGAGCACACCCCAGCGCGGTCCGAGCAGCTCGGTCGCGACGACGTAACCGCCGCCGCCGAACGGGAAGCGACGGATGATCTGCGAGTAGGCGACCGAGATGACGAGCACCGTCACCGCCGTTGCCAGCGCGAGCGCCACGGCGAGGTAGGTGTGCGCGCCGAGCGCCCGGAAGGCCTCGTCGGGGCCGTACGCCGACGACGACAGCCCGTCGGCGCCGAGGCCGACCCAGGCGAGGAGCGCGATCAACGAGATGCTATGGAACGTGCGGGCGTCCTCGACGTTGCGAGGCTTGCCGAGCACGAGACGTTTCAGGTGGGGAGACATGCGCGTTTCAGGATTCGAGGCGGCTCGCGGTCCGCGACGTCGCGAACGGAGACCGTGACGAAAGCTCGCGAGCGCCGTGGCGCCCCGGCGCAAAGATTCCGCTAAGATCTCGTGGCCCGGCTGCCGGGCGGTGGCGCGAAGGCCGCGGCCACGGCAGAGTTCCAGGGTGAGCACGCGCACCATTCTCGTCGTCGACGACGAGCCGCGGATCAGGCGCGTCGTGAGCGACGCACTGGCTGACGGCGAGACGCGAACGGTCGAAGCGGGCACCGGTCGGGAGGCGATCGATGCCGCGCGGAGCGAGCGCCCCGATCTGATCGTGCTCGACCTCGGATTGCCCGACGTACAGGGGATCGACGTCTGTCGCACCGTGCGCGGCTGGACCGACGTCCCGATCCTCGTGCTCTCGGCGCGACACTCCGACGCCGAGAAGGTGCTGCTGCTCGACAATGGCGCCGACGATTACGTGACGAAGCCGTTCTCGACGCTCGAGTTCCAGGCGCGCGTCCGTGCCCTGCTGCGCCGCGCGCCGCGCGAGGAGGCGGAAGGCCGCATCGTCGTCGGCGACTTGGCGATCGATCTCGTCGCGCACACTGTGACCGTCCAGGGTGAGGACGTTCACCTCACACCGATCGAGTGGCAGTTGCTGCGGACGCTCGCCACGAAGCCCGACCGCACGTTGACGCATCGCCAGCTGTTCGCTGCCGCATGGCCGGGACGGATGCACGGCGACGCGCAGCACTATCTGCGCGTGCACATGACGCATCTGCGCCGCAAGCTGGAGCGCGAGCCGGCGCGGCCGCGTCATATCGTCACCGAGCTCGGGGTCGGCTACCGGTTCGTGCCATGACCGTGCATGACGGGAGCGACCGCGCCGTCCGGCATGCGCGACTGCGCGTGTTCGTCCTGTGGCTGCTCGTGCTCGCGGTTGGAACGGCCGTCATGCTGCCGTTCCGTGGTCGCCTCGACAAGGCGCACGTCGCGCTGCTGCTGCTGCTCGTCCCCCTCGGCGGGAGCGCCGCGGGCGGACGCTCGGTCGGGCTCGGCCTCGCCGCGGCCAGCTTCCTCGTCTTCAACTGGTTTTTCCTCCCGCCGTATCACACGCTCGTCGTCGCCGATCCGCTCGACTGGTTAGTCCTCCTCGCGTTCCTGGTGACGAGCGCGGTGGCCGCGCAGCTCCTCTACGCGGCGCAGGAGGAAGCGCGCGTGGCGCGGCTCCGTACCGCGGAGGTCGACCGGCTGCGCGTCGTGGGGGCGGAGGCGTTGAACGCTGGACGCGCCGAGGATGCGCTCAACGCCGTGGCCGAGGTGATCCGGGAGGCGGCGCAGGCCGATTCCTGCGAGCTGCTCGCCGCGCGTGACGGGGAAGCGCCGCACTCCATGGCGTCGGCAGGGATCACCTCCGCCGAATCACTTCAGAATGGCGCGGGGGCCGTGGGTGAGATCGTGCAACCGCTGTCCGTGCGGGGACGCGTCGTGGGGATGATGCGGCTCCGCGCGGCGCGCGGACTGTCGCTGGACGCCGAGCGTGCCCGCTTCGTCGACGCACTGTCGTACTACGCGGCGCTCGGTATCGAGCGCGTGCGGCTCATCGCCGCCGTCGAGCGCGCCGAGGCGCTGCGAGAGGCAGACGAGCTCAAGGACGCGCTGCTCGCGAGCGTCTCGCACGATCTGCGCACGCCGTTGACGACGATCAAGGCGCGAGCGCACGAGATGCGCATCCACGGCGACGAGCAGGCGGAGGTCATCGAGCAGGAAGCCGATCGCCTGAATCGGATCGTCGTCGATCTGCTCGACCTGTCTCGGCTGAAGGCTGGGGTGCTGCCGACGGAGCTGGACCTCAACGCCGTCGACGAGCTCATCGAGCTCGTCGTGCAGCGCGTTCAGGGAGTGCTCGGGACGCGCACGCTCGCCGTGCAACTCTCCGAGGACGGCGACCTGCTGTTCGGGCGCTTCGACCTCGGGCACTCCGTGCGCATTCTCGTCAACCTCGTCGAGAACGCACACAAGTACGCGCCACCGGATACGCCGATCGAATTGCGCGCGCGCCGTGTCGACGATCGCATCGACGTCACGGTGGCGGATCGCGGGGCCGGGATCCAGTCGACGGAGCGCGAGCGCGCGTTCGAGCCGTTCAATCGCTCCGCCGGCCTGCCGCCGGACGTAGGGAGCGCGGGATTGGGGCTGGCGATCGCGCGACGCCTCGCCGAGGCGCAGTCGGCGATGCTGCGCTACGAGCCGCGCGAGGGCGGGGGGAGCGTGTTCACCTATTCATTCCCGGTCGTCGAGTTCAGTCCGGACGGGGACTGAGCTTCGCAGGCCGGTGGTTCACGCTCGCCGCGGCGTCATCGCCCGCGCGACGTACGTCGCTGCCAGCCGCGCCGGCCTGATCACGCGGTGCAGCGACACCAGCGTGTCCGGCAGCGCGAGGATATCGTGGTCTCGCGCCGTCGGATCCAACGCCGCGTGCAGGTAGAGCCGCGCGCGGTCGAGCCGCGTGTCGACGAGCTCGGCGTACCGCCGCTGCAGCGCTGCACCGGTGGGAAATGGCGCGTCGCGCAACGCATGCGCCTCGAGGTCCGCCGCCATCGTCGCGCCGATCGCCGCGGCGTCCGGATCCGACGCGAGCGCGTGCGCCCAGTCGTCGTCGATCGCGAAGCCGAGCACGCGTTGCGCCACGTGAACGCTCACGATGAGCATGCGCCGCGCGCGCAGCGATCCTGCGTGGGACACGAGCCGAGCCGCATGCCCGCGGTGCGCGACGAGAAGCCGCGTCACTCCCGCGAGCCATTCGAGCCGCTCGTAGAGATGCCGCGCGCCGTGCATCGCGAGCACGGCCAGCAGATCGTCGTCGCCCATCGCCGGCAGCACGACGCCAGCCACGGGGAGGGGGCGCGAGCGCGCGAGTGCCTCCTCGACGCGGAGCGCAAAGGGGAACCGCCGGTCGGCGAACCGCCAGTGCAGCTCGACGAAATCGGCGCCGCGACCGAATGGCGCATGGCCCAGCCACCCGAAGAGGATGCGCTCCTGCCGATCCGAATGTCCGCCCCGCGGCGGCAGCCCATGCGCGACGAGCGCCGCGCGCGCGTCGAGGTAGCGGTCGAACGGCACGACGAGGTCGAGGTCGACCGACTGCCGCAGCGCGACGTCGCCGTACAGTTGCAGCGAGAGCATCGGTCCCTTGAACGGCAGCGCCGGAATGCCGGCACGTTCGAGCAGCGCCGACAGCTCGGCGAGCCGGCCCACCTGGCCCAGAGTGCGCGCGGCGCTGGAGCCCGCGGCACCGATCATCGCTGCGTGCGCAGCGTCGGTCGTCTCGAGGGCAGAGAGACTGCGCGCGAGCCAGGGGAGCAATCCGTGGGCGCACGCGAGACGCTCGGTGCTCGCCCAGTCGTCGATCAGCCTGGCCGCCACGGCCACTTCGCGCGCATCGGCGAGTCCGGCCGCGTGGCGCGCGCACGCCACGAGCAGGCGCCACCCGCGCGTACGCTCGTGCACGGTCATGGCGCGCTCCTCCACAGGTCGTCGAGACGCGTCACGTACTCGAGTGCGGCCTGCGTCGTCGGGAAGCGCTCGGCGAACCGTTCGTGCAGAAGCGCCGCGAGCTCGCCGAAGGTGGTGCGACCGTCTGCCGCGTCGAGCAGCACGCGCAGGATCTCGCCGTCCGGCGAGCGACGCGGCGCGCAGCGCTCCGAGCGCCGCGCGAGCGCCTCCGGGTCGAGCGGGAGCGATTGGAGCGTCGAGTGGCGCACCACACGCCCGCCGCTGTCGTCACGCGCGGCCCACGTCCAGGCGTAGTCGTCGCCGGCGAGCACGGCACGCAGGTCGAGGCGGAGCCGGTCACCGCGCTGCATGGCGAACGCGGGCCGGAAGGGGAAGAACGCCTGGCCGTACAACGCGGGAGGCGCCGTCGGCGCGTTCGACAGCGCGATGCGATTCGTGAGGTCGGTGTCGAACCAGAGCAGCAGTCCATGCGCGGTGCCGTCGCGCGTCGCGTGTGCGTCCCAGCGCGCCTGGAACGCGGGCGCGGGGAGCTCGTAGTCGAGGGTGACGAATGGCGCGGGCTCGGAGAGGAGCTGCGCACCGGTGGCACGGGCGCGAAACCACCCGTTCGCCATCAGCGCCGTGAGCGACTCGTGCGCGAGCGTGTCGGTCAGGCCCGACCACGCGCCGACCGAGCGCGCGTACAGTGCATCGTCCTCGACGAGCGCCGAGTAGACGCGGTCGCGGCGCGGGATACAGACGCCGGCCGGCGCGAGCAGGCGCCGGCGCATGTCGGCGGCGGACTCGAGGTGACGTCCATGGAACGGCGTCACGCCGCGCAGGTCGGACACGATGACGTCCGCGCGCTCGGGAAGCTCGGTGTCGGTGGATGGCGCGCGGATCACTTCGACGCGATCGGCCACTCCATTCTCGATCGCGAGTCCGCGCGCTGCGTTGACGGATGCGTCGGGCTCGACGAGGAAGACGCGTCGCGCGCCCAGCGTGGCCGCGTAGACTCCGAGCACGCCCGGACCGGCACCGATGTCGGCGACGACCATTCCCGGCCGCACCGTCTCGCGCACGGCGGTGAGGTACGCGGACGCGCGCACCGGATCGGCGAGCATCCGCGCGTACTCCTCCATCGTGTAGCTCATGCGTGCGCCGGCGTGCGCGCCTCCGCGGCGCGAACGATCGCGTCGCAGAGTGCGTCGAGATTCTCGCGGCCCGCCGCCGGTGTGAGCGTCCGCACCGGCACCGCGCGAACGAGCGCACCGAGCTGCATCAGCTCGTGCGCGCGCATTGCGGGATCGAGGAGGTAGTTCGCATAGGTGAGCGTGGCGAGGGTGACGAGCGCGCGCGCCGGCGTGAGCGAACGGACGACGGTGCGCCCGTCGCGCCGCGGCCGGAGGACGACGATCGCACGCACCGGAACCGGCTCGCCGGCGAACGCCGCGCCATCGAGCGGGAAGCGCCGCTTCTCCCATCCCGGCGTGATGCGCTCGAGCCGACCGGCATCGCCGAACACGACACGCTCGCCGGCGGGACAGAGCCGGAGGTGGTCGAACGCGGGCCACGCGCGCGGCCGCTCGTCGCCGTCGTCGAGTGCAAGGGCGGTGAGGTCGTCGGCGACGACGGTCAGTCCACGCGTCGCGAGGGCGGCGGCGGTGGTCGACTTGCCAGCGCCCGGCGGGCCGGCGAGCAGCACCGCGCCGTCGCCGACGCGCACGCAGCTCGCGTGCATGGCGAGCCGGCCCCACGTGCGCAGCAGGAAGCCGAGCACTGGGCCGTAGAGGTACGCGGTGAGGTCTTCGAGCGTCTGACCGGGCGCGATCGCCGCGCGAATGCGTGCCGGGCGGCCGCGATGATCGACGTCGATCGCGGTGCCGTCGCCGTAGCGGAAGGTGGTGCATCCGCGCGCGTCGTCGACGACCTCGACGCGCGTCGTCACGTCGTCAGCACTCCCGGCGCGGTAGCGGCCGCGGACGGGAATGGGAGCGGCGAGCCGATCGACCAACTCCAGCACCGCGTCGGGCGTCGGCGCGTGCGCCGAGGCGATGCCGGGAAGCGCCACGTCGGCCCGGATGGTGAGGCCGTGGATCCGTTGCACCGGGCCTCACCCGTGGGAGGATGCGCTCAGATCGTCTTGTTGTTGTTCACGAGGGCACCGTCGGCACTCGTGCCGGTCATCCCCCTCGCCTGCGTGAGCTGGGCGAGATCGCCGTAGCGCTTGAGCACCGGGCGCACGTACGGCCGCTTGCTCTCACGTGCCGGACGCGTCGTCGCATCGGTCGCCGGGATCTTGGACATGCGCGATCTCCTGAGTGTGACGTGCCTCCAATGGCGACGACCGGCGGGGACGGATGTAACGCTTGTGCGCGATGCGCGATGCGCCAGGCCTCGGGACGCTCCTCCCTCCCTGCCGTTCCCGCAGTAGCGCACAGCGCAATGCGCATCGCGCATCCGCGCATCACCGCCAGAGCCACTCCAGCGCCTCCGGCAACGTCTGCTGTTTCACGCTGCGATCGCAGTGCCCCGCGTTCCGCACGAACACGAACTGGTACGGATACCCCTTCGTCGCCAGGACGCGCGCCATGTTCTCGTTCGCCACCACCCAGTCGTGCATGCCGTCGCGCATCACGTTCGGGTTGTAGAGATCACGGTCGCCGACATGCATCCAGATTCGCAGCGGCTTGCGCGCCGCGTTGGGAATCAGCCGCTCGTGGTATTCCCACGCCCCGTGCGGCGTCTCGGCGCTCGGCGGCCACTGCTGGTTCACGAATGTGCCCGAGTACGACAGCACGCGGTGGTACCACTCGGGGTGATACCACGCCATGCTCAGCGCCGCCGCCGCGCCCGAGCTGCAGCCCATTGTCGCGCGTTTGTCCGGATCGTGCGTGAGCCGCACTCCGTACTGCTTCTCGACGAGCGGCAGCACTTCCGTCTCCACGAACTCGGCGTAGCGTCCGCTCATCGTGTCGTACTCGAGCCCGCGCTGGCTCCCCTGCGCGTCGCCGCTGCCGTTGCCGATCGAGATCGCGATCATCGGCGGCACGCGCTTCTGCGCGATCAGGTTGTCGAGCGCGACGAACAACAGCGAGTCGGGCCCGTCGGCGCCGACGATGAGCGGCGCGACTGTGCCCGTGACGTACTGCTGGGGGACGTACACGGCGACGCGGCGCGTATACGGCTTCGGGTGGCTCGTCGTCACGACGAGCTTCGCCGGATCGCTCGGGTCCGGCGTGCCGAAGGCACCCGAGTCGCGCGCCACGCCGGGATAGACCCTGCTGTCGTCGGAGCTCATCGTGAACAGGTGCACCGTGCCGTGTGGCACGTCGTCCTTCACGACCATCTCCGGCGCGGGCGCGTGCGTCGGGCCGACGATGAAGTTGCCGTTCGCGTCGGGCGACGGGACGGCGCCGTCAGGCAGCTCGGAGGCGGTCGCGTAGCCCGGTGTGTGGGGATCGCGCGTCGGCGGCGTGGGACGCGCGCCTTGCGCGGCGGCCGAGTGTGCGAGCGATAGCAGCGCCGCCGTTGCGGCTAAGGGTCGACGAGGGATCATGGCCGCTTGTTCCCCGACAACCGGCGCACCAGCTCGGGCAGGTTCTGGATCACGGTGAGGCGCCCCGTCGGCGCGCGGTGGATCATGACGAACGACTTCCCGTCCGGCGAGACGTCGTAGTTGGCGTGGGGCTGCGCCGCGTCGTACTCCTCCATGCTGAACAGCGGTCGCCGGGACGTCACGCGGAACGGAGGCCCACGATCGACTGTCGCCGTGACGAGCTGCTGATGCCCGTCCGCCTCGGCGCGGTAGAACAGCTCCCGTCCGTCGCGCGACCACATCGGCTCGCTCCCCCCCGTCGTCGAGATCTGAACCTGGTCGGCGTCGCCCTCGAGCGCGCGGACATATACCTCGTATCGTCCCGAGAGCGTGGACGTGTATGCGAGCCAACGCCCGTCGGGCGAGACCTCCGAGTATCCCTCGTCGTACGAGTCGGCGACGATCGCCGTGATGTGACCCGCCGAGTCGATGCGTACGACGTCGTTTCTCGAGCCGGGACGGAAGTCGACCGCCTGCGCGATCAACGTCTTCCCGTCGGGCATCGGGACACCCGTGAACGCGAGTCGAGGATCGACCGCGATCTTCGTCGTCACCCCGGAGCCCGGCCTCGTACGATAGATGCCGAAGCCGCCCCCGCGGCGGATCGAGGTGTAGAACAACTCGCGCCCGTCACGTGTCCACACCGGATCGTGCGCGTCGTGGTCCGACGTCACGCGAGACAGCGTGTGCGTCGCGCGGTCGAGCGTCCACACGTCGCGGCCGTCGAGCGACGGGAAGTCGAGCGCGATCGTTTGCCCATCGGGAGAGAAGCGCGGCATGTGGAAGTTGCGTCGCTCGGTCGTGAGGACCGTGGCGACGCCCGCACGATCGACGAGCATGACCTGGCGCGGCTGCGCCGGCGTGTAGACCGTCGTGCCGTTCGACGCGACGGCGAACTGCGCGACCCCGTTGCCCGTGAGCGAGACGTTCTCGCCGATCAGCGTCGGGGACCCGGTCGGCTTGTGCGCCTCGGCGTCGAAGGGCAGCGCGTACAGACTCCCATCGGATCGCACGTACACGAGCAGCCCCACCGCGTACCGCGCTTCGACGATCGGATATTCGAGGAGCGGGGTCAGTCGTCCGCTCTCGAGGTCCATCACGTAGAGCTGCCCGTCCGCGGTCTGATAGTCCTTGGCCAGCGCGGAACGACCATCCTCGAACACCTGCATGATCGCGACGGTCAGCTTCGGCTGCGCGCTCTCGAATCGCTTCTGCACCGTCCCGTCGGCCGCGACGCGGAAGATCTCGAAGGATGGGGTGCTCACCCACATCGACCCGTCGGGCGCGTCGGCGATGAACGATGCTGACGGCGCCCCGCGCACGGGGACCGCCAGGCCGCCGTCGATCGACGCGCGCGTGAGCTGGGTGTGGCTGAGATCGCCGAAGTAGACGGTCCTGCTGTCCCGCCCGATGTGCAGGTCCATCTGGCTCTGCAGCGCAGGCAGCAGGGCCGGCTCGGTGCGCATGAGCTCCTGCACGTACGTGGCGAAGACGTCGGTGGTGGCCGTGGAGTAGACGATCCGCTCCCCGTCGGGCGAGATGTTGAGCAGTCGCCCGCTGCCCGCTGCGCCTGCGCCCGGAACGACGATCGACAGTTGCGATGGTGCCATCGCCGCTGGCGCGGGCGGCCGGCGCAGCCAGGCGACGGCCGCGAGCGCGGCGGCCACGGCCGCGACGCTCCATGGCAGCCACGCCGCTCGCGCTGGTCGCACTCCTCGAACGCTCGGCAACGCGTGCGTCGCCATCATCGCATCGGCGAACGCCTGCGCGCTCGGCCAGCGATCGGCCGGCAGCTTCTCCAGCGCGCGGAGCACTGCCCCCTCCAGTGTGGGAGGGATGGCGCGTCGCTGCCGGCTCGGCGGCGCCGGATCGTCGGTCAGCATCTTCGCCACGATCGCCTGCGCGGTCGTACCGGTGAACGGCGGCTCGCCGACGAGCATCTCGTACGTCACCGCGCCGAGCGCGTAGATGTCCGCGCGCGGGCCGACGCTCTTATCGCCCATCGCCTGCTCGGGCGCCATGTACTGCGGCGTGCCGAGCGAGAGCCCGGTCTGCGTCATGCGCTCCCCGCCGGCGTCCTGCACGGCGAGGGCGATGCCGAAGTCCGCGACGACCGCCGCGCCGTCGTGCAGCAGGATGTTCTCGGGCTTGATGTCGCGGTGCACGACGTGACGCTTGTGCGCGTACTCGAGCGCCGACGCGACCTCGGTCGCGATGCGGATCGCGTCGTCGACCGGTAGCTGCTTCTCCCGCTCGAGCCGCGTGCGCAGCGTCTCGCCCTCGACGAACGGCATGACGTAGTAGAGCTGTCCGTCGACGTCGCCCGAATCGAATAGCGGGAGGATGTGCGGATGCTGCAATCCGGCCGTGACCTCGATTTCCTTGAGGAACCGCTCGGATCCGATCACCGCCGAGAGCTCGGGGTGCAGCACCTTCACGGCGACGCGCCGGTGATGGCGCGCGTCGAGCGCGAGATACACCGTCGCCATGCCGCCGCAGCCGAGCTCACGCTCGATCGTGTAGCGATCGGCCAGCGACCGGAGGAGTTGTGGATTCACGGCTGGGGCGGCGGGCTGGAGGGGGACCGCTCGGAGAGGATCGCGCTCGCGGATGCGAGGGGCAAGGGCGGCGCGCTTACCCGCGAACCCGCGAAGCCGCGAAGCCGAGTCCGCCGCTCCGGCGCGCGGGATGCAAACGGACGCGGGTACCGCTTGCACTCACCAGACATCGCGCATCGTGCCTGCCGACCGAACCACTCCCCGCCAGCAACCGGAAGTCCTGAAGCGATCCGACGAGGAAGTCGGCCAGGCGCGCGAAGCCGGTCAGGAGATGCGCAAGCCCGGCGTCCTGGCCAGCATCCGCGGCTTCTTCGGGCTGCTCTGGGCCACCGTCTTCGCGTTCTTCAGCGACGGCTGCTCCATTATGGCCGCCGCGCTCTCCTTCAACACCTTCTTCTCGCTGCCGGCGCTCCTCACTCTGCTGCTCTCACTGGTCGGCCGGTTCGCCGACCCCGGCCAGGTGCAGAACGCCATCATCGGCCAGGTCGGGCACCTGATCGGACCGGCGAGCGCCGCGCAGGTCGCGGCGATCATCAGCAACGCGAACCGCTCCGAGCAGGCGACGTCCGTCGCCACGGTCGTCTCACTCGTCGCGCTCATCCTCGGCGCGACCGGCACCTTCGCGTGGCTGCAAGGGGCGCTCAACAAGGCGTGGGGCGTCAAGCCCGACCCGAAGCGCAATCAGATTCGCGTCTTCCTCGTGAAACGCGTGTTCTCGTTCGGAATCCTCATCACGGTCGCGTTCCTGCTCCTCGTCTCGCTCGCCCTCAGCGCCGTCATCGCCGCGATCAGCCATGCGCTCACGACGCAGTTCGGCATCCCGCCGGTCGTGCTCCAGTGGGTAACTGCGGTCGGCAGCTTGCTCGTGATCGCGCTCCTGTTCGCCGTGATGTTCCGCTATCTCCCCGACGCGCGGATCGGCTGGCGCGACGTGCGCGCCGGCGCGATCGGGACGGCGCTCCTCTTCGTGCTCGGACGCACGCTGATCGGTCTCTATCTGGGCCGCTCCGATCCGGGCAGCGTGTACGGCGCGGCGGGCTCGCTCGCGCTGGTGCTCATCTGGGTCTACTACACGTCGATGATCGTGCTCTTCGGCGCGGAGTTCGCGAAGCTCTGGGCGCAGCGCTACGGGAAGGGCATCGTGCCGATCGAGGGCGCGGTCGCGTACGTCGAGGAGGAGCGCAGTGTCGCGAAAAGGTAGGTAGTGCAGGTGCTTTCGCCCGCCGCGGCCCGCGCGGCATATTGCGCGAGCGCCGCCCGCTCTGACGCGACGCAACATCCCGAAGGAGGCTGACGATGGGCACCTACATGCCCGCGCGTCCCACCAAGTTCTGTCTCGCCTGCAACCGCGTGATCGACGCGGAGGCGGTTGTGTGCACCTCGTGCGGCGTGATGCAGCCACTGCCGCCCGAGCTTTCCACCGACAAGCGCATCCTGCCGGCCGGACTGCTGTGCTTCTTCCTCGGCGTGTTCGGCGCGCACCGGTTCTACGTCGGCAAGATCGGTACGGGCCTCCTGCAGCTCTTCACGCTCGGCGGGCTCGGGATCTGGATGCTCGTCGATCTGATCATGCTCATCACCGGCGAGTTCAAGGACAAGGACGGGAACCGGATCACGGAATGGACGTGAGCGCGCGGCGCTCCGCACCGCCGTTCAGTACTGCAGCACCCGCGATGCCATCGCCTGCTTCGCCGCATCCAGCCCCCGATCCCGCCGCTGCGCCTCGCGGAACTGTTCCATCGCATCCGTCTCGCGGCCCGCTGCGCGATATGCGCGCCCCACGCCGAAGTGCGCGCGCGCCGACGTGGGATGCGACCGGAGGTTCTCCTCGAGCAGCGCCGTGCCGGTGGCGATCGCACCGTTCTTCAGGCACTCGTAACCCACCGACTCGATCGCCGCCTCGATGTCGACGCTCGCCGTCGCGGGGTCGCGCTGGAAGTCGTGATACCAGCCGAGTGCGTCGGCCGGAACGTGGCGCGACGTGAAGATGCCGTTGACGAGTCGCGACACAGGCGTCGCGGCGCGCGGCGGCGGTAAGAACACCGCGTAGTCCAGCGGCGCGTTCGCCTCGACCGTCTGCCACGTGAAGGCGTCCTGCTGCGCGCCCGTCGCGAGATCCACCTCGCGCAGCGAGAAGGGGAAGAGCACGCCGTTCACCGGCCGATAGTCGCCGATGATCGCCTGACTCGTCACGCTCGCGCCGAATGCGTGCACCGGCGCCGTGAATCGCCGCGCGATGAGCCGCCAGCTCGCCTTGTCGACGAACGACTCGTTGACGAAGCCGTCGGGATACGTGACGCGCAGCCGCCACGCGTCGCGGTCGCCGATCCGCTCCGCAGAGCGCGGGCTCCTTTCCCGCGAATCGTGTGTCTCACGTGGGCTCGCGTGGCTCACGTCGACTCGCACCAACGATCCCGCCGATGTCCCGTGCCCTCTCGCTGCTCCCACTCGGCCTCGCCGCGCTCGGCGCGTGCTCGGTCGCGCCGGCCGCTCCTCCATCTACGTCACCCGCTCCGGCCGCCCCCGCCGCTCTCGCCCCCGACGACCGAATCCGCATCGCCGAGGCGTTCCGGCTGGGCGACGCGGTCGGCGACTCGATCTGGCCCGGGTGGACGTCGGCGCCGTTCGCGGTGCTGCTCGTCACCCCGGAGCGCGAGTTCCTCGTGCGGCATCCGCGGCCATCCGCCGAGTTCACGCGCATCGGCTACGACTCGCTCCTGCGGAGCGAGGTGCTCGTGCGCGAGCGAAAGCTCTCTCCCACACTGCTCGCGACCTTTCCCGCCGTCGGCGGCGTGTCGACGATCGTCGTCGGGAAGCCGCGCGCGACGGGGAAGTCGAGCACGGAGTGGGTGCTGACCCTGCTGCACGAGCACTTCCATCAGCTGCAGGCGTCGCGCCCCGACTACTATGCGCGCGTCGACGCGCTTGGTCTCGCGCGTGGCGACCAGACGGGGATGTGGATGCTGAACTACGCATTCCCGTACGACTCGTCGGTCGTCCAGTCGCGATTTGGCGCCCTCGCGGCGCATCTCGACAGCGCGCTCTCGGCGACCGTACCCGACGCACGTCGATCGCACTGGCTCGCCGCACGCGTCGCGCGCGTCGCCCTGCGCGCCGCCCTCTCACCCGACGACGACCGCTACCTCGCCTTCCAGATGTGGCAGGAGGGAGTGGCGCGCTACACGGAGCTGCAGGTCGCACGCTTCGCCGCACGCCACTTCACGCCAACCGCGGCCTTTCGTGCGCTCCCCGATTTCATCCCGTTCGCCACCGCCGCCGAACGCATCGAGGCAGGAATCCACGCGGGACTGCGCGCGCCGCTGAGCCAGAACCGTCGCGTCGCGTTCTATCCGGTCGGAGCGGCGTACGCGGTGATGCTGGACGAGGATGATGAAGGGTGGAAGCAGAAGTATTTCGTGGGGGAGATGGAGGTGGGGCGTTGAGGTGCTGAGGCACTGCCACGCCAGTACCGTACGACCGACGTAGCACGTACCCGGTATCAGTGGGCAGGCCCCCGGAATGCCCTCGGGCTCTCGACCGTTACCGCCCTTCACTGCGAAGGGCTCACCACCTTCCGGGAGCTTCTCACCAGTACTGCGTACCTACTACCTCAGTCGTACCAAGTACGGGAGTAGCAGTCCGCACCACACCCGGAATCCGGCAATCCCTTACCCAGCGCAGAGCTCACTCTACCCCAGCTCCCACTTCCATCGGCTCGCGCTCGACGTCGTGCGCATCCTCGGTCAGCCCCGACCATGCGCGTGACACGCGGATGGTGAAGCAGCTCCCTTCGCCCACGACGCTCCGCGCCGAAACCTCGCCGCCGAGGAGCTGCACGAGCCGGCGGGTGACGTGCAGCCCGAGGCCCGTACCGCCCACGCGCCGCGTCGGCGCCTGATCCACCTGCCAGAACGCGTCGAACACGCGCGGCAGATGCTCCGCCGAAATGCCGATGCCCGTGTCCTCGACCTCGAACACGACCTCCTCGGCCTCCTGCTCGTAGCGCGCCCGGATGCAGACCTCGCCGTGATCGGTGAACTTCACCGCGTTCCCGAGCAGATTCACGAGTGCCTGGCGCAGCTTCCCCGCGTCGGTCACCATCGAGACCTCCTGCTCGGGCACCACGAGCGACAGCGCCAGCCCCTTCTTGCGCGCGTCCGGCTCCATCATCACCGCCGCTTCCTCGGCGAGGTTGGCGATGCCGATCGACGTCGGCGTGATGCGCTCGCGGCCCAGCTCGAGCCGTGAGAGCGTCAGCACCTCGTCGATCAACGCGAGCAGGTGCTTCGCGCTCACCCCGATGCGCTCGATCTGCTGGCGCTGCCCCGGCGTCGCCGCGTCGGGGATGCCGTCGCGCAGCAGGCTGCCGTAGCCGATGATCGCATTGAGCGGCGTGCGCAGCTCGTGCGACATCACGGCGAGGAAGTCGTTCTTCGCGCGGTTCGCCCGCTGCGCCTCGTCGCGCGCCGCGGCGGCGTTCTCCAGCGCGATCGCCTGCGCGCGCTCGCCGCGCTGTACGATCGCCGCGGCACGAACGAGCACGGTGAGCTGGATCGCCACCATCACGACGACGAGGATCGCCACGCCGACCTCGCGGCTCACGATGTCGCCCTCGCGGGCCATCACGTAGAGCCAGCCCAGCACCACGGGCACGATCGTCAGCGCGAGCAGCAGCCGCCGCGCGAGCATGCCGGTGCCCGTGCGCGACACGATGCGGCCCGCCCACGACGCGTTGGGACGCGCGCTCAGGATCCCGACCGACAGCGTGAAGAACGCGCACGCGGTGGACACCGCCATCGCCGCCGTGGCGTCCAGCTGATAGAGGGGCGTCGCGCCGTACAGGTGTCCGATCAGCGCGAGCGCGGCGATCACGATCCCCAACGTCGAGAACCAGTGCGCGATCAGGCGGATGCGGCGCGTCTGGCCGTCGAGGAGGAACAGCGCCGCGCCGGCCAGCGAGAAGGTCACGGCGCTGTTCGTCGCCATCCGGCCGATCGGCTGATACGGCAGCTTCGTCAACGTGTCGTGGAAGAACAGGGTGTCCAACCCCAGCTTCCATCCCCACACGCGCTCGCCGAGCGTGACGAGCCCGATCACCAGCACGAGCAGCGCGAGTCCCCGCGCCACGAGCGACTGGTACCCGGTCTCGCGCGCTGTCACGCGCTGCATCCACAGCGACACCGACGCGAGCATGAACGTCACGGCGGTGATCGGCAGCATGTGAATCGTGCCGAGGCCAAGGCGCTGCATCGCATCGACGCCGAATGTCCAGCCAACGAGCACGGCAACGCCGATGCCGAACGTCGCCAGCGCACACGCAGCGGTGAGTCTCGCCGCCTCGGCCCGCGGTGCGCGCACTGGTCGCGTCCCTCTGGCCGAGTGTCCGACATGCTCACCCGCTGCCGTCATGCTCGCGTCTCCGAGAAATCGTGCCGTCCGACGATGAGTACGCTCGCACGCGGCGCGAGGCTGTCAAGTATGCACGTCACACTCGCGGCCGGTGCACGTGGTTGGAGTGCGCCAGCCTCAGCGGGCGTTCACTACGGAGTCTCGCATCGCACATCGCGCATCCCGGCCGTCAAGGATCGAATCCGACGAACCACGTATTCATCCGACGATGCTTCCGATCGCCTGCTCACTTTCCGTCGAACAGCTCGCCGCGCACCGCGAGACGCTACTCCTCGGCCTGGCCGACCACGCCGTCCAGCGCACGGCACTGTCGAGCGGTATGCGTCTCCGTTTGCCGGCGACCGCGGCGCGGATGCGTCAGATCGACGCCGTCGTCCGTCGCGAACGCGAATGCTGCCCCTTCCTCGAGTTCCGCGTCGGTCTCGCGCTCGGCGACAGCTCTCTCACGCTCGACGTCACGGGACCCGAAGGCACGGCGGACCTGCTCGCCGAGCTGCTCGATCCGTCGATCGCGGCGTAGCGGACGATCGGCCGCGCGATCGCGCCGATCACTCGCCAACTCGGGACGGTCGTCACATCTTCACCGCAGGCCACGGCGCGTACCGGGATGCGCCGCACGACCGCTTCCCCGAGAGACCGCGCATGCCCCTCGCACGACACCGCATGACCGCCGCCAGCCTTGCCGCCGCCGCGCTGCTGACCGCCTGCACGAAGGATCGTCCCGCGACGGACCGTCCTCCCGCCGCCGCGACCACGTCGGCCAGCGTCACCCGTGCGTCGTTCGGCGTCGCGCCCGACAGCACGCCGGTGGACGTCTACACCCTGGTCAATGCGCACGGCATCCGCGCGCGCATCCTCAACTACGGCGGGATCATCCAGTCGCTCGAGACGCCGGACCGCGCCGGAAAGCTCGACGACGTCGTGCTCGGCTTCGATGATATGCCGGGCTACGTGAAGAGCTCACCCTACTTCGGCGCGATCGTCGGCCGCTATGGCAATCGCATCGCGCGCGGACGCTTCACGCTGGACGGGAAGACGTACACGCTCGCGGTCAACAATGGGCCGAACCATCTCCACGGCGGGATCAAGGGTTTCGACAAAGTCGTGTGGGCGGCGCAGCCGTTCAAGAGCGACAGCGGCGTCGGCATCGTCCTCACCCACACGAGCCCCGACGGCGACGAGGGCTATCCCGGAACGCTGCGCGCGAAGGTGACTTACACACTCACCGACCACGACGAGCTCGCGATCGACTACGAGGCGACGACCGACAAGGCCACGCCGGTGAACCTCACGAACCACAGCTACTGGAACCTCGCCGGCGACGGGACGCGCGACATCCTCGGTCACGTGCTGACGCTGGAGTCGAGCGCGATCGTGCCCGTGGACTCGACGCTCATCCCGACCGGCAAGCTCATGCCGGTCGCCGGCACGCCGTTCGACTTCCGCACGCCGACCCCCATCGGCGCGCGCATCGAGGACAAGCACCAGCAGATCCAGTACGGCAAGGGCTACGACCACACCTTCGTCCTCGACGGCGCGCGACAGGGCGGCATGGCCCACGCCGCGCACGTCACCGAGCCGACGACCGGTCGCTCACTCGACATCTACACGACCGAGCCCGGCGTGCAGTTCTACTCCGGCAACTTCCTCGATGGCAGCGCGGTGGGAAAGCACGGGCACGTCTACCAGCGGCGGTTCGGCCTCGCCCTCGAGACTCATCATTACCCCGACTCGCCGAACCAGCCGAGCTTTCCCTCGACGATCCTACGGCCGGGCCAGACCTATCGGACGAGGACGGTGTATCGGTTTGGGACGACTTCGTGAGAGGGGTGTATCAGTGAACCGGTTCGCTGGTGAACTGGTCGGCGTCTCGAAGCTTCGAACCGCGACCAGCTCACCAGCTCACCAGCTCACCAGCTCACCAGCTCACCAGGGCCCTCATGTTCTCCTGGCTCAAGCGCGCGATCTCCGACCCGCAGCCCGAAACGCGAATCATCGACGGCATCCGCGTCGACGTGCTGAACACGCGCGAGGACGTGAGCACAGAGCGCGTTTTCCGGCGCGCCGAGGCAGTGATCGGGCGGGTGCGGCAGTATCAGCCCTGGCGCCTCGCGCACATCCGGCGCGACATCGCCGGCATCGTGGTCATACGGTACGCCTGCCGGGCGGCCTACTTTCCCGACACGCGGGCGTGCATGCTCGAGCTCACCTTCATGGCGAACGAGCAGTTCTCCGACTCCCAGGTCGCGGCGTCGTTCGTCCACGAGGGGATGCACGCGCGGCTCGACCGCCTGGCGGAGAAGTACGGCGTCACCCCGTTCGTTCAGGCACGGGCCCGTCACGAGCGGATCTGCCGCCGGGCCGAGCTCGACTTCGGGCTCGCCGTGCCCGACGGGGCGCCGGTCGTTCAGCGGGCCGTCGAGTCGATGCGGCTGGCCGACGACGACGTCGCACCGGCGATCGAGTGGGGAGAGGCGGGACGCCGCGTCGCCGAGGTCGATCGCGCGCAGGCTCTTTCGCGGCAGAGTCCGGAGTTGCATTCTGACGGATGACGACCGACCCCCCGGTTGATCCCCCCGCGTCGGCGATGGTGCCTCCGATCTCGCCTGCTGCCCGCGAGCGAGTCATCGCGCTGCTGACCGAACGCTACGCGCAGGATCACCTCTCGCTCGACGAGTTCGAGCGCCGTGCCACCGCGGCGTACGCCGCGCGGACCCCCGACGATCTCGCCGCGCTCACGGCCGATCTCCCCGGCGGTGACGTTCCCGCCACGCGGGCGAGCCTGCCCGCCGGCAACGTCGGCGTCGTCCTCGGCAGCATCGTGCGCGACATGCACGCCGTGCCGCGCGCGCTCGACGTGCGCACCGTGCTCGGCAACGTCGAGCTGGACCTCACCCATGCGAGCTTCGCCCCCGGCGTGACCGAGATCTCGCTGCATGCGTTCATGGGCAACATCGAGATCCAGCTGCCGGCGCACGTCGGGGTCGAGGACCATGTCAGCGCCGTCCTCGGCTCCTTCGAGTATCGCCGGCATCCGCGCGCCGCGAGCTGGGCCGAGAGCAGCAACGTCGCCAGCGTCGTGCGCTTCACCGGGCGCGTGACGATGAGCTCCGCGGAAGTGGTGATCCGCAACGACCTCAGTGGTGACGACCGGGCCCTCGAAGCATAGCGTGGCACGTTGGCCGCGCTGAACGACGACGGCCGCGGCGACGATCCCGATCCGTTCGCTGTCGGCTTCGTGCTGCGGCTCGCGCGCGCGCTGCACGCCTACGGCTACTCCGCGGCGCGGCTCGAGGACATTCTCGCGGCCACCGCCGACCGGCTCGGCCTCGCCGGTCATCGCTTCTTCTCCATGCCGACGCAGATCATGGCCGCCTTCGGACCGGAGGATCGGCAGCGCACGCACCTGCTGCGCGTCGAGCCGGGTGAGGTGAACCTCGGCAAGGTCGCGGCGCTCGAGCAGGTCTCGCTCGACGTCGCGCAGGGGCGCGTCTCACCCGAGGACGGGATGGGGCGCATCGACCGCATCATTGCCGCGCCGTCGCCGTATGGGCCTGCGGTCGTGACGCTGGCGCACGGGATTCTCTCGGGCGCGGTATGCCAGTTCCTCGGCGGAGGCTGGCGCGAGATCGTCGTCGCCACGGTGCTCGGCCTTGGCCTCGGACTGCTGGCGATCTATGCCGCGAGCCATGCGCGGGTCGGCCGGGTGTTCGAGTCGCTGGCCGCGTTCCTCGTCAGCACGGCGGCGATCGGCCTCGCACGGCTCGTCGGCCCGATGTCGGTGTTCATCGCCACGCTCGCCGGGCTGATCGTGTTGATGCCCGGACTGCTTCTCACGACGGCGATCACCGAGCTCGCGACGCGACACCTCGCGTCGGGGACGCTGCGAATGAGCAGCGCGTTCATGACGCTGCTCGGCATCGTCTTCGGTGTGGCGCTCGGCAGCCGGCTCGGCGCGATGCTGTTCGGCGCTCCGGCGAGTGCGATTCCCCTGGGGCTGCCGGGATGGGTGCCCTACGTCGCGATCGTGCTCGCGGCCGCGTCCTCGGTCGTGATTCTGCGCGCGGATCCGCGCGACGCGCCATGGATCGTGGCCGCGGGAGTGCTCGGCGTGCTCTCGGGTCGATTCGGCGCGGCGAAGCTCGGTCTCGAGCTCGGCATGTTCGTCGCTGCATTCGGTGTGGCGATGGCGAGCGCCGCGTACGAGCGCTGGCGGAACCGGCCGGCGCCGGTCGTGCTCGTGCCCGGCATCCTGCTCCTCGTGCCGGGCAGCATCGGCTACCTCAGCATGTCGTCGCTCATGGAACGGAACACCGTCGCCGGAATCGACACCGCGTTCACGATGGTGCTCACGGCGGTGTCGCTCGTCGCCGGCCTGCTCATCGCCGGCATCCTCGCCCCCGAACCGAAGCGCGCCGCAACGCCGCGGCAGCTGGGGCCGTAACTCTCGACGCCGGACAGAATTCCTCGGCGAGAATTTTGGAGCCTCCGCGACTGCTGAAGCGCTTGTGACCTGCTACATGACCTCGCCACTTCGCCGCCGCGCGTGACATACTGAAGACGAGCGCCCGCTCCCCTTTCCTGAGTGAATCGATCGTGTCCAAGAAGCCAATCGAACATCCGGAATCGATCTCCCGACGCTCCTTCCTCCAGCGCACCGGCACCACGGCAGCAGTGGTCGCAGCGCCGCTCGTCATCCCGTCGCGGCTGCTCGGCAACGACGCGCCGAGCAATCGCGTGCGCGTGGGTCACATCGGCGCCGGCCGCATCGCGCAGGGGCACGATATGGTCGGTGTCGCCGGCGCCGATCTCGCCGATGTGCTCGCCGTCGCCGATCTCGACACGCGACGCGCCGCGAGCGGGAAGACGCGCGTCGAGCGGCTGTTCGCGGCGCGCAACGCACCCAAGCCGACGATCACCGTTTATCAGGACTACAAGGAGCTGCTCGCGCGCTCCGACATCGATGCGGTGACGATCAGTCTTCCCGACCACCAGCACGCCGAGGTCGCGCTGCGCGCGCTGTACGCGGGGAAGGATGTCTACCTGCAGAAGCCGTTCACGATGACCCATGCCGAAGGGATCATCCTGCGCGAGGCGGTTACGCGCACGGGACGCATCCTCCAGGTCGGGAGCCAGCAGCGCTCGTGGGGGCCGAACGAGCAGTTCCGCAAGGCGGCGGAGTTCGTCCGAAGTGGCCGCGTCGGCACGCTGCGGCGCGTGGAGATCGGCCTGCCGATCGATCCCACCGCGCCTGACAATCCGCCGCAGCCCGTGCCGCCGAATCTCAACTACGACATGTGGCTCGGTCCCACCCCCGAGGTGTACTACACCGAGCAGCGCGTGCATCCGCAGGGTACGGGGCGCGACGGCGGGCCCGACGTGCAGTCGCGCCCGGGCTGGCTGCGCAACGAGAACTACTCGCTCGGCATGATCACCGGCTGGGGCGCGCACCACTTCGACACAGCGCACTGGGGGATGGACATGGAGCTCACCGGCCCGTCACGCATCGAGGGACGCGGCGAGTTTCCGCCGAAGGAGCGCATCTGGAACGTGCACGGCAAGTATCACATCGAGCTCACCTATCCCGGCAACGTGAAGATGACCGTCTCGGACGAGCTGCCGAACGGTATCAAGTTC
>JBJMNN010000074.1:0-3451 GCA_045804245.1 Gemmatimonadaceae bacterium | reverse complement strand
CGGCGGCACGTCGCTGCTGATCGTCGTCGGCGTGGCGCTGGATACGCTGGCGCAGATGCAGCAGCATCTGCTGCTCCGGAAATACGACGGCTTCATGAAGAAGGGGCGACTCAAGATCCGTGGCCGGCAGTCGGCGCCCGGAGGGTTCTGAGCCCCTCGCACCACATATTCCCGATCCGATGATCATCCTTCTCTTCGGCAAGCCGGGCGCTGGGAAGGGGACACAGGCGCCGCTGCTCGCAGCGGCGCTTGGCGTTCCGACCCTCGCGACGGGTGACGAGCTGCGCGCGGCGATCCGCAACGGGACCCCGCTCGGGCTCGAGGCGAAGTCGTACATGGACCGGGGCGATCTCGTGCCCGATGCCGTCATCCTGGGCATCATCAAGGCGGCGCTGAGCGAGCCGCGCCACGGGCGTGGGGTCCTGCTGGACGGCGTCGTGCGCACCGTGCCGCAGGCGGAGGGACTCGCCGCGGTGTGCGAGGAGCTGGGCCAGCAGGTGACGGCCGTCCTCTGCTTCGACATCGACGACGAGGAGATCGTGCGCCGGCTGGCCGGCCGCACGGTCTGCGAGAAGTGCCAGACGCCGTACACGGGGCGCGAGCCGGGCAGCACGTGCGACAAGGACGGCGGCATCCTGGTGCGTCGTCCCGACGACGAGCCGGCGGCGATTCGCAACCGGCTGGCCGTTTACGAGCGGCAGACGGCGCCCGTACTCAAATGGTATCGCGAGCACGGCACTCGCGTCGCCGTCATCGATGCGGTAGGATCGGTACAGGACGTGACGGCCCGCGCGCTCGGCGCGCTGGCCACCTGACGACGCGAAACGACACCGCCACGTGATCCAGCTCAAGAGCGCGCGCGAGATCGACCTGATGGCCGAGGGGGGAAAGATCCTCGCGGCCACGGTGGCGATGCTGCGTCGTGAGGTGAAGGCGGGGATGTCGACGATGGACCTCGACGCCCTCGCCGAGTCGTTCATCCGCAGCCACCCGGGCGCCGTACCGGCGTTCAAGGGGTTGTACGGATTCCCCGGGACACTGTGCACCTCGATCAACCACGAGATCGTGCACGGCATCCCGTCGAGGAAGCGCGTCCTGAAGGACGGCGACATCATCTCGATCGACACCGGCGTCGGTTACGAGGGCTACTTCACCGATTCGGCGACGACGGTGGCGGTGGGCGAGGTCGACGACGAGACGAGGCGTCTGCTCGCGGTGACGGAGCGATCGCTCGATGCGGCGATCGCTGCGGCGGTGCCGGGCAACCACCTGGGCGACATTGGCGCCGCAGTGCAGCAGGTGGTCGAGGAGGCGGGATTCAGCGTCGTGCGCGACCTCGTGGGCCACGGGATCGGCGTGGAGTTCCACGAGGAGCCGCAGGTGCCGAACTACGGCAAGCCGAAGCGCGGGCTCAAGCTCGTGCCCGGGCTCACGCTGGCGATCGAGCCGATGGTGAACATCGGCGGCCCGACGACACGTACGCTGCCCGACAAGTGGACCATCGTGACGGTGGACGGCTCACGCTCGGCGCACTTCGAGCACACGGTGGCGATCACGGAGAACGGACATCGGGTGCTGACGGCGGCGTAGGTGCGGTGCGAGACGCGCGATACGCGAACGGCCTCGGGAAGCTTCTGCGCCCCGAGGCCGTTTTGCAGCCGGCGGTCAGCGCCGTAAGGACAAGAGACTGACGCGGAGGCCGCGGAAGGCACGGCGAGAGCGCGGAGCGTGGGGGCAGGCGCGTGGCGCGAGGAGGCATCGCTGCCAATCCCAAAGTCTTAGGGAGTTGTGGAGGGAGGGGCAATGCCCTCGTGCACGGAGCTTGACCGGGAGAGTCGCTCTCCGCGCCGTCGCCGTTCACCTCCGCGAGCTCCGCGTCGATCAGTTCGACCGCGGCGCGAGGATATCGCGCCCGCGCCGCGGCGCTACTTCAGGCGCCCAGCGCTCCCTCCACCGCCACTGCCGTCCGGCGCGCGAGGTCGCGCGTGCGTTCAACGATCTGCCGCCCGTGATCGGCCAGCCGCGTGCCGCGCGACCGGTCGTCGAGCGCAGCGACGTTGATGCGAACGTTGTAGCTCGCGCCGACGCAGCCGGCTTCGGCGAGCAGTGCCGCGATGCCGGCGTCGCTCGCGGCGTTGGTGTTGCCGCGCTCCGCCACGGCGAGTGCGAGCTCGGCAACCTCGGCGCAGGCGGCTGCCGTCTCGAGCGGCACGGCGGTGGCGGCGAGGAGGGCCTCGTCGACCGTGCGCTTCTTCGTCGATTCGAGCTCGGGAGTGTCGGCGGGAAGCTTGTACGCCGCGGTCACGCCGGCATACGCCTCGGCATCGCGCGCGACGAGCGCGGACAGCGTATTGCCGAGTGCCGCGGCGCGCACCGCGAGCTCGCGCATCTCGGCGTCCACGGCGGCGTACTTCTTCTTGCCGATCGTGAGGCCGGCCACCATCTGCGCCAGCGCCGCGCCGACCGCGCCGGCGTGCGCGGCGACGCTGCCGCCGCCCGGCACCGGCGTCGGCGCAGCGACGGAGCCGACGAAACCGCTCAGCGTCTCGCCGCCGGTGATGGCGCGGCGAACCTTCTGCTCGAGCACCATATCGGGTGAGAAGTCGCGCAGCCGGACATGACGAACCGCCGCGTCGAACATCGCGCGCTCCGGGACGAGGCCGACGATCTCGCTCCACGTCGGCGTGACGCCGCGCGCCTCGGCTTCGGTGCGCACCATGTCGAACGCGACGTGCAGCGGCGTGCGCTCGGTGTCGACGAGGTTCATCGAGACCTGCGCCTGACTGTCGACCTCGAAGCCCATCGCCTTCACGTAGCGCAGTCCGCCCGACGAGCCGCGAACGGCCTTCGCGACCTCCTTCGCGATGGAGAGGTTGGAGGCGGGTCCGAGATACACGTTGTAGGCGACGAGGAAGGGCCGCGCGCCGATCGCGACCGCGCCCGCCGTCGGATGCACCGTCGACGGACCGAAGTCCGGGGTGCGCTGCGGCGTGCGACCGATGTCGTCGCGCAGGCCTTCGAACTCGCCGCGGCGGACGTCGGCGAGGTTCTCGCGGTCGGGACGCGTCGCGGCGCGCTCGTAGAGGAAGACGGGGATGCCGAGCTCGCGCCCGACGCGCTCGCCGAGCTGTCGCGCGAGCGCGATGCAATCCTCCATCGTCGATCCCTCGAGAGGGATGAACGGGACGACGTCGGCGGCGCCCATGCGCGGATGCTCACCCGAGTGCTGCGTCAGGTCGATCTGCCGTTGCGCCTCGCGAATTCCGGCAAAGGCCGCGTCGGCGACGACCGCGATGTCCGCGACGAAGGTGATGACGCTGCGGTTGTGGCTCGCGTCCGAGCTCGCGTCGAGCAGATAGGCGCCGGGGACGGTGGCGATCGCGTCGCGGATGGCGGCGACCACCTCGGGGCGGCGCCCCTCGGAGAAGTTCGGGACGCACTCGATGAGCTT
>JBJMNN010000073.1:0-15696 GCA_045804245.1 Gemmatimonadaceae bacterium | reverse complement strand
GGAAAGCGGACATTCCGCCGAGCGCGGGCGGCTGGCTCATACGATGTCCGCTTTCCGCCACGTCTCGCACATGAGGTCTCGACTCACCTGGCTCTCTCGTGGGAGCAGGTGCATACTCCGCTTCCCTCACGCTGGGCACGGCGACGGGTGCTCTCGGGTACGAGCAAGAAGGCTTCTCTCGGCATGCTCGTGATGCTGCTCGCCGTCGCGCGTCCGCTGCTCGCGCAGGACACCTTCGTCGGTGGCGTGGTACTCACCGAACGCTCGCTGCGACCCGTCGCAGGCGCGTCGGTCGTCGCGGATGACACGACGCGTCGCGCGACGACCGACGCGAACGGCCGCTTCCGGCTCGCCGCACCCACCGGGACGGACGTGACACTGAGCGTGCGTCGTCTCGGCTTCCGCCCGCTTCGACACGTCGCGCGCGTCGGCGCGCTCGATCTCCGCCTCGTGCTCTCCGAAGCGGCCGTCGAGCTGAGCGAGACCATCGTCACCGGCACCGCGGACGCGACCGAGCGCCGCGCGATCGGTAACGCGGTGATCACGATCGGCGCCGCCGAGGTCATGGAACGGGGCGCCGTGAGCACCGTGCAGGAGCTCCTCGACGGGCGAGCTCCCGGCGTCGTCATCCAGCCCGGCTCCGGCAACGTCGGCAGCGGCGGCCGCATCACGATGCGCGGCGGCACGAGCCTCACGCTTGACAACGAGCCGCTCCTCTACGTCGACGGCGTGCGTGCGAGCAATGCACAGTCCACCGGTCCGGTGAGCCAGTTCTTCGCGCCCGGTCCGATCTCGCGCATCAACGATCTCGATCCGGACGACATCGAGCGCGTCGAGATCATCAAGGGGCCCGCCGCCGCGACGCTGTACGGCACCGAGGCGTCCACCGGCGTGATCAACGTCATCACGAAGAAAGGCGCCGTCGGGCCGCCGCGCTGGAGCGTCGGTACGAGGATGGGCTCGACGTGGCTGCGCGATCCCGAGGGGCGCTTTCCCACCAACTACGGGCGTGACACCGCGGGCAACCTCGTAGTGCTCGACATCGTCGAGCGCGAGAACGCGCGCGGGACACCGATCTTCTCGCGCGGCACCAGCCAGGCGTATCACCTCGGCGTGAGCGGCGGTACGGAGCTGCTCCGCTATTACCTCTCCGGGGGCTACGAGCGCAGTGACGGTGTCGAGCGCGCCAACCAGCTTCGCAAGCACAGCGAGCGGCTCAACGTCACGATCGTTCCCAGCGACCGACTCACCCTCGAGGCGAGCCTCGGCAACCTCGGCGGGCCGACGCGGTTGAGCCCGGAGGGGGGCCACGGCAGCCGAATACGCGCCACGCTGAACGCCGATCCGCGCAATCTTCCCGGCGGCGTAGGCGACACCACCCGACGCGGCTTCGGTGTGTCACTCCCCGAGGAGTACGACCTGTTCTTCGAGCGTGGCGGCACCTTCGAGCAGGATCTCGACCGCCTCACGGCGAGTTTGCGCGTCGAGCATCGCACTTTCAGCTGGCTCGCTCAGCGGCTGCGCGCCGGCTACGACCGCACCGGCACGACGAATACCGCGTTCTATCCGCGCGTCGACGCGCTGGTCGCGAAGTCGCCCTACGCCAACCGCCGTTTCGGCTACAAGGAGATCACGGTCCGGGACGGCCAGTACTACACGATCGATTACGCGGCCACCATGACGCGCGCCCTACCGCGCGCGCTCCGCTCGAACACGTCGCTCGGCGGCCAGTACTATCGGAACGGCACGAGCCGAGTACTCTCGTCGGGCGCCGACTTCCCGGCCGAAGGGCTCAGCGCGATCAGCTCCACCACCGGCTCGCGCGTCACCGAGGAGGACTTCGTCGAGGACGTCACGCTCGGCATGTACGTCGAGCAGGTCGTCGCGTGGCGCGATCGCCTCTTCGTCACGGCCGCGCTCCGCGCCGACGACAACAGCGCCTTCGGCGAGACCTTCGACCGCGTCTACTACCCCAAGGCGGCGCTGAGCTGGGTCGCGAGCGACGAGCCGTTCTTCCACCTGCGCTGGCTCGAGACTCTGCGCCTGCGCGCCGCGTACGGCGAGGCGGGCAAGCAGCCCGCCGCGTTCGACGCGCTGCGCAGCTATGCGCCGGTGAAAGGCCCCAACGACGGTCCGGCGGTCACGCCGCTGAGCATCGGTAACCCCGACCTGCGCCCCGAGCGCGGACAGGAGCTCGAGCTGGGCTTCGATGCCGCGGCGCTCGACGACCGCGTCTCGCTCGAGCTCACGTACTACCGCAAGCACACCATAGACGCGATCGTCCCGCGCGAGCTCGCACCCTCGGGCGGCGTACCGGGGGTGCAGCTTCTCAACGTCGGCGAGATCCATAACTCCGGCGTCGAGCTCCTCGCGCGCGCCACGCCACTGCGCGGTAAGCGCTGGACCTGGGATCTCTCGCTCAATCTCGCCACCAATGAGAACACGGTGGTGAACCTCGGCGATGCGGCGCTTCGATCGCTCCCGGCGGGGGAGTATCGCCAGCACCGCGTCGGCTTCCCCGTCGGCTCTTGGTTCGAGCGGCGCGTCGTGAGCGCGGACATGAGCACCACCGGCGTCGCGTCCAACGTGCAGTGCGACGACGGCCGCGGCGGCGGGACGCCGTGCGCCGGCGCCGACGGCAGATACGGCACGGCGGACGACGCGCCGCTCGTCTACCTCGGCCGCACGATCCCGCGCGTGAGCGGAGCAGCGGGAAGCACGGTGACGCTGCTGAACCGGCGCCTTCGCCTGCACGCCCTCGTCGACTTCAAGACCGGGCATCACAAGTTCGACTTCGGCACCTTCGGTCGGTGCACCACCAACGCCCGCTGTCGCGAGAACTTCTTTCCCACCGAGTTCGACGCGCGCCGCATCGCATCGATCGCCACCAACGGCAGTCTGGTGGACTTCGCCATCATGGACGCGAGCTTCGCCAAGCTGCGCGAGCTGTCGGCGACCTACACGCTCCCGGACCGCTGGGCAGCGTCGTTCCGCGCGAGCCGAGCGAGCGTATCGATCGCCGGTCGCGAGCTGCACAGCTGGACGCGTTACGGCGGCCTCGAGCCCGAAGCCACCTACCTCGGCGGCGTGCGCGGCGGCAACTACGGCAACTATGAGCAGAACATGCTTCCACAGCTCTCGCGTGTCGTCGTCGCCGTGAACCTCGGGTACTGAGCCGATGCGCGCCCTGACGATTGCACTCGCGCTGCTCATCTGTGTGGGCTGCGGCTCGCTCGACCGGGTGCTCGCCGTCGAGCCGGTGGACCGCGTGCCCGCATTGCCGCTGGAGAGCTCGCCGGCCAACGCGCAGCTGCTCGTCAACGGCGCCATCGCCGACTTCGAGTGCGCCTTCGGCGCGTACGTGGTGCTGGGAGGGCTGATCGGGGACGAGCTGGAGGAGTCGCGCTCGATCACCGAGCGGAAGCCGTTCGACCAGCGGACCCATACCTCGAAGGATCGACGCTACGCGGTTGCGCACTGCGACCAGCTCGGCGTGTACACGCCACTTCAGACCGCGCGCGTCTCGGCGGAGCGCGCCATCCTGCTGCTCGAGGCATGGACCGACGCCGAGGTCGCGCAGCGTCGCATGCTCGTCGCCACGATGCACGCCTACGCCGGCTACGCCACGCTGCTCCTCGGCGAGGGCTTCTGTACGACGGTGCTCTCGGTCCTCGATGCGAGCGGGGCGATCGCGTACGGTGGGGAGATCACCCGCGACAGCGCGTTCCGCGTCGCCGAATCGCACTTCACCGCTGCGATCGCGCTGGCGCAGGAGACCAGCACGAGCGCCGTGCTCAACCTCGCGCTCGTGGGGCGTGCGCGCGCGCGGCTCGACCGCGGCGATCTCGCGAGCGCACGCGGCGACGCTGCACGCGTGCCCTTCGATTTCACGCATCTCATGACGGCGTCCGACAACCCGCTGCGACGCCAGAACCGGGCGTGGGAAGAGGAGTGGGTGGAGGACCTCGTCACCGTCGGCGTCCTCTATCGCACGCTCGGGGATCCGCGCGTGCCCGTCACCGACAGGCGCCAGACCGGCCCCACGCGCGTGCCGATCTTCTACGAGGAGAAGTATCCGACTGCCGCCTCGCCGATCCGGATCGCGGGCGGCGCCGAGGCGCGGCTGATCGTCGCCGAAGCGGACATTGCAACCGGCACGGCGGGGTCGCTCCAGAGCGCGCGCACGATCATCGAAGCGTTTCGCGCGCGCGGGAACCAGCCGCCTCTGTCGGCGTCGGATGCCGTGACGCTGCGCGCCGCGCTGATCGACCAGCGCCGGCGCGAGCTGTTCCTCGAGGGGCAGCACCTCGGCGACCTCATTCGATATGGCGCGGCGTTCACGCCGGCCGTCGGTGCGCCCTATCCGGGGGGCGGAGCGTACGGCGCACAGCGGTGTCTCTTCCTGCCCGACGTCGAGCGAGACAACAACCCCTCGCTGCGCGACTAAGCTCCGCGGTCGGCGGCGCACGGATGTCCGCTTCTCGATGCGCTCCGCACATGTCGCATCAGAGCATGCCGGCGCGGTGATGCGTGAGACCGCGGGGCGTCGCTCGACGACTCGCCATCACCGCGGAGACCATCATGAGGCTGACATCCACACGCGCCCTCGCTCTGGCGCTACTTCTCGGCGCGTGCACGCAGCCCGACACCCAACCGTCCGCCCCGGTGCGCTCCCCCACTCGCCCGCAGGCAGTGCTCGGCCCCGCCGACGCGACGGTTGTCATGCGTGGGCTCAACAATCCTCGGGGGCTCGCGTTCGGCCCGGACGGCGCGCTGTTCGTCGCCGAGGCCGGGCGCGGCGGGAGCGGGCCCTGCTTCCAGAGCGGGCAGGTGGTGTGCTACGGACCGACCGGCGCGATCGGCCGGCTCGTGGGCGAGACGCAGGATACGGTCGTGAGCGGTCTCCCCTCGATCGCTACGGGCGTCGGGCGAGCGGAGGGGCCCAATTCCATCGCGCTACTGGGAATGGGCGGCGCGTACGTGACGGTGGGATGGGAGAACGACCCGCGTCTGCGCGCGCAGTATCCCGTGCTCGCTGGCTTCGCGCGACTGGTGCGTGTCTTCCCCACCGCGCTCGTGCCGCGGCCGGCGCACGTGCCGACTTCGCTCGCCGAGTGGGAGTTCGTCGCCAACCCCGGCAACTACGAGATCGCCGTGAACCCCGACTGCGGACGCATCGACGACAATCCGTTCGGCGTGCTGGTGGCACCGGCGGGCGTGCTCGTCGTCGATGCCGGCGCGAACGCGATCGTGAAGCTGGACGCGACCGGCGAGCTCTCCACGTTCGCCGCGTTTCCGTCGCGCTATAGTGAGCCGACCGGACCGGCGTGCCCCGCGCTGCCGGCCGGCTATCCCACCACGCTGCCCACGGAGACCGTCCCGACCTCGATCGCCGTCGGTCCTGATGGCGCGTACTACGTCGGCCATCTCGCCGGATTCCCCGTCGTCGCCGGTGCGGCGAACGTCTACCGCGTCGTGGCTGGAGCCACGCCAGAGGTCTTCCTCACCGGCTTCACCTTCATCGTTTCCCTCGCCTTCGACGCGACGGGGAACCTGTACGTCCTCCAGCACCTCGACGGTCCCGGCATCAACACCGGCTCCCTCGTCCGCGTGGCGATGGACGGCACCCGCACGACGGTGATCACCGGACTCACGCGCCCGACCGGACTCGCCATCGGCTCCGACGGCGCGATCTACCTCTCGCACCGCGGGATCTCGGTCGGCACGGGTGAGGTGCTCCGCCTTCGGCCGTGACGTGCGTCGCATCGCCGTGGGCGGATCGCGCATGTCCGCTTTTGCTCGACTCCCGCGCATGTAAAGGTCCGACCTCTCGCTCGACGTCACCACCCTCCAAGGAGCAGATCATGACGCGTCTCACCATCACCGCGGCGGGTGTCGCGCTCCTCGCCGCTCTCGCCGGAGCCTGCACCGGTGATGTCCCGACCGCGGCGGTGCCGTCGGATCCGGCGCTGGCGAAGGGCGGTCCATCGGCAGCGGCGTACACCGTGCTCGACGTCGGGGCCCTGCTACCCGGCTCCTCGAGTCAGGCGAATGGGGTCAATGATGCGGGGGATGTCGTGGGCTACTACTACGACGGGTCGGCGTACCGCGCGTTCGCCCTCGTGGCTGGTGCCTCCGTCACGCTCGGTAGCGGTCCCGGTCTGGCGTGGGGGATGAGCAACGGTAGCCCCGCGTTCGTTGCGGGGAGTGCCGGCGGCTTTCCGGTACGCTGGAGCCTAGCCGACCCGTCGCAGACGACGTCGCTAACGCTGACAGCGGGCGAGACGAGTGGTTCGGCCGACGCCGTCAACGACGCCGGCGATGCGGTCGGAGTCGTCGGAGCGAACGCCGCGATGTGGTTGGCCGATGGGACGCGGATCCCGATCGCGACGCCGGCGCCGTGGGTGAGAGGAGAGGGCCGCGGCATCGACAACGACGGCCTCGCCATCTTCCAATTCTCCGCCAGCTCATCGGAGTACGCGCAGAATCGCGCATACGTGCGTCTCGCATCGGGTGCGCTCGTGGAACTGCCGCCGGTGGGCAGCGACGTCACGAGCTACGCCAACGACATCAGCGAAGTCGTGGCAGGTACGGTGTACGTCGCCGGCAGCACTCTCTCCAGTACCCAGGTCTCCAGGAGCGTGCGCTGGACGGTGAACGCTTCCACGGGAGCCATCATCGTGACCGACGTGCTCGCGACGACGGGGGCGCATGGGCTCGCCGTGAGCGACGCGGGAGGTATTGCCGGCTTCATCGAGAACACAAGGTCGCTGCGCTTCGAGGCGTATCTCTGGCGCGGGACGGACGTGCTCAAGCTCGCCCCACCGAAGGGGAGCGGTAACGGACAAGTCTGGACGATGAGCCGGAGCGGACGATACCTGGCCGGTAAGGCGAGCACCGGCGCGGTGCGCTGGACGATCGCGGTGCCGTGACGGAGGGTGGACGGCGCCGCGCGTCAGATCGCGCGCGGCCCGTCACTGCGGCAGCGACTTTCGCACCCGCTCCAGTCGCGTGCGTACCTCGGCGACTTTCGGTTGAAGATCCGGATCGGCGCGCTTCCAGAGTTCGACGAAGGCCGCATAATGCTCGGCGGCACGCTTCGCGTCGCCGCGCGCGTCGTACAGCTCGCCGAGGCGCTTGTGCAGCGGCCCGAGCATCCACGAATCGGTGTTGATGCGGTATCGGCTCCTGACGCGGAGGTAGCGCTCGAGGGTCGCGATCGTGGAATCGACCATGTTCGCCTGGTCGAACGCGCGGCCGAGTGCGACGGGCTGGCAGAACTGGCAGCTGATCGGGAGACCGTCGGCGTCGGTCTCCATGCGCCGGTAGGTGCGGATCGCGTCGTCGGTGCGCCGCTCGGCGAGGAGGACGGCGCCCTCGGTGAAGAGGCGTTGCCCGCGCCACACCTGACGCTCCACCGAATCGCCCGCCGCCGCATCGTACTGCGCCAGGATCGCCCGCCCCTTCTCCGGCGCTCCGGCGGTCGCGTAGGCGTTCGCGGCATCCAGCATCGCTCCCGGCGGTGAGGCGGGAGTGAGCGGGTGCTTCTGGATCGCCGAGTCGAGCCGTGCGACGGCGCGCTGGCCCTGGCCGCGGAGCCATGCGTCGTCGATCGACATCCGCGTCGGGATGGCGAGCGAATCCACGCGCGCGCCGCGGGCGGCGTTCCGGGCCTGAAGCTCGAGGGCGAGGCTGTCGGCCTCGCGCAGCCGGCCGCGCACCTGCGAGACCTGGCGGACGAGCGCCATCGTGGGTCGCACGACACCGGGGTTCGGGCTTCGCATCCCGACGCGCGCGCGCGCTTCGGCGGAATCGAGCTCGCCACGCCCGTACAAGAGGTCCGCTTCGATCCGATCGGTCGGGTACGGAACCTTCCGCGACTTCATCACGCGGAGCAGCGAGTCCGCGGCGGTGAACTTTCCCTGGTCCCCGAGCGCGCCCGCGAGGTTGCCGAAGATGATGCCGTTCTCCGGCTCGACGACGAGCGCGCGCCGGTAGAGCTGCTCGGCGCGGGCCTCGTCACGCGTCTGCTCGCGGAGGATCGCCAGCGTGTTCAGCGCGTCCACGTCGAACGAGTCGATCGCCACCGCGCGCTCGTAGGCAGCGATCGCTCTCGGCCGATTCCCCTTCCTGAAGAAGTACGCGCCCTCGACATTGTATCGCTCGTGCTCAGGCAGCCGCTCGCGCAGCCGGTACGCCGTCGTCATGAGCGAGTCCTGTCGTGTTCGCGAGAGACCCGCGTTGCCGAGCGTGTAGGCGAGCTGGACGTACGCGGCGGCGAAGGTGCTGTCCTTTGCGATCGCATCCTCGAACAGCGGGATGGCCTTGGGGAAATCTCCTTCCACGTCGTTGGCGCGCAGCGCTGCCGCGAAGGCGCGGAGCGCCTCGAGCGAGGTCGTCGTCACCTGGGCCAGCGCCGGCGCGTCCCTCACGCTCTTGAGCGATTCGCCGATCTTCCCGCGCAGCTCGCGCGTGAGCCGATCCACCGCAGGGATGATGTCCGCCGTGCTCGACGCCGATTCCTGGTAGACGGCCAGCTCGTCCCCAGACTCGGCGCTCACGAGCCGTGCGGTGATGATGAATCCCGATCCCACCGCGGCGACGCTGCCGGTCACCACCGCCTTGATCCCTTCGCGGGCAGCGATTTCGCGCGCGAGCGAGAGGTCCACCCGCGCCGACGCGGGCCGCTGCATCCGCTGCAGCGCGGCCACGATGCCGCTCGTCGGCACCATCTGCACGGCGCGCGATTGGGCAAGGTTCGTCCGCACCGCGACCGATACCACGTCGGCGAGGGCCGAATCCTTGCTCGCCGCGTCGAACGCGGCGACGAGCACACGGTCCTGCGCATTGAGCTTTCCCGCCGCGAGCAGCGACCCCGACGGACCGATGCCGAGCACGCGCAGCACGAGATACCCCGCGACGAGGAGCGCGAAGAAGGTGAGCGCCGCGATCCCGCCCCGCGCCGTTCTCGACCACGACACGTGCGGGCTTGCTTTCACCGCGAGTTGCGCGATCGTCCCGTTGGCGCTGGGCCGCACGAGCGTGCCGCGCGGCGTGAGCGTCGGCGTCGCCTGCGCCACCTTGCGCGCCACGTACTGGGTGTAGCCCGTGAACAGGATCACGGGGAAGCCGATCGCCATGACGACGAGCGCGCCGGTGAACACCCACTCGGGAAGACCCTGGGTGTCCACGAGCAGCCGCGCGACGATGGCCACGCCGACGAATGCGGCGGCGTAGATCGCCATTGCGCGCAGGAACAGCGCGCGGCCGTGGAACGGCATCGACGCGGTCGGCGCCGACGTCGTCGTGTCGAGCTCGCGGAGCAGCTCGTCCGCGCTCTGTGGCCGACGCTCGGGATCCTTGGCGAGGCACCGCGTGACGAGTCGTGCGAGTGTGGCGGGGCAGTCGGGGCGCAGCTCCTCGATCGGCCGCGCCACCTCTCCCATGTGCGCCGCCATCAGCTTATGCGGCGAGAGCGCATGAAATGGCGGATGGCCGGCGAGCAACTCGTACGCCATGCAGCCGAAGGCGTAGATGTCGGCGCGGTGGTCGGTGCTCGGATCGCCGGCCGCCTGCTCGGGTGCCATGTACGCCGGCGTGCCGACGGCGGTGCCGAGCTGGGTGAGCGTCGCCCCCGCGGATTTCTCCTGCGCCGCGGCGATGGCCTTCGCGATCCCGAAATCGGCCACGACGGCCGACCGGCCGGAGAGGAGGATGTTGTCGGGCTTGATGTCGCGATGGACGACGCCGCGCTCGTGCGCGTACGCAAGCGCCTTGGCCACGTCACGCAGGACGTCGATCGCGACGGCGATCGAGACCGGCCCCTGCGCGAGGCGCGTGCGGAGGCTCTCGCCCTCCACGTACGGCATCGTATAGAAGGGCAGCCCGTCCATGTCGCCCGCGGCGATCACGGGCAGGATGTTCGCCTGCTGCAGCGACGCCGCGAGCCGGATCTCGCGCTCGAACCGCTCGGCCGAGATCGCCGCGGCGAGCTCGGGGGCGAGAACCTTCACCACGACCTTCCGCCCGAGCCGGTGCTCGCTCGCGACGAAGACGCGGGACATCCCGCCCCCGCCGAGCTCGCGCTCGATCGTGTGCGTTCCGCTGAGCGAGTCCTGGACGCGCTGCCGAAGATCCATGTCCACCGGCGTCGGGGAGGGGTGCGCGGTGAGCGGGCAAACATGCGGGTCGCGGAGTGGCCACACCAGCCCGCGTGGAATACTCGGCGCGCACCGGGGGGTCCTTCCGGCACGACGTGAGGGCGTGCCCGGTGTCGGTATTCGATGTACCGTTCAGAGGGCTCGCACACCTCGCCGACCATCCCCATGGACCGCTTCGCGCGCCGCGTCTACACCATCGCCGGCATCTACGGCCTGATCGTCATGCTCCCACAGTACTTTCTCGAGGAGAAGATCGGGCGCGACACCCCGCCGCCGATCACGCACCCCGAATACTTCTATGGCTTCATCGGCGTCGTGCTCGTGTGGCAGATCGCCTTCCTCGTCATCGCGCGCGATCCGGCGCGCTTCCGGGCGCTGATGCCGGTGACAGTGCTGGAGAAGCTCGTCCGGCCGGCATGAGCGCGCCGCGCACACGCCGCGAGATGCTCGGCGACATGGCGACGTTCGCCGGCGGGATGATGATGCCTGCGCCGCTCGCCCGCGCGCTTGGTGTCGCGCGCGGTGTCGATCCCGACCGAGAGCGGCTCGCTGCGTGGACAGCGACGCTGCGCGCCGAGCGGCTGAACGACCGGTCGGTGCCGCTCGGCCGCGCCGCGGTACGCGTCGGGGAGCAGGCGGTCGGCACGCCGTACGAGGCGTATACCCTGGAGGCGTACCTGAAAGCGGGCGGCAAACCCACGAGCAACGAGCCGCTCACGCTCTCGCTGACGCGATTCGACTGCGTGACGCTTGTGGAGTCGTGCCTCGCCGTCGCGCGCGTCGCTCGCGCGGGGGACGCGTCATCGTGGCAGCGTTTCGGGCGCGAGGTTGAACGCATGCGCTACCGCGGCGGCGTGCGCGGCGACTACACGTCGCGCAACCACTACTTCAGCGAGTGGATCAGCGACGGCGAGCGGCGCGGCCTCGTGCGCGACCTCGGCGCGGAGCTCGGCGGCGTCGAAGACGCGCGTCCGCTGCGGTTCATGACCGAGCACCGAGCCAGCTACCCCGCGCTCGCCGACGATGGCGTCTACCGGGCGATCGGCGAGATGGAACGCCGGCTCGACGCGCGCGCGCGGCGCGTGATCCCGACGACACGCATCGCCGACGTGGCCGACCGGATCCAGACGGGTGACGTGCTGGCGTTCGCGACGTCGATCCCCGGGCTCGACGTGACGCACTCGGCCATGGCGTGTCGCGACCGCGACGGCGTCCTGCGCGTGCTGCACGCGCCGCTGTCCGGTGGTGTGGTCGAGGTGACAAAGACGACGCTGCCCGAGTATGTGGCGCGGATCAAGCGCTCGACGGGGATACTCGTCGCACGGCCCACGTGAGCGAGCCGAAGGTACGCCTTCATCGGTTAACCCACGACCCGCGCTCACTTCAGCGTCCTCAGAAAGCTCTCTATCTGCCTCCGCTCCTTCGCGCTGAGCTTCAGCGGCTTCAGCTCGCTGTGCCCGAACGGCGCGTTCGGCGCGCGGTCGTAATGCTCCACCACATCGGCCAGCGTCGAGAGCTGCCCGGCGTGCATGTACGGCGGGCGCTCGGCCACCCCGCGCAGCGATGGCGTCTTGTACGCCCGCACGAGCTCCTCGCCCTCCGTCGTCGCGAACCGTAGCTCGGCGCAGTCGTCGGCCGTCGCGTCGCTGTACCGGCTCGTGCACGCGAACTCCGCGGCGAGTGCTTGGCGCACGCCGACCGATCGGCCGCTGTCCACGGCCGCGACGAGCGGCGAAGCCAGCACCCCCGTGTTGTGGAAGTGGTCGTCGGTGAAGCGCGCCCCATTATGGCAGTTCACGCAGTTCGCCTTGCCGACGAACAACCTTAGCCCCGCGACCTCGTCGTCGCCGAGCGATGACGCGCTGTCGTGCGCGCGTCCGGCGAGCTCGGCGTCGACGTACCGGTCGAACCGGGTCGGCGCGAAGTCGACGCGCCGCTCGAACGCCGCGATCGCCTTGCCGATGTTCGCGTACACGCGGGTGATCTCGTTCTGTCGCGCCGCGGGAATGCGCGTCCACGCAGCGCGCCACGCGGTGTCGGCCACGGGCCCCGCCTGACTGGGCAGCCCGGCGAGTGGCGGCAGCGCGCCGAAGACCGTCTCGTAGTCCGCGCGGTAGTGCGCGGCGATGGTATGCGCGTACTGCGTGCGCGTGCCGCCGTGCTCCACCGGACTTTCGAGCGGGCCGAGTGCCTGCGACCACTGGCTGTCGGTTCGGCCGTCCCAGAAGAACCACGCCCCGTGTGCCGTGCCGGTAACCGGCATGGTGCGCCGCGCCGTCGTGCCGACGCCGTGAGCGAGCGGCGTCCCATCCTGGAACTCCCCCTGCGGCAGGTGACAGGTGGCACACGACACCTTGCCGTTCCCACTGAGACGCGTTTCGGAGAACAGCCGCTCGCCGAGCGCCGCGGCGCGCGCGTCGTCGGCGTAGTGGTTGGACGGATCGGCGGGCAGCGGGCCGAGGCTCGTGAGCGAGAGCGTACGCAGCGTCTCGCGCTCCTTTGCAGTCCATTGGTCGCGCCGGCCGGCGAGCGCCGCGATCAGGACGATGGCGAGCGCGGCACATCCGGCCGGCCTGCAGATCATGCGAGACGCACGCATCGTCGATGCTCAGAGCGAGAGGTTGAACACGACGGAGTCGGCGCCGGCTGCCGACGCAACGCGGAACTTCACCACCCACCAGCCACCCATGTTGAACTTCATCCCCTCCACGAGGTGGTCGCCGTTCCCGAGGTGACGCGTCACGCGGGGCTTGGTGGGGAGCCCGTGGCCGTGCTGCGGCATCCCGCCGTCCACGGTCACGTCGCACACGTCGACGGCGCTGCCGCTCGCCGTCTCGAGGTGCAGCGTCCAGCGCTGGAGCTTGCCCGTCGGGATCGAGTCGCCTTCGGGCTTGATCGTCGCCCGATACCGCCCCGACTCGCTGGTGCGCGTGCGCGAGTAGTCGAGATCGGCGGGCGGCTTGGCGAACAGCATGCAGCCGGTGAGGAGCGAGTTGGCGACGACGGCCGCGGCGACGAGCCAGGCGCGCGTGCGGGCGGAGCGGGAGATCGTGGAGGGCATCTAGGAGCCTCGAGTCGTTGAGTGTCGGAAGCGAACGAGCCACGTCGTGGTGACGTGGCTCGAACCTACCGGTGCTCGACTGCTGGCTCTTGAATGCAGCGGCTGCGTCGTTGAACGTAGGGGCTGACTTCAACGCACCTTCGTCTCCTCACCCAATCGACTTCCCACGTGCATCATCGACGGCGGGAAGCCGAACATCTGCTTCGACGTGCGCGAGAGGTGCGCCGCATCGGCGAATCCGGCCGCGTGTGCCGCGGCGGAGAGCGAGGCGCCGCTCATCAGTAGCTCCCACACCTTGAGGAACCGCCGCCAGAGCACGTACGGGCGGAACGCCATCCCCGTCTGCTCGACGAACAGGTGGCGGAATCTGCTCGGCGAGAGGAAGGCGACCGCCGCCACCTCCTCGAGCGTCAGCGGCTGGTCGACGTGCGCGCGGATGTGCGCGACCGCGCGTAGGATGCGCTCGTCGGAGACGACTGACGGCTCGACACCTCCCGCGAGCTCGTGAACGAGCTTCTTCGCCGCCCGCTCCATCGCGGCGTGGCTGCGCTGCTCCTGCCACGCGTTGAAGATCGGAGTGCCGAACGCCTCGACGATGTCCCACGGGAACGACGCGATGCCGTCGCCGAGCCAGCGCTCGGCGATCGCGCGCCCCTGACGTGTCTCCGGCTCGACGAGCAGGACGAGGCAGGGCTGCACGTGGCGCACGTCCATCGAGTGCGGCTGGCGCGATGGGATGATCGCGCCGGGATACTCCATCCACTCCTCGCGTTCATTGCCGCGGAAGCGGATCCCCGGTATCGAGCCGAAGGCGATCTGGTGAGCGTAGTGGGCGTGTACCGGCACGATGTCTCCGCCGCGCCCGATCAACATGCACCCGTCGTCCCAGGGGACGAAGTGCCCGACGTACGGCGCCTTCCTGGTGCTCATGGGCTCGTGAGATCGATTCGCACGCGCCCATGGTAGCGCGAGGCCGCTCACTCGGCCATGGCCGCCTCGATGCGATCGACGATCTCGCTCGCCACGAACTCGGCGTCGTGCTTGACGCCGCCGACGAGCGACGACGTCATGCGATGCTGGAAGCGGAGGCCGAGGAAGTACAGGCCCGGTGCCTCGGCTACGACACCGCGCTGGTGGCGCGGGACGCCGCGCTCATCGAACACCGCCGCGTCGATCCACCGGTAGTCGGACTCGAACCCCGTGCACCACACGACCGTGCGCGGCCGGAGCACGGTGTCGTCGCACACCGGCCAGCCATCGCGAACGGAGCCCACACGTCCCACGCGCACGACGCCCGCGTCGGTGAGCACATGCTCGGGGATGCCGATGAGCGCGTCTCCTCCCTCACCGGCAGCTCGGCGCATCCACCGTCCGAGGCGGGTGTCGAGCGTGAAGCGGTGCATCACCGGCCACAGCCAGGCGAACAGATCGCGGCCGAGCACGCGTCGCGGGAGGTGGCCGGGATCACGGCCGGCGAGCCAGACCGTGCGATGGCGCGCCAGCTCGACCGCGATCTGCGCACCGGAGTTCCCTACGCCCGCGACCAGCACTGGCCCGTCGGCCAGATCGAATGGCGAGCGGTACGCGCTGGAATGGATCTGATGGATGTCGGGCGAGAGCCGCTGGGCGACGTCGGGAATGTGCGGACGCTGGAAGGGCCCGGTCGCGACGACGACGTTGTCTGCCTCGAGCGTGCCGTTGTTCGTGCGAAGGACCCACCGCTCCGAGTCGCGAACGAGCGATTCCGCGTGCGTGTCCGAGCGGATGGGCAGGTCGAACCGTTCGGCGTAGCGCTCGAGGTAATCGGCCACCTCGTCCTTGTCGGGGAGGTGCATCGGCTGCGCGGGGAATGGCATGCCGGGCAGGCCGCTGTACTTCGCTGGCGTGAAGAGGCGGAGCGTGTCCCACCGGTTGCGCCACACGTCGCCGACGCGCTGCTGTGCGTCCACGATGACGAAGTCGACGTCACGCTGCTGGAGATGATAGCCCGCGGAGAGACCGGCCTGGCCGCCGCCCACGACGATCGTATTGAAGCGTTCGACGCGACGCGACGAGCGCGGCGCGACGGGCGAGACGAGATCGGGCGTCGTCATGCGGCGCGCGCTCCGGCCGCGATGCAGTCGACGCAGGTGCAGGGTGACAGACGCAGCGACGACTTCAACTTCCGCGTCGGCTTCCGAGCGGGCGAGTCGGTGAGATGCGTGCCGATGAGGATCGCGATCGTCGCGGTGCCGGCGACGATGAGATCATACGTCAGACACGAGGTCGTGTACCACGCGGGGGCGAGGCTGCGGCCAGGGCCGGCGTAGTGCAGTGCGACGTCCCAGATCGGATGCAGCGCCCACCCCGCGACGAGCCACCACGCCGAGCCGCGGAAGCCGCGCACGGCGGCGTAGCCATAGATGCCGACACCGGTCAGCTCGACGGCGGCCCAGACAGCGCCCGTGTGCGCCGCGATCGCGAACCAGACGTATG
>JBJMNN010000072.1:0-19871 GCA_045804245.1 Gemmatimonadaceae bacterium | reverse complement strand
CCGCCACGCCGACGATGAGCGCGATCTGCTGGCGCATCGGCGACGCGCCCACGAGCTGGCCCGTCTTCAGATCCTGCAGGTTGTCGTTCGAGATCGTCGCGCAGGCGAACACCACCGACGTGATGAAGAGCGCGAAGGCGATCAACGCGGTGCGGTTGTCCACCGTCGGCGGAATGGCGACGACGAGGATCGACGTGCAGAGCACGATGGAGAGGATGCCGATGCCGGAGATTGGGCTGTTCGACGCGCCGATCAGTCCCGCCATGTATCCGCAGACGCCGCCGATGATGAAGCCGATGATCAGCACGAACGGCACGCTGATGATCGTGAGCATGACGGTGTGCGGCGCGAGCACCGTCGACCGCGCGAAGCTGAACGCGAGCCAGCCGGCGACGGCGAGGCACGCGCCGGCGATCGCGTAGATCCACGGCGGCGAGATGTCGCGGTCCAGATCGTCACCCCTGACTGCGCTTCGCGCGGCGAGCGTCGCCCGCAGGCCGTCCCACACCGGCTTGGCGAGTCGCGCCAGAGTGTAGATCGCCGCGACGCCGATCACGCCGGCGCCGATGAACCGCACCTGCATCCGCCAGATCGTCGTCGTGTGCGCCGCGAGTGACACGCCGGCCGCTGCGGGCGTGATCGACGTCAGATACGGCACCGCCACCAGCCACGTGATCACCTGCCCCAGCAGCATCGCCATTCCCACCGACAGTCCCACGAGCTGCCCGACGCCGAGCAGCGCGAGCGACCAGGCGATGTTGTATCCGCTCGACGCCCGCGCGCCGATCATATAGAAGCCGGTCACCTCCGCCGCCGCGAGGCGTGTGGCGGTCACGATCGCGAACCCCGCCGACGCGACCGAGCCGAGCACGATCGCCGTCAATCCTTCCCTGGCCTCACCCGACTCGTCGGTCGTCTCGCCACGGCGGCCCGCGCCCACCTTGAGCACTTCGGCGGCCGCGACGCCCTCGGGGTAGGGCAGATCCGAATTCGTCACGAGCGCGCGGCGCAGCGGGATCGTGAACAGCACGCCGAGCACACCGCCACTCAGGCAGATGAGGAACGACTCCCAGAAGGGGAACGTCGTCCACCAGCCGACGATCACCAGCCCCGGCAGGATGAAGATGATCGCCGAGAGGGTGCCGGCCGCGGACGCGACCGTCTGCACGATGTTGTTCTCGAGGATCGACGAGTTCTTGAAGGCGCTGAGCACCGCCATCGAGATCACCGCCGCGGGGATCGACGAGGCGAAGGTGAGGCCGACGCGCAGGCCGAGGTAGACGTTCGCGGCCGTGAAGATCGTCGTGAGGAGGGCGCCGAGGAGCAGCCCTCGCAGCGTGAGCTCTCTGGGTTTCATCGGGAGAATCTCACGCGGCGGGCGGGCGGAGGCCAGTGGACGCGTCCGTCAGGGATCGTTCACGCCATGCCGGGCGTGTTCAGGGTGCGCCTGCGCCTGCCGGCGAGATCTTCAGGTTCGTGAAATCGCCACGCGAGTTGTTCCCCACCCACAGCCCGATCTGCCCCGGCTTCGCGTCGCCGAGTCGCGTCACCACGAGATCGGGCTCGTCACCGCTGTTCGCATAGACGGAGACCTGGGTGCGCGTGATCATCAGCCGCATGTGGACCCAGCCATTCGGATCGGGCACGGGCCGCACCGGCTGCTCGTACTTCCCCGGCGACTCGGCCCGCAGCCGCTGCCACGGCCATGTCGGATGCGAGACGTACTGCACGGCGCGCTTCGCCCGCGCAGTGTCGGGCGTGCGGAAGTTGAACGGCCGCAGATACACCGCCTCGTAGGTGCTGTCGTTCTGCAGCGCGAACGCGACGCCGACGAAGCTCTGCTGCGGCACGTCTTCACCGCGCACGTCCAGCTCGATCGTGCCCTCGGCGAACGGCGCGCCCTGGACGACGGCGAATCCGTCGCCTGGCTTCGCGTCGAGGCGAACGACGGCGCGTCCGTTCTCCTGCACTACGGTGTGCGTGCGATTCACGGAGCGCACGATCGGTGGCGCGGCTCCGCCTCCCTGGGCGAGTGCTTCCGCAGGGGGTGCCAGGAGGATACCTGCGACCAGCAGTACGACGGCTCGCGATGACATGGCTTCGTCCTCCTCGTGATCGGTTCTCGCCTGACATTACGCTGCCCGGCGGGCGAGTCCAGTCGAGGTCGGCGTCTTGTTCCTCCCCGTTTCCTGACCGCCCGCACATATTGACGCGCGCTTCACCGTACGTCCTTTCCGCCCTTCCGGATTCGAGATCCCTCCTCACATGCTCGCTCTGTTCGCTCGCCTGTTCGCGTCCGCCGCGGGCTTCGTCGCCGTCGCGCTCGGCATCCAGCTCGCACCGACACCATCGTCGTCGGCCGTGCCCCGCGCCAGCCTCGACTCCCTCGACGTCGCACCCGGTCTCGCCGCGACGCTCGTCGCCGAAGCGCCGGCGATCACGAACCCGACGAACATCGACGTCGATTCGCGCGGCCGCGTCTGGCTGCTCGAAGGGTTCAACTACCGGAAGTTCAAGCCGAAGCCGCTGCGCGCCGCGGGCGATCGCGTCGTCATCCTCGAAGACACCACGGGCGACGGCGTCGCCGACAAGACCACGGTGTTCTATCAGGGCACGGACATCGACGCGGCGATGGGCATCGCCGTGCTCGGCAACCGCGTGATCGTGTCGGCGTACACGAAGATCTTCGTCTTCACCGACACGGACAGCGACGACAGGCCGGACAAGAAGGAGATTCTCTTCACCGGCGGCGGCCCGTCGGATCACGATCACTCCACGCACGCGTTTGTCTTCGGTCCCGACGGCCGGCTCTACTTCAACGGCGGCAACGAGACGCGCTCGATCATGGACCCGGCGGGGAACGTGATCGTCGACCGTGCCGGCTACCGCGTCGAAGCGAAGCGCGATCCCTATCAGGAAGGGATGTCGTTCCGGCTCGAGCCAGACGCCACGAAGTTCGAGGTGCTCGGCTACAACTTCCGCAATCCGTACGAGCTCGCGCTCGACTCGTACGGCACGGTGTGGCAGTCGGACAACGACGACGACGGCAACCGTTCCACGCGGCTCAACTACGTGATGGAAGGGGGCAACTTTGGCTACCGCGACGAGATGACCGGCGCGGGGTGGAGCGCGCGTCGTACGAACATGGAAGCGGAGATTCCGCGCCGGCACTGGCACTCGGCCGATCCGGGCTCCGTGCCCAACGTCCGCATCAACGGCGCGGGCTCCCCGTCCGGCATGACCGTGTACGAGGGCACGCTGCTCCCGAAGCAGTTCCAGGGCACGATCATCCATGCCGACCCCGGCCCGAACGAGGTGCGTGCATTCGCCATCAGCGCCGATGGCGCGGGCTACACGGCCGACCGGATCCCGCTGATCACGACGCAGAAGGACAAGATGTTCCGGCCGGTGGACGTCGCCGTCGCGCCCGACGGATCGCTGTTCGTCGCCGACTGGTACGACGCAGGAGTCGGCGGCCACAACATGTCCGACCAGTCGCAAGGCCGGATCATCCGCATCGCGCCGCCGGGCACGCGCTACGTGGTGCCGAAGCTGGACCTCTCGTCGCCCGCCGGCGCGGCGCGCGCGCTGCGCAGCCCGAACCTCGCGACGCGCCAGCTCGCCTACGATCGGCTCGCCGGCTACGGCCGACGCGCCGAGAGCGTGCTCGCGGCGATGTGGCGGAGCAGCATGCCGCACGAGCGTGCGCGTGCACTCTGGCTCCTCGCGCGCATTCCCGGTCGCGGCGCGCGCTATCTCGCCGAGGCGTCGAAGGACGCGGACCCGAACATTCGTATCACTGGATTGCGCGCCACGCGCCGCATCGACGGCGACGTCATCGCGATGGCCGAACGGCTCGCGCGAGATTCGTCGCCCGCGGTGCGGCGTGAGGTCGCCATCGCGCTGCGTCACAACGAGAGCCGTCGCGCCGCGGAGCTCTGGGCCGGCCTCGCGCAGCAGTACGACGGAAAGGACCGCTGGTACCTCGAAGCGCTCGGCGTCGCCGGCGACCGACAGTGGGATCGCTACTTCGGCGCATGGCTCGATCGCATCGGCGACGAGTGGAACACGCCCGCCGGCCGCGACATCGTGTGGCGTGCCCGTTCGGCGCGCGCGCTCCCGCTGCTCGAGAAGCTCGCCAGCGATCCATCGACGCCGGTCGCAGATCGACTGCGCTATTTTCGCGCGCTCGACTTCCATCCCGCCGACGCGCGCCAGAAGTCGCTCCTCGCGCTGCTCGGCACTCCCGCCGGCGCGAGTGCCGAGCTCACCCCCGTGATCCTCGGCCAGCTCGACGCGAAGGCGGTGGGCAACGATCCCGCCGTGCAGGCCGCGCTGCAGCGCTCGCTCGCCGCGATGCGTGGCACCACACAGTGGGTCGATCTCGTCGAGCGGTACGGCGTGCGCACGGAGCTCGACGAGCTTGTGCGGCTCGCGATCTCGAAGCCCAACGAGACGATGGGGAGCGAGGCGGCGCGGCTCGCACTTGCGTGGGGCGGCGCGCCGAAGTTCGCGGCGCTCGTCCGGGGCACTGACGACGCGGCGGCACGCCGAGCGCTCGTCGTGCTCGGACGCAACTTCACGCCGGCGGTCGACACGCTCATGACCGGTCTCGCACTCGACACCACCCGCGCGCTCGATCTCCGGCGCACGGCCGTCCAGTCGATCGGCACCGGGTACAATGGATGGATCCGTCTGATCGCGCTCGCGCGTGAGAAGCGGTTGCCGAAGCAGCTCGAGCCCGCGGCGGGCGCGGCGCTGTTCGCGGCGTGGCCCGAGATCCGCGACTCCGCGGCGAAGTATCTCACGCCGCCAGCCGCCACCACGCTGGACGGCAAGACACTCCCTCCGCTCACGACGCTCGCCGCGCGCACCGGCGATGCGGCGGCGGGACGCACGGTGTTCGAGCGCACCTGCGCGGCGTGTCACGTCGTCGGCAGCGCCGGCACGGACTTTGGTCCCGCACTCACCGAGATCGGCGACAAGCTGCCGAAGAGCGGGCTCCTGCTCGCGATCCTCGATCCGAGCGCCGGGATCAGCTTCGGCTACGAAGGGTGGACGATCAAGACGCGCGACGGCCAGCAGCTCGTCGGCATGATCTCGAGCGAGACGGACGACGAAGTGGCGATGAAGCTCATCGGCGGGATCCAGCGGCGCGTACCGAAGAGCACGATCGTGGACCGCAAGCGCATGGACATGTCGCTCATGCCGCAGGGGCTCGAGCGCACGATGAGCGAGAGCGATCTCGTGAATCTCGTCGAGTACCTGTCGACGCTCCGCCGCCAGCGGTGAGCACGTGAGGGCGCGCGCGGGGACGGTCGTCGCGCACGCGGTGGCGGTCGTCCTCGGCACCGTACTGCTTCCGAAGATGCTTTCGAGCCAGTCGCCGGCACGGCCGGGGATCAACTACGACGAGAACCGCGTCGCGCCCTACACCCTTCCTGATCCGCTCGTGTTCGCGGACGGAAAGCCCGTGCGTTCGGCCGACGAGTGGCGGCGTACGCGCCGCGCCGAGCTACTCGCGCTGTTCGAGCGCGAGGTGTACGGCAAGTCGCCGCCGGCACCGCGCGGGATGTGGCACGAGGTTCGTTCGGTGGACCGCACCGCGCTCGGCGGTCGCGCGACGCGCAAGGAGGTGCGCGTGCATCTCGAAACCAACGCGGAGGAGCCGTACATCGACATCCTCATGTACGTCCCCAATGCGCGTCGCACGCCGGCGCCGGTGTTCCTCGCGCTCACCTACGGCAGCCATACGATCACGACCGACTCCGGCGTGACGATCTCGCCGCACTGGCTGCGCGACCATCCGCGCCCGGACAGTGCGCGCGCACCCGTGTTGCGCGGCGCCTGGGCAGAGCGCTGGCCGATCGAGACGATCGTCGCGCGCGGCTATGCGCTCGCCGGCGTGTACCTCGGTGATCTCGACCCCGACGCGAAGGACGCGATCGCGCACGGGATCCGCCCCCATTACTTCGCGAAGGGCCAGACCGAGCCGAAGCCCGACGAGTGGGGCGCACTGGCGTCGTGGGCCTGGGGACTCAGCCGCGCCCTCGACTACCTCGAGCACGACGCCGACGTCGACGCAAGGCGTGTCGCGCTCATGGGCCACTCGCGCACCGGCAAGGCCGCGCTCTGGGCGGCTGCGCGCGATCCGCGCGTCGCCATGGTCGTCGCCAACGAGTCGGGCACTGGCGGCGCGAAGCTCTCGCGCCGCAACTTCGGCGAGACCGTGGCCGAGATCAATCGCGGCTTTCCGTACTGGTTCGCCCGCAACTTCCGGAAGTACGACGGCCGCGAGCGCGACCTGCCGGTCGACCAGCACGAGCTCATCGCGCTCGTCGCGCCGCGTCCGGTCTACATCGCCGTGGCGGCCGAGGATCTGTGGGGCGATCCGCGCGGCTCCTTCCTCGCCGCCAAGGCCGCCGAGCCGGTGTTCGCGCTGCTCGGCGCGCCGTCGAACCTGCCGGCCGAGATGCCCGGCGTGAACCAGCCGACGCTCGACGGGTCGCTCGGCTTCCACATGCGCCCCGGCACGCACGACGTGACGAGGTACGACTGGGAGCAGTTTCTGACGTTCGCGGACAGAAATTTTCGCTGAGCGGTTGGGCCGACCACTACTGGCGGTGTTTAACGCGGAGGCGCGAAGCGGTGCGAGCCGTGGTCATGCAGTCGCGCGTGCTTGACCGCGCGGTGACCCCCTCGGACATTGCGGCACCTTGGCTATGGAGTACGTGATGCGCTTGGACGGGCTGCAGCAGACATGGGACGCGCTCGGGGCGGAAGATCCCATGTGGGCGATTCTGACGGACGCTGCCAAGAAAGGGCAGAAATGGAACCGCGATGAGTTCTTCGCGACGGGGCGAGCGCAGGTCGCCGACTTGCTGCGCTCCCTCGCAGCCCTCGAGGGACCGGTGGCCTTCGGGCGTGCGCTCGACGTCGGCTGCGGGATCGGGCGCGTTACCCAGGCCCTGGCCGCACACTACGACCAGGTGGAAGGCGTCGATATTGCCCCGAGTATGATCGCTCGTGCCGATGCGGAAAACACGGTCGGTCCACGTGTGACCTATCGCCTCGTTGCGGGTGCCGACCTCGCGCACATCCCGTCCGGCACCATCGATCTCGTGTGGAGCGTCATCGTGCTTCAGCACATGCCTCCGCCGGTGGCTCTCGCCTATCTCCGCGAGTTCGTGCGCGTTCTGTCGCTGGAAGGCGTCGCCGTGTTTCAGATTCCCACCCGCATTCCCTTCCGCGAGGCGATCAAGCACTGGCTGCCGCCGCTCGCGTGGGCCCATCGCACCCTGTTCCGGCGCGGTCGGCCCGTCATGGCCATGCACGTCATTCCGGCCCGCACCGTTGCGCGGACGGTCGAAGTGGCAGGAGGAAGCATCGTGCGGGAAGAGGCCGGCCGCGACGGCGCCCACGAGTGGATCACCTACTACGTGCGCCGTCGCGGCGAAATACTGAGCCGAGCGTAGCTGAAGGGCATCCCGGCATCCCCGCACATGATTTCCGCGCTCGAATCCCTCCGTCGCCTCCGTGACGGCAACGCCCGCTTCGCCTCCAACGTCCGCGGCCTCGAGTCGCTCCTCAGCCAGGAGCGCCGCGCCGAGCTCGCGAAGCAGCAGGAGCCGCACGCGATCATCCTCGGCTGCTCGGACTCGCGCGTCCCCGCGGAGATCGTGTTCGATCAGGGGCTCGGCGATCTGTTCGTCATCCGCGTCGCGGGGAACATCGTCGCGCCGTCACAGGTCGGGAGCGTGGAGTACGCCGCCGAGCGGTTCGGGACGCGGCTCGTCATCGTGCTCGGTCACTCGCAGTGCGGCGCCATCCTCGCCACGCTCGACCAACTCCAGCGCCCCGTGGAGAACCAGTCGCGCAACCTGCGCTCGATCGTCGATCGCGTCCGGCCGTCGGTCGCGGCGTTCCTCGACACCGAGCTGCGCCACGACGTCGACGCGCTGGTGAGCCACGCGGTGCGCGCGAACATCCGCGCCTCGGTGGATCACCTGCGCCACGGCTCCGAGGTGCTGGAGCAGCTCATCGAGCGCGACGGTCTCCTCGTCGTCGGCGCCGAGTACTCGCTGGAGACCGGGCACGTCGACTTCTTCGACGGCGTGCCCATGTCCGTCTGAGTGGTCAGCCCGCGCCGCTCTGGCCGCCCGGCGGCGCGTCGGAGTTGAGCATCCACTGCACGCCGAACTTGTCCACGAGCATTCCGAACCGTGCGCCCCAGAATGCGTCGTTCGGCGGCTGCGGCGTCTGTCCGCCGGCGGAGAGCTTCGCGTAGAGCGCGTCCACTTCGGACGCGGGACCGCACTGGAGGCTCAGCCACACGTCGTCGCCATCCTTCACCGGGATCCCGTGCCCCGAGTCCGACGCCATGATCACCGTGGCTCCGCTCTCCAGCCGGGCGTGGATGACCTTATCCTTCTCCGCCGCGGGCGTCTTGGGATCCGCCTGACCATACGTCATCAGATCGAGCTTCCCACCGAGCACTTGCTGGTAGAACGTCATCGCATCGCGGCACTTTCCGTCGAACATGAGGTACGGGGTGATCTCTCTCGGCATGGTACGCTCCTTCGTGAAAGAGGTATTGCGGCGTGAGGCTGACAGGCCGGCATCGAGAACGGCGGGCAGGCATCAAGAACGGAGGGACTAAGCGGATGCAGCTGATTGGGCGGATGCTGGGGCAACGACTGCTACAACGACAACTGCACTTCTTGATGCCCGACTAGCCACGAACAGATCGGACTGCTCGGCGCGCAGGCTCCGGTGCTCGGCATGCTCGATGCCAACTCGGCGGTGCGACTCGTGGGACATCCCGCCATGGTCGAGCTCTGGTGCTCGCTGCTGGAGGTGGAGTGAAGACGATCCTCGTCACGGTCGTGCTCGTCTACGTCGCCTTCGCGGCCTTCGCGTGGCTCGTGTCGGACCGGATGATCTTCCAGCCGCCATCGCCATCGTACCACGCGGGACAGCTGCCCATCGTCATGGTGCCGACGGACGGCGGATCCATCGCCACGCTCCACCTGCCCAATCCGAGCGCAGCGGTCACCGTGCTCTACGCGCACGGCAACGCCGAAGACCTCGGTCAGCTCGCGCTCTTTCTCGAGGAGCTGCGCCGCGCCGGGTTCGCGGTGCTCGCCTTCGACTATCGTGGCTATGGCATGAGCACCGGTGGTCCGCCATCGGCGGCTGGCTCCTCGAGCGACCTGGAGGCCGTCTATCATCACGCCGTGAAGACGCTGAGGATCCCGCCGTCGCGGATCGTCCTCTACGGCCGCTCGGTAGGGAGTGGACCGGCGACGGATCTCGCGGCGCACCTTCCGATCGGCGGGCTCGTGCTGGAGAGCGCGTTCGTGAGTGCCTTCCGCGTTCTCACGAAGGTGACCCTCCTTCCCTTCGACCGCTTCCACAACCTGCGCCACATCCGGCGTGTGCGCGCCCCTATCCTCGTCATCCACGGCACGGCGGACGAGGTGATTCCGCTGTCGCATGGCCGTCTGCTGTACGAGGCGGCCGGCCAGCCCAAGCAGGCGCTCTGGATCGAGGGCGCGCACCACAACGACGTCCCGTTCGTCGGTGGCGCACGCTACTGGTCCGCGCTCACGACCTTCGGGCACCAGGTCGCCGCCGCAGCCGGAGCCGGCGCGACACCCTGACGGGGACACGTCCGTAGGGGCAGACACCCCCTGTCGAGCGATGCCTCATGCTGGCGACCCGATCGATCTCCCGCGAGACGGCGAAGGTCCGCGCCCCCGCCGTGAAGAGCTGCCCCTGGTGCTGCGACGAGATTCCGCGCGAAGCGAAGAAGTGCCGAGCGTGCGGCGAGTGGGTGGTGGGCACCTCGCACGGGATCGCGGCGATGATGCTCCGCTTGTTCGGCCTCGCATGGATCGCCCTGTCGTTCGCGATCGCGGCCGGACTCTGGTTCGCGGGCCAGGCGCTGCGCGGTTGGGTGTGGATGCACTCCGTCAACCAGCAGCTCACCCCGCGCGTCGTGGACTTCCTGATCTACGTCGTGATCGCGATCGTGCTCCTGAAGGGCGTCGCCGTCGGTGTCGGCTTCGGGATCATGGCGCGACTGTCGCCGAAACGGCCGAGGTGGTGGACCTGATCTTCTACTCGCGGGGCCGAACGACGGAACGCGGATAACTGCCGGATCTTACTGAAACGGCCCGATCGGATCCTCTCCGGGTCGTGTTGCCTGGACGACAGCACCGCTCCTCTCCATCCACGACTACAATTCTTTGATGGTACGGCAGAGGGATCTCTCCACCCGCACGGAGTGATCCGGCCCTTTCCGTTAGATCGCAGTCAAAGATCCGCGTTCCGTAGTTGGGAACGCCAACGGAACCCGTGAGCACCTCGTATCGACGACATGATCCGTTCGCCGATTCTCGCCTTCGCGCTGGTACTGACAGCGTGCGCCGCTCCCCCGCACAGCGCGGCGAGACCAGGCACGGAGATCGGCCGGCAGATGGAGCGCCTCGGTCGCGGGCTCGTCGCCGTGCCCTCGGGTACCAATCGCGTCTTCGTGAGCTGGCGCCTGCTCGGCACCGATCCGGACGACGTCGCGTTCAACCTCTATCGCATCGTCGGCAACGCCGCACCGGTGCGCGTGAACGCCGCGCCGCTTACTGGCGCGACGAGCACGGCCGATTCGATCTACGTGAGCGCGCCGGTCGCGTACGTCGTGCGCGCGGTCGTGAACGGCGCCGAGCTCGCGCCGAGCGAGCGCTACGTCCTACGCCGCGAGACGCCCTATCTCTCGCTGCGGCTTCGCACCCCCGAGGGCTACACGCCCAACGACGGCTCGGTCGGTGATCTCGACGGCGACGGCGAGTACGAGCTCGTCGTGCACCAGGTCGGCCGCGGGCGCGACAACTCGCAGAAGGGCGTTACGACGAACCCGATCCTCGAAGCGTACCGGCTCGACGGCACCTTCCTCTGGCGCATCGATCTCGGGAAGAACATCCGCGAGGGCGCGCACTACACGCAGTTCATCGTCTACGATCTCGACGGCGACGGACGCGCCGAGGTCGCCTGCAAGACCGCTGACGGCAGTGTCGACGGCACCGGCAAGGTCATCGGCGACGCGAGCAAGGATTACCGCAACGCCGACGGCTACGTGCTCGCCGGCCCCGAGTATCTCACGATCTTCGACGGCCGTACTGGTGCCGCACTCGCGACGACCAGCTTCATCCCGCCGCGTCACCCCACGTCGCTCACTCCCACCACCGAACAGCTCAAGGCGATCTGGGGCGACGGCTACGGCAATCGCGTCGACCGCTTTCTCGCCGGCGTCGCCTATCTCGATGGCGTGCATCCGTCGCTGATCATGACGCGCGGCTACTACACGCGTGCCGTGCTCACCGCGTGGGACTGGCGCGGCGGCAAGCTCTCGCGCCGCTGGACGTTCGACAGCGACTCCGGCCCCGAGAGCAACCGCGCCTACCGCGGCCAAGGGAACCACCAGCTCGCCGTGGCCGACGTCGATGGCGACGGACGCGACGAGATCGTCTTCGGGGCCGCGACGATCGACGACGATGGCCGCGGACTCTACTCCACGGGCCTCGGTCACGGCGACGCGCTGCACGTGAGCGACCTCGATCCCGATCGCCCGGGCCTCGAAGTGTTCGACATCCAGGAGCGGTTCGACGACGCGGGCGCCAACTTCCGCGACGCGCGCACCGGCGCCGTGCTCTGGAAGAAGGCATCGGTGAAGGCGGGCGCCGACGGCGAAGGCCCCGGCCGCGGCAACTCGTTCGACGTCGATCCACGCACGCGCGGTGCCGAGAGCTGGGTCGCGGGCGCGGGACTGCGCGGCATCTGGAGCGCGAAGGGCGCGCTGATCTCCGAGAAGCAGCCTACCGCGGTGAACTTCGGCATCTGGTGGGACGGCGATCTCCTGCGCGAGCTCCTCGACAAGAACGTCGTCTACAAGTGGAACTGGACCGCCGAGCGGATGGACACGCTCTTCGTCGCCACCGGCGCGGCGTCGAACAACGGCACCAAGTCCACCCCCGTGCTGAGCGGCGACATCCTCGGCGACTGGCGCGAGGAGTTCATCCTCCGCGTCGCGGATGACCCGCGCGAGCTGCGAATCTACACAACTACCACACCGACTCCCTACGCCTTCACGACGCTGATGCACGACCCCGTCTACCGCCTCGGCATCGCCTGGCAGAACGTCGCCTACAACCAGCCGCCGCACGTCTCGTTCTATCTCGGCGACGGGATGGCGAAGCCGACCCGGGCACGTATGTTCCTTCCCGCGCCTTAGAGTTAGAGGAACGCAGCTATCGGTTGTCGGTGATCGGCTGGACCACTTGTCTGTCTACGTCGTCGCAGTTCCTGTCTGCTAACGTGAACCGACAACCGACAACCGACTCCGTGCATCGTCTCTCCCCATGATCCGCAAACTCAAATCGGGCGAATACCGCCTCTACTCCCGCAAGATCGATCCGAAGACCGGCAAGCGTCGCAACCTCGGCACCTTCAAGACGCGAGCGGCCGCCGAGAAGCACGAGAAGGCGGTGCAGTTCTTCAAGCGGAAGGGATGAATGGACGCGCTCGAGACGTTCCGTCGGATGTGGGACCACGCCGCGTGGGCCGACGAGCTCCTCTTCTCTGAGCTCGCGGCGATGCGTCCGCCGCCCGCGCTCGCGTGGCGTGAGTACGCGCACGTGCTCGGCGCCGAATCCGTGTGGCTCGACCGTCTGCTACAACGCCCGGCGCGCCACGCCGTCTGGCCCGAGTTGTCGATCGCGGAAGCATCGTCGCTCGCCGCATCGCTCCGCGCCGAGTACTCGGCGTACCTCGCGGGGCTCTCGGCCGATGCGCTCGACGCGCGCGTCGCCTACGTAAACAGCGCTGGTCGGTCGTTCGACACTCCCGTGAGCGATATGCTGCTCCAGGTGATGCTGCACGGGCAGTATCACCGCGGGAAGATCAACCTGCTGCTGCGCCAGGCGCATCTCCCACCGACGCCGACCGACTACATCGCGTTCGCGCGCGGCGTGCCGGCGGCCGTCACCGACCTCTCGACCCGATGACGCACGCGCCCGTCGCCGAGGCCGTCGATCTCGCCTCCCTTCCACAGCGACTCGCCGCGCAGTTCCTCGACGGGCTCGTCGCCGCGGCGGCGCCCATCGCGGCCTTCCTCCTCACCTTCGTGCTGCATGCAGTGGGCATTGTGCTGATCGTGCTCGCCTGCATCTTCGCCTTTCTCTACACGCTGCTCGCCGATGGTCTCGAGGGTGGCCAGAGCTACGGCAAGCGCATGGTCGGCATTCGCGTCGTCTCGATGCAGACGGGAGCGCCGTGCAGCTTCGGCCAGTCGTTCATCCGAAACCTGCTGCTGATGCTCCTCGGCCCGATCGACTGGATCTTCATCTTCGGCGACCGCCGCCAGCGGTTAGGCGACAAGGCCGCGGGGACGATTGTGATCGTGGACTGATCGCGGGTGCGCGTGCGGAACTGATTGACGCGGAGGCGCGCGGAGGTTGCACGGCGAGTGCGCGGAGGACCGAGCGAGGCCACGGCGCCCCGAACGGCTGGATGCCGACCCTAAAGGTCTTGCTTGCGCTCCCGCAGTTCGGCGGGATGGCACCGCGGCCCACGCCGCGCCCTCGAAGTCCCCTCGGCGGACTCCGCGTCAAGCTGTTACAGCAAACACGAGCGCACGAATGCAGAACGCATCGCGCTAGTCCCCGCGCCTCGTGCTCAGCACCCCCGCGATCCCGACGATCGCCGCCGCGCCGAGCAGCGTCTTCACCGGGTTGAGCGCGGCGGCAGTGTACAGGCTCCGCTTCATCACGCGGCCCGGATAGTGGCCGCGCACACGGCCGTCGCCCGGGCGTGGCGAGTAGAGTGTGTCGTCGTCGCGCGGCGCCTCGTCCGTGCGCTGCTGATCGAACGCCGTCATCTCCTTCATCCGGTCGCCGAGTGAGGGCGCGACCTTCTCCATCGTGGTGAACATCTTCGCCGCACCGCCGACGCGCAGGTTCCGACGCGGCGACTCGGCGCAGGAGAGGATCGCCTCCGCCACGATCTCCGGCGCGTACACCGGCGGCGCGTGCTTCGGCTCGACGCCGAGATAGTTCATCGCGTGCTCGGGATACGGCGTGTCGATCGCCGAGGGCTGGATCAGCGTCACCGACACCGGCGCGCCGTCGTGATGCAGCTCCATGCGCAGCGTGTCGGTGAACCCCTTCACCGCATGCTTGCTCGCCGCGTAGTGTCCCTGAAGCGGCATCGCCGTCTCCGAGAGCTCGCTGCCGACGTTGATCAGCGCGCCGCCGTGAAGCTTGAGGTGCGGCAGCGCGGCAAGGCTGCCGTGCACGACGCCCCAGTAATTCGTCTCGAACAGACGGTGCGCGTCCTCGATCGGCACCTCCTCGAGCTTCCCGTAGATGGACACGCCGGCGTTGTTCACCCACGTATCGATCCGGTCGTAGGCGACGATCGCCTGCTCGGCCAGCGCCTCCACTGATTGCTGGTCTCCCACCTCGACGACGACCGGTGTGGCCTGGCCACCGTTGGCCGTGATCTGGTCGGCGGCCTTCTTGATATCGGCCTCGTCACGCGAGGCGAGCACGACGCGCGCTCCACGTCTGGCGGCCTCCAGCGCCGTCGCGAGCCCGATCCCGCTCGACGCGCCCGTGATGACGATGACCTGATCCTTGATCGGCTTGAGCCTGATTGCCATGCTACCATTCTCCGATGACGTTGACGCGATTTTGCGGAGGGGAGCGGACTGCATCTCCCGCGCCGGACCCGGATTCGCAGCAGAGCGCGTCTGGGTCGCGTAGAGATCGGCAGGCACCTCAGCGTACTCAACGACGGAACGCGGATCTGGAACGGCGATCGGGCGGAAGGGGCCGGATCGCCACTACCGCCTGCTCCTGCGCGAGTGGCTCTCCAACGACGCGGACGCGGATCGGACGGATGACCCGAACACTGCCGGATCTTCGACGGAGAGATCTCTACCCCGGACCAGCAAAGACTTTGGGGTCGTGGAGAGAGAGAAGCGGTGCTCGAGAGAGTATGCAGCTCGACCCGGAGAGGAGCAGATCAGCGTCATCCGTCCAATCCGGGTCATCCGGGTTCGCGTCGTTCGATCTGCGCGCGATGCTCGATGAATGCGTTCTCGTACTTGACTGAGTTCAATCAGATGAATCTCCGCACCACCTTCGCTGCCTTCGCCTCGTTGTCGATCTACCTGGCAGAGCCCGCACGCGCACAGAGCGCTCCCTCCTTCCCCACCGACGACCCCGTGCTGCGCCGGATCTGGTCCGTCGGCATGGACAGCTCGCGTGTCGAGCAGTTGGCGGGCACGCTTCTCGACTCCATCGGTCCGCGGCTCACCGGTACCGCCATCCAGCGCAACGCCCAGAAGTGGCTCGTGTCGATGTACAAGAGCTGGGGGATCGAGGCCAGAAACGAGAAGTACGGCACCTGGCGCGGCTGGCGCCGAGGGACGTCGCACGTCGATCTGCTGACGCCGCGTGTCCGTACCCTCGAGGCGACGATGCTCGGGTTCAGTCCGGGCACCAAGGGCAAGCCACTCGTCGCCGGCACCATCGTGCTCCCGCTCTTTCATGACAGCATCGAGTTCGTGCGCTGGCTCCCGCGAGCGCGCGGAAAGCTCGTCCTCGTGTCCGCGCCGCCGCTGAGCTGTCGTCCGGATGCGGACTGGAATCAGTTCGCCACCCCCGAGTCGAGGCAGCGCTATCATGCTCGCGCCGACGACATCTTCGACGAGTGGGCGAACCCGAACGTGCGCGGCACCGGCTACTCGATGGCGCTCGGCGGCGGCGCGCTCGGCATTCGCCTCGAGAAGGCGCGGGTCGCCGGCATCCTCACGTCGCGCCCCAAGGACGCCTACGGCACGCGCGAGATCTTCGAGACGTACAACACGCGCGCGCCGGCCGTCTCGCTGAGCTGCGAGGACTACGGCCTCGTCTTCCGGCTCACCGAGCGTGGCGACAAGCCGCGGCTCCGGCTCGCGCTCGGCTCGCGGCTGCTCGGCGAGCGGCCGGTGTTCAACACCATCGCCACGATCCCCGGCACCGAGAAGCCCAACGAGTACGTGCTGCTCTCGGCGCACTTCGACTCGTGGGACGGCGCGTCCGGCGCGACCGACAACGGCACGGGTACCATCATGATGATGGAGGTGATGCGCATCCTGAAGCGGGTCTACCCGCGGCCGAAGCGCAGCATCCGTGTCGGCCATTGGACCGGCGAGGAGTTCGGTCTCGTCGGCTCGAAGGCGTATCGCGAGGACCATCCCGAGATCGTCGAGGGGACGCAGGCACTGTTCAATCACGACAACGGCACCGGCCGCATCGAGCGCTTCGGCGCGCTCGGTTTTCCCTTCGCCGCCGAGCGCGCGCGCACCTGGCTCGACAAGCTGCCCGACGTGTTCCGCGCCGGCATCACCTTCACCGGCGACGGCGCGCCGGGGCTGGGTGGCTCCGACGACTTCTCCTTCTACTGCGCCGGTGTCCCCGCCTTCGCGCTCGGCGGCGTGCGGTGGAACTACGGCAGCTACACCTGGCACACCGATCGCGACACCTACGACAAGGTCGTGTTCGACGACCTGCGCTCGAACGCGACGCTCGTCGCGATGCTGACCTACCTCGCGAGCGAGGACCCCGAGCGAGTCTCGCGCGCGCGTATCGACATGGCCTCCCGCGCGGACTCGATCATCGCGGCGAATGCGGCGGCGGCGGCGGCAGCGACTGCGACGACTCCACCGTCCGGTAGCACCGCACGCGCGCGCCCTGCTCCACCACTCAGGACGTGGCCGTCGTGCGGCCTCGATGCAGCGCGCAAGACGCGGCCGCGGCTGTGATCATGCGCGCACGCTTCGCATCCATCGCGGCGCTCGTCGCGATCGCATCGCTCGCGCGCACACGAGATGCGCGCGCGCAACGCGCTGGCGTCGCGCCCGCGTGGCCCGCGATCACCACCGAGACGCGCCCATGGACGCGCTGGTGGTGGCAGGGCAGCGCCGTGAACCCCGCCGACCTCACGCGCAACCTCGAGGCGTACCAGCGCGTCGGACTCGGCGGCGTGGAGATCACTCCCATCTATGGTGTGTTCGGCACCGAACAGGAGTTCATCCCGTATCTGTCGCCGAAGTGGGTGTCGATGCTCGAGCACACGCTCGCCGAGTCGAAGCGTCTCGGACTCGGCGTCGACATGGCCACCGGGACCGGCTGGCCCTTCGGCGGCCCGAACGTCGGCGACACCGACGCCGCGAAGTACGTCGCCTGGAAGCGCTGGACGCTTCGCGCGGGCGAGCGGCTCCGCGACACCATCGCGTACACGCCGACGATGCTCCTGCGCTATCTGGGGCAGCACCCCGCCAACGAGGTCGGAGTGAGGGATCCGATCGCCACCACGCCGGACTTGCAGGCAAAGGCGATCGAGCAGGTCCGCTTCGCGAAACCGCTGCCTCTCCTCGCCGTGATGGCGTACTCGAAGGCAGGTGACGTCGTCGACGTCACGAAGTTCGTGACGCCGACCAGCGTACTCGATTGGACCGCCCCCGCCGGTGAGTGGACGATCTACGCTGTGTTTCAGGGCTGGCACGGCAAGCAAGTCGAGCGCGCCGCGCCCGGAGGAGAGGGGAACGTCATCGATCACTTCGCTCGGCAGGCGATCACACGCTACCTCCGCCGGTTCGACGAGGCGTTCGCCGGACGGAACGTGAGCGGTGTGCGCAGCTTCTTCAACGATTCGTACGAGGTGGACGACGCGTTCGGCGAGGGCGATTGGACGCCGCGGCTGTTCGACGAGTTCAAGACGCGACGCGGCTACGACCTCCGCAATCATCTGCCGGCGCTGTTCGACGGAGGCGCCTCCGATACGGGCCGGCGCGTGCTCTCCGACTATCGGCAGACCGTGTCCGAGCTCGTGCTCGACGGCTTCACGAAACCGTGGGCCGACTGGGCCCATGCGCGCGGCGCCATGGTGCGCGACCAGGCGCACGGCTCGCCGTCGAACATCCTCGACCTCTACGCCGCCGCCGACATCCCGGAGACCGAGGGGACGGAGCCCACGCGCCTCAAGTTCGCGACGTCGGCGGCGCACGTCGCCGGCAAGCGCCTCGCCTCCGCCGAAGCGGCGACGTGGCTCACCGAGCACTTCGTCACCAAGCTCACCGACGTGCGCACCGCGCTCGACAATTTCTTCCTCGCCGGCGTCAACCACGTCGTGTATCACGGCACCGCGTACTCGCCCGCGAGCGAGCCGTGGCCCGGCCGTTTGTTCTACGCCGCCGTCGAGTTCAATCCGCAGAATTCCTGGTGGCGCGACTTCGCGGAGCTCAACGCCTACGCGGCGCGCGTGCAGTCGTTCCTGCAGTCCGGCCTTCCCGACGACGACGTGCTGCTCTACTTCCCGATCTACGACCGCTTCGCCGAACGTCCGCGTGCGCGCGGCCGCCAGGCGGCAGGGAGCGGCTTCGCGATGCCGGGCCAGACACCTCCCGGCGGCTTCACCTCGCAGGGGTTCAGCGCCGAGGGTCAGACCGCGGCGCTGCTCGACCACTTCGACGCCATCCCGCCGTACGACAGCTCGGCGTTCCGCACGGCGGCGGAGCACATGCTCGAGCGCGGGTACATGTACGACTACGTGAGCGACAAGCAGATCGCGGGAGCGCGCGCCATCGGCGGTCGTCTCATCACGACCGGCGGCTCGCGCTATCGCGCCGTCCTCGTGCCGGCCGCGAAGTACACCCCGGTGGAGACGATGGAGAAGCTCCTGCTCCTCGCGCGCAGCGGCGCGACCATCGCCTTCTATCGTGCGTTGCCGGAGGACGTCCCAGGGTTGAGCGACCTCGCGCGGCGCCGAGCGCGACTCCAGGCGATCGAGTCGACCACGCTGCGACTGCCGTCGAGCGACCGCGCGGTGCAGCGCGTCGCCGTCGGGCGCGGCGTCGTGCTCGTGAGCAGCGACCTCGATGCGCTGCTCGGCGCAGCGGACGCGCGCCGTGAGCCCGCCGTCGACATGGGACTGAAGCTCGTCCGCCGCCGCGAGCGCGACGGCGCGACGTACTTCATCGTCAACACGAGCGGCAAGACCGTCGACGGCTGGGTGCCGCTCACGTCCTCGGCACGCTCGGCCGCCGTGTATGCGGCGATGCATGCGTCGAGCGGGATGGGGCGCGTGCGGAGCACGGCCAACGGCATCGAGGTCTATCTCCAGTTTCCCGCCAGCGCGTCGCGCATCGTGCGTACGTACGACCGCGTCGTGGGTGGCACGTCGTGGCCGTACGTCGAGCGCGCGGGAGAGGCCGTGCCCGTGAGCGGACGCTGGTCGCTCGACTTCCTGTCCGGCGGACCGACGCTGCCCGCGAAGGTCGCCAGCGCGCCGCTCGGCTCGTGGACCGACTTGCCTGGCGACGACGTCAAGAATTTCTCGGGTACGGCGCGCTACACGATCGAGCTGCCGCGTCCGGCCGCCCCCGCCGGCACCACCGCCTGGCGGCTCGACCTCGGCACCGTGCACGAGAGTGCGCGCATCGCACTCAACGGACAGGACTTGGGCACCTTCATCGGCCCGTGGTACCGCGTCGACGTGCCGGCCGGCGCACTGCGCGACCGAAACGTGCTCGAGGTCGAGGTGACGAACTTGATGGCGAACCGCATCGCCGATCTCGACCGGCGGGGCGTGCCGTGGAAGAAGTTCTACAATGTGAACTTCCCCCCGCGGCTCGCGGCGAATCGCGGCTCGGAAGGACTCTTCAGCGCGGCCTCGTGGGCGCCGCTCCCGTCGGGGCTCGCGGGGCCGGTGACGTTGACGCCGCTGAAGCCGAAAGCGTTCTAGGTCGTGGCTGGCGACTGCGTTGGTAGTCT
>JBJMNN010000071.1:0-11398 GCA_045804245.1 Gemmatimonadaceae bacterium | reverse complement strand
GCCTCCACATCGCGTAGTACAATCCCTTCGCGTCCAGCAGCGCATCGTGATGCCCCTGTTCCACGATCCGGCCGCGCTCCAGCACGTAGATCCGGTCGGCGTGCAGTACGGTGCTCAGCCGGTGCGCGATCAGCACCGTGATCACGTCGGCACTCTCCGCCACGTCGCGCATCGTGCGGCTGATCTCCTCCTCGGTGAGCGAGTCGAGCGAGCTCGTCGCCTCGTCGAACACCAGCAGGTGCGGATCGCGCAGCAGCGCGCGCGCGATCGACAGCCGCTGCTTCTCGCCGCCTGAGATCTTCATCCCACCCTCGCCGATCACCGTGTCGAGCCCCTTGTCGGCGCGGGTGAGCAGCGAGTTCGCGGCCGCACGGCGGAGCACGTCGAGGCACTGCGCGTCCGTCGCGCCGGGATGCACGAACAGCAGGTTCTCGCGAATCGTGCCGCTGAACAGCTGCGCGTCCTGCGTCACGAAGCCGATCCGTTCGCGGAAGCGGTCGAGGTCCACTTTGTCGCTCGGCACGCCGTTGTAGAGAATCTCCCCCGCGCCCGGCCGGTACAGACCCACGAGGAGCTTCACGAGCGTCGTCTTGCCCGCCCCGGAGGGGCCCACGAACGCCACGGTGTGTCCTCGGCGCACCTGGAACGACACGTCGGCGAGCGCCGGTGCCGTCGCGGTGGCGTGGGTGAAGCTCACGCCGTCGAAGGCGAGGGTGCGCAGGTCGTCCACTGTCACCGGATGCGCCGGCTTGGGATCGATCGGAATTCTGAAGATCGCGTCGAAGTTGGCGAGCGACGCCTCGGTCTCGCGATAGATGTTGATGACGTTCCCCAGCTCCTGCAGCGGGCCGAAGATGAAGAACGAGTAGATGAGCAGGGAGAAGAACTGCCCCACCGTGATCTGCTTCTCGAAGATCAGGTAGAGCATGAGGAAGAGGATGCACGTGCGCAGGAAGTTCACCGCAGTGCCCTGAATGAACGAGAGAGATCTGAGGTATCTGACCTTCTTGAGCTCGAGCTTGAGGATCTTCTCCGTCGTCGCGTTGAGGCGGAGCTCCTCCTGCTTGGCGAGCCCGAGACTCTTCACGAGCTCGATGTTGCGCAGCGATTCCGTCGTCGCGCCGGCGAGCGCGGTCGTCTCGGCGACAATGACCTTCTGAATCGTCTTGATGCGCCGGCTCAGCACGGAGCTCAGCACGGCGAGGAGCGGCACGGTGAGCATGAACGCCGGCGCGATCGCCCAGTGCGCCTTGAAGGCGTACACCATCACGAAGATCACGCCGACGAGGGTGGTGAACACCATGTTCACGAACGCGGCGATGAAGCGCTCGGTGTCGGAGCGCACCTTCTGCAGCTTGCCGAGCGTCTCGCCGCTCCGCTGATCCTCGAACGTCTGGAAGGGGAGCGCGAGCGAGTGGCGGATGCCGTCGGAGTAGAGGTCGGCGCCGACGCGCTGCACGACGACGTTGACGAAGTAGTCCTGGAAGTTCTTTGCGACGCGCGACACGAACGCGACGCCCACCGCCATGCCGAGCAGCAGCGCGACCCCACGGAAGAACTGCGGACGGCTGTACTTGTCGTACTGTGTCGCGTACTCGTCGATCACATGCCGGAAGATCAACGGATCGAGCAGCGAGAAGACCTGATTGACCGCCGCCAGGAAGAGCGCGAGCAGTACGAAGCGCCAGTAGGGGCGGAGGTAGCGGTAAAGAGTGTGCATTTCGAATTCTAATCCGGCCGGCGGGGTTACGAGTTCCGCAAGGGCCACTACGCGAGGGCCCCCACCAGTACACCGGAGAGAGGTTCCCGGACTGCCCTCTGGCTCTCTGCCGTTACGGGCCTTCACGGAAGAGGGCTCGCCACCTTCCGGGGGCCGGCTCACTGCTACTGGGTACTCGCTACGTCCGTCGTACTCGGTACTGCAGTAGCAGTTTCAGGAAACCAACTCCCCAATCACCTCTCCGCACACCCCGAGGACATCCGCCAGCCGCTCGGGGACGTGATCCCCCATGTGCCCGATCCGGAACGTCGTCTCGCGATTCTTTCCGTAGCCGTTGCCGATCGTGAATCCGCGCTCGGCGACGCCCTTCACGAGGGTGGACGCGGTGAACGTCGATGGGATCGTGATGCTCGTGACGGTCGGAGTGCGGCCTCCCTCACGCGCGAGCACGCCGAACGCGTCGCCGTGCTTCGCTCGCAGGTCGTCCACCCACGCATACGTGATCTCGGCCATCCGGCGGTGGCGCGCCCAGCGTGCCTCCATCCCTTCCGCCGCGACGGCGGCGAGCTGCACCTCGGCGGCGTAGAACAGGTTGATCGCCGGCGTGTTCGGCGTCTGGTTCTTCGCGCCGTAGGCGTCGAACTCGACGAGATCGAAGTAGAGTCCCCGCCGTGCCGTGCCGCGCGCCGATTCGATGAACGCCGGCGTCGCCGCGGCGAACGCGAGCCCGGGCGGCAGCGCGAGTGCCTTCTGTGAGCCGGTGAGCGCGAGGTCGAGTTCCCACTCGTCGAACTCGAGCGGGGAGCCGCCGATCCCGGTCACGGAATCGACGAGGCACACCGCGCCGGCGTCGCGGGCGAGGCGCGTGATGCCGCGCACGTCCTGCAGCGCGCCCGTCGACGTCTCCGAGTGCACGACGGTGACGACCGCATAGCGCTGCCGCTGCAGCGCGTCCGCTACCATGTCGAGCGTAGCGATCTCGCCGTAGGGCACTTCCAGCACGTCGCTCTCGCGGCCGCACGCCTTGACGATCGCCGAGAAGCGGGCCGAGAACGCACCGTTCACGATCGACAGCACGCGCCCCTCCGGCGCACACCGTACCGCGGCTTCCATGAGTCCCGTCGCCGACGAGCTGCTCACGTACACCGGGCGCGTCGTGCGAAAGATCGGGCGGAGCGACGTCTGGATGGCGGCGAACAGCGCCTCGAACGCCTTGCCGCGGTGCGCGATGAGCGGGCGCGTCATCGCCGCGAGCACCTCGGCGCGCACCTCGGTCGGTCCGGGAAAGAAGAAGGTGCCCTGCGTGAGCAGCGAAGCGGTCATGCGAGTACGAGCTCCACGAGCTGGTCGAAGGATTCCACCACTGCATCCGCGCCCGCCACGACGGGCTCGCGGCGCACGTAGCCGGTGAAGGCGATGAACGCGTCGGCGACGGGACGGATCGCGAGGTCCGTCGCGCCGTCGCCCACAGCGACGAGACGTCGCGGCAGCCTCAGCGCCGCCACCACGGCGCGCTTTCCCTCGGCGGTCGTCATCGGCGAATGCGCGTCGTACGTTTCGTACTCCCCGTCGGTATCCACGAGCACGCTCACCGCATGCACATCGGTGTCGTCGATGCCGAGCCGGCGTGCGACGGGAAGGATCGCGTTGCGGATCCCGCCGCTCACCAGGACGACGCGCCGGCCGGCGGCGCGCATCCGTGCGATCGCCGCCGCGGCGCCGGGCGCCAGCGCCTCCTCGTACGCCGATGCCAGCGCCTCGAGATCGCCCCGCGTCGGGCGCACCGCGCCGAGCCGCTCGCCGTACACCGCGTCCAGCGCCAGGTCGCCGTTCATCGCGCGATCGGTGAGCTCGGCGATTCGCACTCCCGCCTCGGGTCCGCGGCGCGCGGCAAGCCAATCGATACCTTCGATGCCGCACAGCGTGGAATCGACGTCGAGCACGACGCTGGAGTAGCCGCTGGCGCTCACGACAGGCGCTCGGGTGCGAGCGCCTGGCTCATGGGGCGATCGGCGGCGATCCCGCCAGTGGCGAGAGTGCGGAAGGGCATTCGGCAGCGTGGCGGAGTGAAGGATTCGCAAACTCGCCAGCCGTGGCGAACGAGGCAACCCGCGATGAGATCGCGCCGCGGCCGATCGAGCGCGATATTCTCCGCGTCCGCGCCACCTTCGCCCGCTGGCTCCAGCCAGTGCGGCCGGCTGCAGCATCGAGACATGCAATCCATCGTCACCTTCGTCGCTCTCCTACTCGTCCTCGCCCCGATCGGATCGCTGGCCGCGCAACGCGACACGCTCGGCGCGATCGAAGGCACGATTCACGAGCGGTCGAGCTTTCGCTCCGTCATGACGGCGAGGGTCGCGGTGCGCCGAGTGGCGCCCGATACGATGTTCAGCGCAAGCGCGGTCCCCGATGCGAGGGGGCGGTTCCGTGTCGATTCCCTCCCGCCGGGCCGCTATCGCGCGCGCGTCCTGAGTCCGTCGCTCGACTCGCTTCAGGTTGCGCTTCCAGCGAGCGAGGTAGCGATCGCACCCGGCCGAGTGATGCTCGCCGACTTTACCCTGCCCGGGGGCACGACACTGCGCGAGGCGGTGTGCCGAGGAGAACGGCTCGCGGAGCGCAGGGGCGCGGTCGCCGGCCGCGCCATCGATGCGGACGCCGACGACCGTCCGCTCGTCGGTGCCGAGCTGGTGGCGATCTGGATGGAGTTCCCGATGGACCGGTCGACCCACCGGTCCATTCCCACCAGGCGCGTCGTGGTGGTGAAGTCGGGTCAGGCGGGTGAGTATCGCATCTGCGGCGTGCCCACCGAGACGCTGTTCACGCTGCAGCTGCGAAGCCAGGGGCGCGCGAGCGCCGTGCTTCAGCTCATGATCGCGGAGGACGAGGGCGCCATCGCGCGGGATCTCTCGCTCAGCGCGCGAACCTCCCCGACGATCGCCGCACTCGATTCCGCTGCGAGCGCCGCGGCGAGGAAGGGACATAACGAGCCGGCGGAGGAGCTGCAGACGGTCGGTACGTCCGAGCTGTCGGGCACCGTACGCGGATTGTCGGGGGAGCCGTTCGTCGGCGCGCACGTCCACGTACGCCACGCGCGCGCCTCGGCCGTCACCGACCGGGCCGGGCGTTTCGTGCTCGGTGAGCTTCCGGCCGGAACACAGATGCTCGTCGTGCGCCATCCGGGATACACGCTCGCGGAGCTTCCCGCCGAGCTGCGGCCTGGCAAGCGCACCGAGCGGGACGTGCTGCTCGTTCGTCCGGTCACGCTCGATGCCATCCAGGCGACCGATCTGGAAGCGTTCGACGCCATGCGGCGAACGAACCCGTACGGGCAGTTCCTCACGCAGGAACAGATCGACCGGAAGAAGCACGCGACGGAGACCGTCGATCTGTTCGACGATCTGCTCGGCTTCACGGCGCTCGGCCGTGGCGAGAACGCCCGAGTGATCTCGAACATGGCGCTCGCGAGCCACCGCAAGTGTTCCGAAGCGAGTGTGATCATGCAAGGCGCCCAGGGGCGACGGATCAACGACGTCACGCCGAGCCAGATCGCGGGGATCGAAGCGTACGCCGATGCCGCGTTCGTGCCCGGCCGGTTCGCCGGCCAGGCCGACTGCGGCGTGGTCGTGATCTGGCTGCGAAAGAGCACGACTCCCACGTCGCATGCCGCGACCGGGCTCAGGGCGAACGGCTATCCGTAACGGTGGAGCTACGCACACGACACCCGTGCGATCGCTCTTCTTCGCCACCACGATCGCGCTGCTCGTGCGCACTCCTTCGCTCGCCGCGCAGCAGCGTCCAGTCGGCGCGCTGCATGGAACCGTTCACGAGCGGATGGGGACGCGCTCGGTGCGTGCGGCGGTGGTGTCGCTCGTGGCGTTCGAGTCCGAGTCGAGCGAGACGATCACCGTTCACCCCGACGCGCAGGGGCAGTTCCGCCTCGACGCACTGTCGCCCGGCCGCTATCTGATCCAGGTCGGCATTCCGACGCTGGATTCGCTCGACGTCTCGCTCCCGGCCGAGCGCATCGACATCGCCGCGGGGAAGACGTCGCGCTTCGACGTCACCCTGCCGTCCGGAACCAAGCTGCGCGACGCCGTCTGTCACGGCCTCCGCCTGAGTGAGGAGAAGGTTGCCGTCGCTGGCCACGCGATGAATGCCGACACGGACGAGCCGCTCGTCGGCGCGGACGTCGCCGCCGCCTGGGTGCACAACTACATCGACGCGAGAACGCGGGAGATCGTGACGCAGACGCGCGGCGCATCGGTGAAGACTGGACCGAACGGCGAGTACCGCATGTGCGGCGTGCCGAGCGGTACCACGCTCTCGCTCCAGCTGCGGCACGAGGATCGAGCCGGCCCGATCGTGCGCGTCGTCGTCTCCGACGACGAGGGCGTCGTCGTGCGCGACTTCTCCCTCAGTCCACGTACGTCACCCACCGCGACGGCGCTCGATTCGGTGGCGCACCTGCTCGCCGTCGATGGACGCGACTCCACGCGCGCGGAGCTCGCGCTCGTCGGAACGGCGAAGCTCATCGGCGAGGTGCGGTCGCTCACCGGCGAGCCCGTGGCCGGCGCCGAAGTGCACGTGCGCGACGCGCGCTCCATCACGGCCACCGACAGCGCGGGCCGGTACACTCTCGACGCGCTGCCGGCGGGGACCCAGCTTCTCGTCGTCCGCCGTCTCGGGTATCCCATCACGGAGATGCCCGTCGAGCTGCGGCCGAACCGGAGCGTGAGCCGCGACGTGCTCCTGCGGCGCAACGTAGTGCTGGACTCCGTGCACGTCGTCGGGACCCGCACGGACTACACCGAGTTCGAGCGGAACCGGCGCACGAACACCTTCGGCCAGTTCCTCACGCGCGAGCAGATCGACGGGCTTCACGCGTCCGAGGCGGCGGACCTCTTCATCAACGTGTTCGGTTTCACTGCGCTCGGGCGCGGCTCCGACGCGCGCATCGTCTCCAACAAGGCGCTACGGCGACATGGCGAGTGCCAGAGCGCCAACATCGTGATCAACGGGGCGGAAGGGCAGTCGATCAACCAGGTGCCGCCGAGTCAGATCGGCGGCATCGAGGCCTACGCGGACGAGGCGTTCGTGCCGGCCCGTTTCGAGGGACGCGCGGAGTGCGGCGTGATCATCATCTGGCCGCGCAAGGAGCCGGCCCGTGCGATGCCGCCGACGGGGCTCAGCGGGAATGGCTACCCCTGACGCACGACGGCGTCAGAGCACGTTGCCAGGCGCGAGGATCCCGGCCGGATCGAGCTCGCGCTTCACCGCCTGCATCGTGCGCACCTGCAGCGGCGACATCTGCAGCGGCAGCCACTTCCGCTTGATCTTCCCGATCCCGTGCTCGGCGGCCACGGTGCCGCCCATCGCGATCACCTCGCGCAGCGTCTGCTCGACCACCGCCTCGATGCGGCGCAGCTCGTCCGCGTCGTGGGCGATGAAGTTCTGGTGCGGGTGGCCATTGCCCGCGTGGCCATACGTCACCGCCTGCTCGATGCCGGCGATGTCGGCGAAGGTGCGCGCCTTCGCGAGCATCTCGCCGAGTCTCGGGTAGGGCACGGCCCAGTCGGTGGACACCTTTCGCCCTCCGTGCACGCGCCGCGCCGTACCGCGCTCGTTCATCGTGGCCGGCACGGCATGGCGCACGCGCCTCGCTTCACGAAGCGAGGCTTCACCCTCATAGACGTTCACGTCGTCGGCGAGCGCGCCCTTCTGCTCGGCCAGCTCGAGCCATTCGTCGAGCGCGGGCGCGGAGCCGTGCGGCGGCACCTCCTCGACGTACACGAAGGCGTCGGCGTCCGTCGCCCAACCGGGCGTCGACTCGGCCTCGCGCGCGATGGCCAGCGCGCGGCGGTCGAAGAACTCGAGGCAGCGCGGATGGACCTGCCGGCTCTCGCGCGCCGACACGACGAACGCGAGCGCGTCCTGCTCGGTCGCGAAGGGAATGGCGAGCCCGATCACCTGTTCGGGCAGCGGCAGCAGCCCGAGCTCCACCTCCACGACCACGCCGAGCGTGCCCTCGCTGCCGACGAACCAGTCCACCGGATCGTGCGCCAGCGCGTAGCCGACGGTGTTCTTCTCGAGCGCGGGCCGCCGCAGCTCGACGATCGAGCCGTCGGCCAGGGCGACCTTGAGCGCGCGAACGTGCGGCCGCGTCGCGCCGTAGCGGAAGGTGCGGGCGCCCGACGCGTTGCACGCGACCGCGCCGCCGACCGTGCACTCCTCCTCGCTCGTCGGATCGGGAGCGAGGAGGAGTCCGTGCGCCGCGCACGCGCGCTTCAGCTCACCGACGAACACGCCCGGCTCGGCGCGCACGACGCGCGCGACGGGATCGAGATCGATCACGCGATCCATGCCGCGCATGGAAAGCACGATGCCCTGGTCGCTGATCGACGCGCCGGTGGTGCTCGTCTGTCCGCCGGCGCAGGTCACGGCAGTCCCGCTCGCGCTGGATTCGGCGAGCAGGGCCGCGACCTCGGCCGCCGAGGCCGGTCGCGCGACGCCCTCCGGAACCATCAGCAGCCCCGAGGCATCCGCCGCATACGCACGGCGGACGCCCTCGTCGCGCTCGATGTGCGAGACGTCGGCGAGCCGGATCATCACGCGCCGCGGAAGTGCACGACCGTCGCCGTGCAGACGTCCTGCAGCCCGAGCAGCTCGTCGCGCACGGTGGCCGGCACCGTACCATCAACGCTGATCGCCGCCAGCGCCTCGCCGCCCTGCGCGAGCCGCGCCTGGTGATACTCGGCGATGTTCACGCCGCGGTCGCCGAGCAGCGTACCGACGCGCCCGATCACGCCGGGGACGTCGTTGTTCGTGAGGATGATCAGCGCCTCGCGCGGCGCGACGTCGATGTGGAAGCCGCCGATGCGGACGAGCCGCGCTGGTGCGCCCTCGGGCGCGACGGCAGCCACGGCCATCAGCTGCACGCCGCCGCTCACGCTCACGAGCATTGCCGCGGGGTGGCCGAGCGCGTCCGACTCGGTGGTGGACAGCTCGATCCCGCGTGCCTCGGCGATGGAGCGCGCGTTGATCAGGTTGATCCGCTCCACGTCGATCGTGCCCTCGAGCACTCCCGCGGCGGCAGAGGCGAGCAGCGCGGGTGCGGCACCGGCGAGCTCCGGGCCGACGCGCAGCGAGAGCCGCTGGGCCATCTTCACGCCGCGGTCGGCGAGGATGGCGCGCGCGACGATCGCCGCGCGGCGCACCACGATGAGCGCGTGCTGCAGCTCCTTCCAGTCGCCCGTGCCGGCGCCGGCCACGTTGATGGAGCGCGACAGCTCGCCGTGCAGCAGCGCGTCGCGCACCCCCTCGCACGCGTCGACGGCGACGTTGCGCTGTGCCTCCGCCGTTGAGGCGCCCAGATGTGGCGTGAGCAGCGTGTTCGGCGCCTTGCGCAACGGATGGTCGGGGGCGAGCGGCTCCTTGGTGAACGCGTCGACGATGGCGCCGGTGAGCCTGCCGCTCTCCAGCGCCTGGAGGAGCGCCGCCTCCTCGATGATGCCGCCGCGCGCGAGGTTCATGACGATGGCACCGCTCTTCATGCGCCCCAGCTCGCGCTTGCCGATCATGCCGAGCGTCTCGTCGGTGAGCGGCGTGTGCACCGTTAGCACGTCGGCTGCGTCGACCGCTTCGTCGAGCGTGGCGAGCCGGCGCACGCGCAGCGCGCGGAACCGCTCGTCGCTCACGTACGGATCGTAGCCGGCGACGTCCATGCCGAAGGCGTGCGCGCGCGTAGCGACCTCGCTGCCGATGCGTCCCACGCCGACGATCACGAGCGTGCGTCCCTTGATCTCGCTGCCGAGCAGCTTCGAGCGGTCCCACCGGCCGTCGCGCATCGAGTGGGCCGCGCTCGGCACGTGGCGCAGCAGTCCGATCAGCGTGGCGAAGAACAGCTCCGCCACGGCGATCGTGTTCCCCGCCGGCGCGTTGATGACGGCGATCCCCATCGCCGTCGCGGTGTCGATCGCGATGTTGTCGACGCCGACGCCGGCGCGCCCGACGACGCGCAGCCGCGAGGCGCGCTTCAGCAGATCGTCGTTGACGCGCGTTGCGCTTCGCCCGATGAATGCGTCGTACTCCCCGATCCGCTCCTGGAGCTCGGCCGGCGGCAGCGTCGGGACGACGTCCACCTGGAACGTGGGCTCGGCCTGCAGCAGCGCCACACCGTCGGCGTCGATTTCGTCGGTGACGAGGATACGGTAGGTCATCGTGTGGTGGAGAGGATGGGTCGGACTCGCAAGGTCGCCAGGCGTGGCGGCTGAATCAACCCGTGACGGCGGGTCGCGCCGCGCTTACACTCGACGCTGCACATGGCCACCGTCTCTCGTCGCGACCGACTGGTCGATCTGTCCGCGCTGCTGCTCATCGTCGCCGGCGCGTCGCTCTATCTGCTGGCGGCCGTGAAGCTGCGCGGCATCTCGCTCTACAGCCGCACCAACCCGGGTCCGCCGGGCGCGCTCGTCGCCGCCGACCACGCGCGGTACGCGTCGTACGCCGGCCTCGCGCTGGTCGCGGCCGGCGCGTGCGTCGGCGTCGTCGCGGCAGGGCTCCACGCCCGGCGCCGGGCCATCGAGTGACGGCAGTGCGGAGCGCCCGGCTTGCTGAAACGCCGCGCCCGGCTCATAGAGGAAGGTCATGGTTACGGTATCGCGCGGGCTGCCCGATCGGCCCCATCTCGATGTGCCGGAGCGGGAGGCGCGCGAGCTTCTCGGCGAATGGCGGACGGGCGACCGGGATGCATTGGCGCGCCTCCGGCACCGGCATCCGCAGTTCGAGGCGGCTGACGACTCGGCGATCGCGGCAGGACCCTTCCGCCTGAGCGACGCGCAGCTGGTCATCGCTCGCGAGTACGGGTTCGCACAGTGGACCGAGTTGAAGCAACGGATCGAGACGAACGCGTTCGCCCACGCGCTGCTCGTCGCGATTCGGGACGATGATCGCGACGCCGCCGTGCAGATCGTTCGCGCCGAGCCGCGACTGCTGCACCTGCCGCTCTGGAGCGGAAACTGGGGTCCGCCGATGAGCCATGCGGCCAACCTGGGCCGCCTGGAGATCATCGAGGCGATGGCGGCATTGGGGGCGCGAGACTTTCAGCACGCGTTCGATCGCGCGCTGCTGCAGGGACGGATCGAGTGTGCGCGCTGGCTGCACGCACACGGCGCGACGCTGGCTCCCGGCATCATCATGGGTAGCTGCGAGACGCTGAACGCCAGTGGCTTCGACTTCCTCGCCGATCTCGGTGCGCCACTCACGAACGAACGCGGCGACCGCCTGGCACCGCTGGCGCTGGTGCTCGGGACTTATGGGCGAAATCCCGCGGGCAAGTACGCCATCCTCGACTCACTCGTTCGGCACGGCCACGACCTGCCGGACACGCCGATCATGGCGTTCCACCGTGGCAGCGTGGCGGGTCTGGAAGCGCACCTGCGCCGCGATCCGTCGCTCCTCGCGCGCCGATTCACGCTGAGGGAGATCTACCCGCCGGAGCTCGGGTGTGCCGAAGGCGGAGGCATGCACTGGACGCCGATCGACGGAACGACGCTGCTGCACCTCGCGATCGATTTCATGGAGCGGGAGGTCTTCGATTGGCTCGTCGCGCGTGGTGCCCACGTCGACGCTCGCGCCCTTGTCGACGCCGAGGGCTTCGGCGGCCACACGCCACTCTTCCAT
>JBJMNN010000070.1:0-6479 GCA_045804245.1 Gemmatimonadaceae bacterium | reverse complement strand
GCGCGGACGGCGCTCGTGGAGCAGTTCTGCTCGTGGTCGGCGTGGAGGATGAACAACACCTCGAGCGCCTTCACGAACACCGGATTCCCCTCGTACTTCGACTCCGACATCCGCGCGACCATCGAGAGGAAGTTCTCGACGTATCCCAGCTCGTTGTCGGGATAGATGAAGGGGAGCCCCTTCACGTGACGGAAGCAGAAGGCGGCGATCGTCGGGACCTTGGCGAGCAGACGCACGATGCTGATGTGGCGCTCGGCCGGATCCTGGATGTTCTTCGCCGCCGGGTAGAAGCTCGACAGCGCCGCGACGGCGCTGCAGAGCATCGACATCGGGTGCGCGTCGTAGCGGAAGCCCTGCAGGAACGTCTTGATGTTCTCGTGCACGTACGTGTGGTACGTCACCTGGTGCACCCAGTCGTCGTACTCGGACTGTAGCGGCAGCTCACCGTTGCGGAGGAGCCAGGCGACCTCGAGGAAGCTCGCGCTCTCGGCGAGCTGCTCGATCGGGTAGCCGCGGTAGCGAAGGATCCCCTTGTCGCCGTCGATGAAGGTGATCGCGCTCTTGCACGACGCGGTGTTCATGAAGGCCGGGTCGTACGTCATCATCCCGAACTCGTCGGGGCGCTCCTTGATTCGCCGCAGATCGGAGGCGCGGATCGCCGTGTCGCCCTCGGTCCCCTTCTCGAGGATGGGGACGGTGTAGCCGGTCCCCGTGCGCGTATCCTTGATCTCGAGCGCTGGGCCCCCGCCCGTCGTCGGAGCCGGGGCGGTCGCGGTCGCCACGTTCGATTCGGTCTTGCTCATGTCAACGTCTCCCTGGAGATGCGCTGCGTGCCGGAGAGCGCGCGCTCGTCCGCGCGAGAAATGTATCGGCGTGCCGCGAATTCCGGCATTCCCGCTGAGTGCCCTACGCGGGTGCACGCCCTTAGTGTTCCACGCACCGTATACCCGGCCGTGTCCGGGAATGCCCGTCGACCGTCTGCACGATCGAGCCATCGCCATCCCTCCCGCTCCCGTCTCCCCAATCCAGCTGGCCGTCGGCGCCGGAGCGGCCCTTCTGGCCGGGTTCGTCAACGCGATCGCCGGCGGCGGGACACTGCTCACCTTTCCCGCGCTCGTCGCCGCGGGGCTGTCGCCCCTGAACGCCAACGCAACGAGCACGGTCGCGCTCCTGCCTGGCGCGTTGAGCAGCATGTGGGGTTATCGCAACGAGCTGGCCGGTGCGCAGCGCTGGGCCGTGCTCTTCGCCATCCCGAGCCTCGTGGGCGGCACGCTGGGGGCGGTGCTCCTCCTCCACACGCCGAGCGACGCGTTCGATCGCATCGTCCCATGGCTCGTGCTCGGCGCGACGGCACTGTTCCTGGCGCAACGCCCGATGCTGCGCCTCGTGCGCGGGGCGCGCCCGCACCCGGGCGACGACCTGCTCTCGTCGCGCCCGCCCGCGTTCGGCCTCCTCGCCGGTCAGCTTCTCGTCGGGATCTATGGCGGCTACTTCGGCGCGGGGATCGGCATCCTGATGCTCGCCGCGCTCGGGCTCATGGGCTTCAGCAACATCCACCGCATGAATGGTCTGAAGAACTGGGGCGGCTTCTGCATGAACCTCGTGGCCGCGCTGAGCTTCGCCGTCAGCGGCATCGTACGCTGGCCGGTGGCGCTCGGCATGGCGCTCGGCTCGGTGGCGGGAGGGTACATCGGCGCGCGCGCCGCGCTGCGAGTGCCGCAGGAGGTCGTGCGCGGCGCGGTGGCGGCAGTCGGCGTGCTGAGTGGAGTGTGGCTGCTGCTGCGACTCTGACCGCTCGCTAGCCCGCCTTTACTCCCGCGAGCCGGCAGACGATCTCCCACTCCTTCGCCGTCACCGGCTGCACGCTGAGCCGGCTGCCCTTCTGCAGCAGCACCATCTTCTCGAGTCCCTTCACGCCGCGCAGGTCCGCCAGCGTGATCGGCCTGGGAAGCGGCTCGCGCGCGCGCAGGTCGACCATCATCCAGGTCGGCGCGTCCGGCTTGCTCTTCGGATCGTAGTGCGGATCCTTGCGGTCGAACGCCGTGTGGTCCGGGTAGCTCTCGCGCGCCACCTCGGCGATGCCGACGATCGCCGCGGGATCGGTGCTCGAGTGATAGAAGAACACCAGATCGCCCAGCTTCATGTCGTCGCGCATGGAGTTGCGCGCCTGGAAGTTCCTGACGCCGTCCCAGCACGTCGTGCGGTCGGGGCTCGCGAGGAGATCGTCGAACGAGAAGGAGTTCGGTTCCGACTTGACCAGCCAGTAACGGCGTGCGCGCGTCGCGGGAGTCATCGAGGTATGTGTGGGACGGTGCGGCCATAATGTAGCGTCGAGCACGCGCCCTTGAAGGAGCACCGTCCGACCGGCACTTTTCGCGCATGCTCACGCTGATCGGCGCCGTCGTCGCGCTCACCGCGTTTCTGCGGGGCGCCTTCCTGGTCGGCGGCGTCGTGCTCGGGGCCGTGGCGGCCGCCGACTGGGCCGTGCGCACCCGCAGGCTCAATCCATTCGGCGGCGTCGCGCGCTTTCTGAGAGCGCGCGTCGATCCACAGCTGGCCGGAATCGAGCGACGCGTGCTGCGCGCGGGCGGCCGCCCGACGGCTACCCCGTTGTGGGCATTGATGGCTTATGTGATCGCGGCGATCCTCGTGCTGGCGGCGCTGCAGATGCTCTCGTCGCTGATGCTCGAGGTCGTGAGGGCGACCACGCTCGGCGGGGCCAGCCTGGTGCTGCTCGTCGTGGGTTGGACGTTCGGCTTCCTCACGTTCGCCCTGCTCGTGCGCGTGATCAGCTCGTGGATCCCGGGGCTCGGCGCCAGCAGATGGTTGCGCTGGTCGTATGGCGCGACGGAGTGGATGCTCCGCCCGCTTCGCGGACTCATCCCATCCGTCGGTGTGATCGACATCACACCGATCGTGGCATACATCGCGCTCATAGTTTTGCGCTGGGCCGTCGAGAATATATTGCGCTCGGCGCTGAGCTGAGTCCCGCGTGGATCCGCTGCGAGTGGACGTGAGGGGAACGTCGGTGCGCGTCGCGGTGCACGTTCAGCCGCGCGCGTCTCGAAGCGAGATCATCGGCCAGCACGGCGCGGCCCTGAAAGTGCGGCTGCAGGCGCCACCCGTCGACGGAGCGGCGAACGAGGCGCTGGTGCGCCTGCTGGCCGAAGCGTTGGGTGTACCGCAACGATCGGTGCGCGTGGTGGCGGGCGCGACGTCGCGCTCGAAGCTGGTGGAGGTCGAAGGCACGACGGAGGACGCGGTGCGCGCGCTCGCGTCGCCACGCGGAACGTGACGAGGAGGGAGAGCGACTGATGACGCATGTGCTGCTGGTCGGTGGAGACGTCGCCCTGCTCGAGGGGCTCGCACAGTCGCTCGCGGCGCAGGGGCATGCCCCTGCGGTCGCGACGAGCCTCGCCGAAGCACGCGAGCTCGCGATGAGCGAGCCCCCACTGGCACTCGTCGTCAATCGCGCGCTGGCCAGCAGTGCAGGCGCCGAGCTGCTGGCCATCCCGCTCGCGGCAGGTGGCGCACGACTCCTCTATCGCGCGGCGGCCGTGCCGCTCGCGCCGCTGCTCCCCGCGTTGCAGCGCTCCGTGCTGGCCGATCTCACGCTGCCGCTCGAGCGGCATCGACTGTCGGCGCTCGTGCATTCGCTCGGCGAGCGGGCGCGGGCGACGGGTCGCGACCTCCCGCGCGCGTCCGGAGAATCCGAGCGCGGCAGCCGCGGCGAGCTGCGCTAGCGGCGCGCTCCCTCGAGCACCTCGCGGACCTTGTCTACGAGGCGGCTCGGTGCGAAGGGCTTGGCGAGAAACGGGATCGACGAATCGAGCAGCCCGCCGCGCGCCACATCTTCGGCGTGGCCCGACATGTACAGCACGGGGAGCCCGGGAATAATCGCCTGCACCGCGGCGGCCACCGCGGGACCGAGCATCCCGGGCATCATCACGTCGGTGAGCAGCAGACCGATCGACGGCGTCGCGCGCGCCAGCTCGACCGCGTGCGCGCCGTCGTCCGCTTCGATGACGCGATAGCCGTGCAGCTCGAGCGCGCGCCGCGCGACGCGCCGCACGCCGTCCTCGTCCTCCACGAGCAGTACCACGTCGCCGTGGCGCACCGCCGGTGCCTCGTCCTCCGCGCTGTGCGCCGCGCCGGCGGCGCGAGGGAGATACACGCTGATCGTCGTCCCCTCGCCGGGCGCACTCTGCACCCACACGTAGCCATTGCTCTGCTTCACGATTCCGTACACGGTGGCGAGGCCGAGTCCCGTGCCCTGACCAGAGGCCTTCGTCGTGAAGAAGGGATCGAAGATCCGCGCCTGAGTGGCCGCGTCCATGCCGACGCCGTTGTCGGAGACGTCGAGCCGCACGTAGTCGCCGGGCGCCGGCGCGACGCGCCACAGGGTGAACTCGTCGCGCAGCGTGACGTTGCTCGTCGCGATGGTGATGCGGCCGCCGCGCCGGCCGGCGATCGCATCGCGCGCGTTGACGGCGAGGTTGAGGATGATCTGCTCCACCTGTCCCGGATCGGCGTGCACGAGCCCGAGCGCCGGATCGATTCGGAGCACGAGCTCTCCGCCTTCACTGACGAGCAGGGCGAGCATCCGCTCGAGGTCGCGCACGCGCGCGTTGAGGTCGATGCGCTCGGGACGCAGCAGCTGCCGGCGGCTGAACGCGAGCAGCTGGGCCGTGAGCCCCGCGGCGCGGTCCGCCGCCTTGATGATCTCGTCGACGAACTCGTGCGATTCGTCCGATGGCGAGATCGTCATCTGGATCAGCGAGGCGAACCCCTTGATGGCGGTGAGGAGGTTGTTGAAGTCGTGCGCGACTCCGCCCGCCAGCAGCCCGATCGCTTCCATCTTCTGCGCCATGCGCAGCTGAGCCTCGAGCCGCCGCTGCTCGGAGACGTCGGCGATCATGCCGATGACGCCGATCACCGTGCCGTCGCGGTCGCGAAGGGGTGCGGTCGAGATCTGGACGTCGAGGACCGTGCCGTCCCTGCGCTGCCGCCGCGCCGAGAGCGAGCGGATCGCCTCGCCCTCGCGCTCGCGCCCGCGCAGCGTCTCGAACGCCACGGACTCGTCCTCGGGGATGGTCGGCACTGGCTTGCCGAGAACCTCGGACGCCTTCCACTGGAACATCTCCTCGGCGGCCGCATTCCACATCAAGACGTTCGCGTCGTCGTCGAGCACGATGATGGCGAGCGGCGCGCCCGCCACGAGCTCCTCGAGGCGGCGGTGCGTGGCCAGCATCTCGGCCTCCGAGGCTTCGCGTGCCCCTTCGGCGCGCCGGGTCGCGGTGACGTCTCGCCAGTAGACGGCGAGGACGTCGCCGACCACCATCGCGTCGATCTCGAACCATCGCTGCTGCGAGTCGTCGCGGAAGTCGAAGTGGACCCGACCACCTCCCGCCCGCACGCGGCGCAGCTCGTCCGCGGCCACGGAATGCTCGAGCGAGGGGAACGCCGCCCAGACGGAGCGGCCGATCATCTCGGCCGGCTCGAGACCCACGGTCTCGACGGCGCTCCGTGCTCGCGCGTTCAGGAAGGTGACCCTCCACTCGGTGTCCAGCAGCGCGAGCGCATCGCGCAGCCCCTCGACGAGCGCGAGCTCGAGTGGCAGGGACGCGGCGGGCGCCGAATGGTCGTGGGATGCTCGATTGGACAGCATGTAATGAGAGTGTCGACGTACCGCGCGACGCTCTGCAGTGAGCGAAGCAGAGCCACGGCGGATCGGGGCGATTCGCTTGCCCCGGTCGAGGCCGCGTGGTATCTATCGATGGTAAGTCAAACTGTCCCTCGTGGCGATTTCCAGCAAATTGCGGCCACGTTAATCCTCTGCTAAAGCGCGAGCCCACACGCCGATCGCGTTTGGGCTCGTTTTTGTTGCCGCTCCCTATGACCGAATCTTCCGGCCCGACCGTCTCGCACCCGTATCTGGACGCCCTCACCGAGCGCGTCCTCGTCTACGATGGCGCCATGGGGACGAACATCCAGCGCCACAATCCCACTCCGGAAGACTTCGGTGGGAAGGCGCTGGAGGGGTGCAACGACCACCTCGTCCTGACGCGTCCCGACATCATCCAGTCGATCCACGAGTCGTTCCTGGCCGTGGGGTGCGACGTGGTGGAGACGTGCACCTTCCAGAGCACCCCGCACCGCCTGCGCGAGTGGGGCCTGGAGGAGAAGACGCGTGACATCAACGTGCAGGCGGCGCGGCTGGCGCGTGCGGCGTGCGACAAGTACGCGACCTCCGACCGCCGGCGCTTCGTGGCCGGCTCGATCGGCCCCACGGGGATGCTGCCGTCGAGCAGCGACCCCGCGCTCTCCAACATCACCTTCGAGGCGCTGGCCGAGACGTATTACTGGCAGGCGAAGTATCTCGTCGAGGGTGGCGTCGACGTGCTGCTCGTCGAGACGGCGCAGGACATCCTCGAGGTGAAGGCGGCGCTGACCGGCTTCGAGCGGCTGTTCGCCGAGCT
>JBJMNN010000069.1:0-10047 GCA_045804245.1 Gemmatimonadaceae bacterium | reverse complement strand
CCGGCCCACCTGCTCGCCTTCCTCCGCGATGCCGCGAGTGATGTCGCCGATGGTTCGCGCCACCGACTCGCCGCCGCCGCGGAGCGCACGAGCGGAGTTCGTGAGCGTGTCCAGCTGCTGGCTCACGCGGTTCATCGCCTCCAGCAGCGGACGGCGCAGGTCGTAGATGTGGAGCGTCGTGGCGAGCTGGTTGGCGAAGCGGCGGATGAGCGCCACTTCCTTCGCCGAATACGCATCCGCCTTGTGATGCTCCAGCTCGAGCAGTCCGACGGTGCGCTCGCCGAAGCGCAGCGGGATGACCACCACGCTCCGCGCCTGCGTGCGGCCGGCGAGGATGCGCGCGTCGCGCAGCGTGTCCGTCACCAGGATGATGTCGCCGCCGTGGAGCGCCTCCCGGCGAAGCGTGTCGAGCTGCGGATCGGGGCGACACGGCGGGTCCAGGTAGCCCTTCGTTCCCTCCCACACGTGCAGCAGCTCGCCGTCATCCAAGCGACCGATGCGAAACGTTCGCCAGTCGACGAGCCGGTGCGCCAGCTCCTGGATGCGTCGGAAGGCGTCGCTGATGTCGACATCGGACGACACCACCTGCTCCATCGCGAGGATCTTGTTCAGCTCCTCTGCCGCGATTGATTCCTCGAGGATTCGCTTCAGCAGCAACCCGGCGAGGACCAGCACGATCCCGACGACGGCCCATCCGATCGGCTTGAGGCTCGTGACGGCGACGAGCACGATCATGACGCCGATGGTGCCGGCACCGAACGCCACGACCTCGTAGCGGAGGATCAGCGACTTCTCTTCATCGACCAGCTTGTCGCGAACGAGGAGCGTGAAGTAGAGAAGGAGCCGGCTGGTCACGAAGTACGCGAACACGAACAGCAACAGCGGCGGCAGCGTCTCGGCGGAGAGTCCCGCCGCACCGGCGGACATCGATACCGAGGCCCACGCATACGCGCCGTACGCCGAGATGAGCGCGAGGACCTCGCGGCCAGCGTTGATCCAGGCGATGGTCGCGCTCCGCCGCAGGAAGGCCACGTCGGCGAAGAGGACGCCGACGTAGATCGCCAGCGACGCGGCGGGAGCACCGAGGATGAGCGCGCCCGACACGACCGGCAGCGCGAGCAGGTTGAGCGCGCCGTACTTCGTGAGCGGGATCTGCTGCGCGCGGAGGAACAGGATCGTCGCGAGCGTCGCCACGATCCCCCACGTCTGGCCCATCCAGCGTGTGTCGATGACGAGCGTGGCGACGAGCAGCCCCAGGCCGAGCGCGCCGACGCTGCGCGCGTAAACGGTGAGGAACGTCCGCACGCTACTCGCCGTCGATCCCGCGCCGCAGCGCCGTCGCGAGCGCGACGGCCGCCTCGACGCTCTCGTCGGCGGCGCGCACGATCGCGCTGCCCACCACGACGCCATCGGCGAGCTGGGCGACCGCTCGCGCCTGCTCCGGACGCGAGATCCCGAACCCCACGCAGAGTGGGAGCGTCGTCGCCGCGCGCACGCGGGCGGCGGTCGCCGGGAGATTCGCCGGGAGCTCGTTGCGCTCGCCCGTCACGCCCAATCGGCTGACGAGGTAGACGAATCCGCTCCCCGTTCGCGCGATGGCGCGCATGCGCTCCTGTGGCGTGGTCGGCGCGACGATTCTGATGAAGGCGAGCGGCCCGTTGCCGAACCACGCCTCGCGCTCCGGATCGGCGCCAAGCGGAAGGTCGATGGCCAGCACGCCATGCGCGCCGGCATCGGCGGCGCGCTGCAGCGCGTCCGCGCCGCCGCGCAGCAGCGGGTTCAGGTAGCTGAACAACACCACCGGAATGCCGAGCGAGGCGCGCGAGATGATCTCGAGCACCTGATCGAACCGCACTCCCTGATCCAGCGCCTTCTGCGAGCTCGCCTGGATCACCGCGCCGTCGGCCATCGGATCCGAAAAGGGCACGCCGACTTCGAGCACGTCGGCGCCCGCCGACTCGAGTCCCTGGAGCAGCGCGATGCTGCGCGCCACGTCCGGGTGTCCGGCCGTCACATACGGCACGAACGCCCGGCGATTCGTTCGCCGGAGCTCGGCGAAACGCTGCGCGATGCGGTCAGAGGAAATAGTCACCGACCCGGACGCCATACCGATCGGGGTTCTCCGTCTTGATGATGGTTCGCAGGTACATGCCGTCCTCGCGCTGTTCGGCGAGGTCGACCAGCGTTCCGGGATGCAGCAGGTTGCCCTGGGTGTCACTGATGACGCGCACGATCGGTCGAGACAACATTTCCGGAATGGGGTTGACCGCGTGCACGATCCCCAGCTCGAACGTGTCGAGCACGACCAGCGTGCCGACCGGATAGATCCCGGTCAGGTTGATGAATGCCTTCACGACGACCGGATCCATGCCGCGCCGAGGATTGTCCCGCATCTCCAGCATGACCTGCGCGGGATTGAGGGGCGTCGTCTGATACGACCGGCGCGACGTCGCGGCGTCGAAGCCGTCGGCCACCGCGACGATCTTGCTGAACATGCTCAGCGAGCGCGGACGGATCGGCCGAGGGTAGCCTGTCATGTCCAGCTTCATGTGATGCTCGTGTGCAACCACCATCGCCCGGTACGGCAGGTCCTGCTGGCCACGGAGCTGAAACAGCGCGAGCGCACCCATCCATGGATGAGCCGCGATCAGCCGCCACTCGTCCTCGTTCAGCCCGTCGGCCTTGTTGATGATCTCCGCCGGGACGCGCGACTTGCCGATGTCGTGAAACAGCGCCGCCATCCCGAGATCGTACAATTGCAGCTTGTTGAAGCCGAGTCGCTTGCCGAGCGCGACGGAGAAGATGCAGACGTTGACGCTGTGCGTGAACGTGTACTCGTCGTAGTCCCGGATCGTCGTGAGCCCGATCAGCGACGTCTCCTCGTTGAGGATCTGATCGACGATCCCCTGCACGACGCGCTTGATCTTTTTGATGTTCGGGCTGCGGCCCATCCGCACCGACGTCATCAGATCCTTCGTGACGGCGACGGATTGGGAATACGTCTTCTTCGCGACTTCCTTCGATTTCGCGCGCTCGTCGTCGTTCGCGGAGTCGTGCGGCTCGCCCAGCTGGAAGATCGTCAGCCCCTGCTGCTCCAGACGGCCCGTGAGCTGATGGAATCGGGTGGCCGGCGGGTCCTGCGACGGCACCAGCACCAGTGCGAGGAAGCGCTGCCAGTCCTTGACCTGCGGCCGCGCCTGCAGATGCAGCGATCCGATTCCAGAGGAGCGGAACAGCGAGAGCAGCTGGCTGAAGCTCGCGTAGTTGTCGAGGTCGAGGCGCAGACGGATCGTGTTGATGAACACGAACTCGCCCGACACGCGGATCTCGAGCTCGTGCTCGTGCTCGATCAGCGTGCCCGCGACCTCGGCGAGATCCTCGACCGCGTTCTGCACCGCGGCGTTCTCCAGCGGATAGAGTCGGATCGCGCGCAGCGCCGCGTAGAGCGAGATGATGAACCCTCGCCCGGAGCGACGGATGTACGCGTCGCCACCGGGATCGGAGAACGTGGACGAGGCTCGCATTGCGGCGCGGTCCTGCGTCGCCGCACCGTTGGTGCGATCCGGCGCCGTCATGCGACGCCTCCGCGAAGCGCGCGATTGACCGCGTTCCGCACGATCACGTCCTTTTCACTGGACGCGCGGCGCAGCGCCTCCTGCGCGCGAGGCGTGTTCACCCGTCCCAGGGCGACGGCGGCGCAGGCGCGCAGCTCCGAATCTTCGCGACGGCCGAACAGCGACTTGCCGTTGAGCATGGCGTCGAGCGCCGCGACACCCTCGTCCCCGCACAATCCGCCATAAGCTTCGAACACGGCCATCTTCTCGGTCAGGTTGGCGTCGCGCAGCGCCCTGCCCTTCACGATCGCGTCGAGCTTCGCCAGCACCGGACGATAGTTGCGCGCCGACAGTGCGCGGACCGCCGCCACACGCACGTCACGCTCGGCGTCGTCGAGCCCGCGCTCGAGCGACTGCAGCGCACCTGGCGAGCCGATCTCGCCGAGCGCCTGCACGGCGGCGACGCGGAGCGGTGCGTCACCCTCCGCGAGCGCCTTGGCGAGCGGCGCGACGGCGGCCGGCGTCTTCAAGGCGCCGGCACGCCGAGCCGCTTCGAGCCCCACCCCGGGCACGGGCGATCCGATCAGCTTCACGAGCTCCGACGTGTTCTGCGACGCGAGTCGCGCCGCGGCCTGCTCGAGCAGCGGACGCACCTTCACGTTCTGCAGCTTGGCCAGCCACTCGAGCACCGTGGCGAGGGCCGGCCCGCGCAGCTGCTCGAACAGCTGCAGCAGATCGGTCGCCGGCGGGAGCGTCTCCGCCTCGTCCATCGACTGCAGCAACTGTGCGACCGCCTCCGGGGCGCTCAGCCGCAACGGGATCTGCGCCAGCCGCTCCGCGTGGGCGGGAGTGATCTCGGACGCGCGAGTCGCCGTCAGTTGCGATTCGCGCATGAGGTACGCCACGTTCTGGAACTGGGTCGCCGACAGCATGTGGACCATCAGCACGTCCAGCAGCTCGATCACCTCGTCGCGCACCGCGGTGGCCGACTGCTGCTCGAAGATGTCGAGCAGGATGGCGATCACGTTCGTGCGGAGATCGGAGCGGTATTCGCGATCGACCTCCGTCTGCAGATACTCGATCTCGCGTTCGTCGAGGAAGTAGAGCGTGCCGTCGAAGTCCGACATGTTGACGACGCCCGCGCGCGTCGGCGGCTCGTCCTCCGGCTCGGCCTGCGTCTCCGCCTCGTCGTCGCTCCGGATTCGCTCGCCCTCGGCGAGCACCGGCGCCGTCTCCAGCGTCAGGTCGACGTAGCGGTAGCGCAGGAAGACGAAGTCGCCCTCCCAGAGCAGCGTCAGGAGGTCGTCCTCGTCCGGCGACGCCTTGCGCACGCGCTGCATGATGCCGAGGAGCTTGTCGAGCTCCTCGGCTTCGAAGCCGCGCAGCAGGCGCAGCTCGCGTACGCCATCCTTGTAGAACAGCCACGGCAGGCTGTCGCTGCCGCGCGAGCCCTCGGAGAGGACCGCCAGCCCTTCCCACCGGACCTCGCTCTCCGTGAACGAGATCACCAGCTCGTCGGTCTCCTCCCAGAGCGGAAGGAATCCGGCGCGCAGCGCGTCGTGAGCGCTCTTGTAGATCGGGTTGTTCGGGAGATACAGCTGGTGGGCTCGGGCAGCTTTGCCGAAGAGGCGGAGGAGCTCCTCGACGAGAGCGGGCTCGAATGGCGGCGGGCGATCCAGCTCTCCCGCTGGCGGCGGAGCGACGGGGCTCGTCACGGGCTCAGGATACCCATGTCCATGACCTGCGCGACGTCCTTGTCTCCGCGGCCGCTGATGCACAGCAGCACGACGTCGTCGGGGCTCCAGCGCGCGCGCTCACGCTCCACCCACGCGACGGCGTGCGCCGTCTCGAGCGCGGGAATGATCCCCTCGAGCCTGCTCAGCAGCTGGAAACCGGCCATCGCTTCGTCGTCGCGCACCGAGACGTACGACGCGCGACCGCTGTCCTTGAGGAATGAGTGCTCCGGGCCCACGCCCGGGTAATCCAGGCCGGCGGAGATGGAATGCGCTGGATGCACCTGTCCGGTCTCGTCCTGCAACAGATAGCTCAACGCGCCGTGGAGCACGCCGGGAGTGCCGCGGGTCAGCGACGCCGAATGTCGTTCGCTCTCGAGCCCTTCCCCCGCCGCCTCGACGCCGATCAGCTCCACGTCCGCGTCCGGCACGAAGGCGTGGAAGACCCCCATCGCATTCGATCCTCCCCCGACGCACGCCACCACCGACCGCGGCAGCCGACCCGTACACTCCAACAGCTGCGCACGAGCCTCGACGCCTATGATCGCCTGGAAGTCACGCACCATTCGGGGGTACGGCGCAGGGCCCACGACGGATCCGATGATGTAGTGTGTGTCGGTGACGTTGGTGACCCAGTCGCGAATGGCTTCCGTGGTCGCGTCCTTCAATGTCCGGGTGCCGCTCAGCACCGGGATCACCTCGGCTCCCATGAGGCGCATACGGAAGACATTGAGTGCCTGCCGCCGCATGTCTTCCTCGCCCATGTAGACGACGCACTCCAGCCCGTATCGGGCACATACGGTCGCGGTCGCTACCCCGTGCTGTCCGGCGCCGGTTTCGGCGATGATCCGGCGCTTGCCCATCCGCCGCGCCAGGAGCACCTGCCCCACCGTGTTGTTGATCTTGTGGGCACCGGTGTGATTGAGGTCCTCCCGCTTGAGGAAGACCTGGGTGCCGATTCGTTGCGACAGCCGCGGGGCATCGCTCAGCGGCGATGGGCGGCCGACGTACGTCGAAAGCATCGTCGAGAGCTCGCGCCGGAACGCCTCGTCGCGCTGCGCGGCCCCGTACTCGGCCTCGAGCTCGTCCAGCGCCGGAATGAGCGTCTCGGGGACGTAGCGCCCACCGAAGGCGCCGAACCGATCGGTCGGCTGCGTGCTGGTCATTCCTTCACTCCTGCGGAGCGCACAGCTCCCACGAAGGCGCGGATCCGCGCGTGATCCTTGATCCCGGTCGACGACTCGACTCCGGACGACACGTCCACGATGTTCGGCGCGACCAGGTCGATCGCCTCCGCCACGTTGTCCGGCGTGAGTCCACCCGCGAGGACGATCCTCGGATGATAGTCGAGCGCATCGAGCGATTCTCCCAGGCGGTCCCACGGGACCTTCACGCCGGAGCCTCCCAGCTGCCCCGGCGCGTGCGCGTCGATCAACAGAGCATCCGCCGCGTCACACAGCTCCTCGACGCTCTCGGGAAGGACGCCGTCCGCCGTGCGCACCACCGCCCAGACCTCCTTGCCGGTCGCCGCGCGGATGCGCTCCACGCGCTCGGCATCGACGCTGCCATGCAGCTGGACCACGTCGAGCCCCACCATCTCCACCATCGTGGCGATGAGGTCCTCGCGCTGGTCGGCGAAGACGCCGACCTTTCGTGCGCGCCGCCCGGCGAGCGTGTCACGCGCCTGCGTGGGCGTCCGCTCGCGCGGGCCGCCGGCGAAGATCACCCCCAGATACTCGACTCCTGCTGCATCCGCATACTCGGCGTCGACCGATCTCGTCAGCCCGCAGATCTTGATGTCAGTCGCCACGCGAACGCCTCGGCACCCCGGCGAGCGCGCGCGTCGCCTGGGCGGGATCCGCGGCGGCCGAGACGCTCGATCCGACGAGCACGGCATCCGCGCCGCACCGCGCGTAGCGCTCGACGTCTCCGCGCGTGCCCACCCCGCTTTCGGCGATGGCCAGGAGGCTGGACGGAATGCGCGGAATGAGACGCTCCGCCGTTGCCGGCTCGATGACGAGTGTCTCGAGGTCCCGATTGTTCACGCCGATCATCGTCGCGCCGCATTCGAGAGCGCGCTCGAGCTCGGCTTCGTCGCGCACTTCGACGAGCACCTCCAGCTCGAGGCGGCGCGCCGTGTCGGTCATCTCGCGCAGCCGGTCTGGCGACAGAGCCCGCGCGATGAGCAGTGCCGCGGAGGCGCCGAGCGCACGGGCCTCGACCAGCTGGATCGGCAGCAGATGGAAGTCCTTCTTCAGCGCCGGTACCTCGACCGCGGCGCGCACGGCGCGCAGATCGGATGGGCTTCCCCCGAAGTGCGCCGGTTCCGTGAGCACGCTGATCGCGGCGGCTCCCCCTTCGACGTAGGCCCGCGCCTGCTCCGGCGCGTCGAGCCCTGGAGCGATCGCTCCTTTCGAGGGGGAGCGGCGCTTCACCTCGGCGATGAGCCGTACGTCGGTGCCGCGGAGCGACGCTGCCAGCGAAGGCGCCGCCGCCGCGATGGACGCCTCGCGCTCGAGCTCGTGCGCGCGCGCCTCGAGCGCTGCCGCGCGTGCCTCGGCCTCCTGGCAGATCGTCCCTAGAGTGCCGCCCGGTGGGGACCAGCGAAGAAATCCTTGCACTTCGGGACCTATTCGGATATCCTTTTCGGGAGTTGTTCGGGGCAGCGCTGTCGCCGCCCGCCGCGCGAGCGGTCGCGATGCAAACCTTCGCAGGAGCCGCCATGCCGCTGACCAAGCGCCAACGGGAGATTCTAAACTATCTGACGCTCTACTCGGAACAAAAGGGCTACGCCCCGAGCTTCGAGGAGATCGCGGACAACTTCAATTACAACTCTCTCGCGACCGTTCACGAGCACCTGAGCAATCTCGAGCGGAAGGGTTACATCAAGCGCTCGTACAACGAAAGCCGCGCGATCGAGATCCTGCCCAACGAGATGGCCCCGCGCGCAATCGAGCTTCCTCTGCTCGGCGCCGTGGCGGCGGGCGTACCGATCGAGGCGATCGCGCACCAAGAGACGCTGGCGGTTCCGGATTCCTTCGTGCAGCGCGGCGGCAATCACTACGTGCTGAAGGTCCGCGGCAACTCGATGATCGAGGAGCACATCCGCGACGGCGATTTCGTCATCGTCAACGAGCGCCAGCGCGCCGACAACGGCGAGATGGTCATCGCGATGCTGCACGGAGACTCTGCGACGGTGAAGAAGTTCTATCGCGAGCGCGACGGCCGCATCCGGCTGCAGCCGGCGAACGAGACCATGGCGCCGATGTACGTCCACGAGAACGACATCTCCATCCGCGGGATCGTCGTCGGCGTGATGCGGCGGTACTAGCGCGCCTCGGAACGGCAACAGCAAGGGGCGTCCGATCGGGCGCCCCTTTTCACTGTTGCGCTTTCCGGTTCAGCTCGCGGAGAATGCGCGTCGCAGCCGCTCGAGCGCAGCGAGGCCGGCGCCCGCGTCCAGCGCGGCGCGCGCGACGTCCACGGCGTCGTCGAAGCTCTTCGTGCCGGCGGTGGAGACGAACACGGCAGCCGCGGCATTGAGCAACACCGCGGCTCTCGCCGTGGGCGGCGCATCGCCCATGAGCACCGCCCGCACGGCCGCAGCGTTCTCGGCTGGAGGCCCGCCGGCGAGCTCCTCCGCGCGGCCGACACCCATGCCGAACTTCGCCGGGTCGATCGTCCACTCCTTCGTGCGGCCATCGCGGATCTCGATGACCTGCGTCGGTCCGAGCGGCGAGATCTCGTCCATCCCCGGCTCGCCATGCACGACGAGCGCGTGCGTGGTGCCCAGGGCCTGCAGCGCACCGGCGATGAGCGGAACCCGGCGCGCGTCGGCGACACCGACGACCTGGCGTCCCGCGCCGGCCGGGTTCGCCAACGGGCCGACGATGTTCATCACGGTCGGGATGCCGAGCTCGCGGCGAACCGGTCCGACGTGCCGCATCGCCGGATGCATCAGCGGGGCGAACATGAAGACGATCCCGGCCTCGCGCAGCGCGCGCTCCATCGCGGGCACCGAGACCTCGATCGGTACGCCCAGCGCCTCGAGGACGTCGGCGCTGCCGCACTGCGACGTGAACGAGCGGTTCCCGTGCTTCGCCACGCGCACACCCGCACCGGCGGCGAGCAGCGCGGCGGCAGTCGAGATGTTGAACGTGCCGATCGCTCCGCCGCCCGTGCCGCAGGTATCGACCAGCTCCTCGGGACTGTCGGCTGCCAGGTGCACCATGGCGCCGCGAAGGGCGGCGGCGGCCCCCGCCACCTCGTCGGCCGTCTCGCCCTTCACGCGCAGGCCGACGAGGAGCGACGCGATCTGCGCCACGGTCGCCTCGCCCGACATCACGGTATCGAATGCCGAGCGCGATTCGTCGGCGGTGAGCGAAGCACCCGCGGCGAGGCGCCGGATCGCGTGCTGAAGCGGAGGTGCCGGGTTAGCCGACACTCAGCGTCTCGAGCATGCGCTCCGCGAGCCGCGACTGCGTCGCGACGAGCCCGATCACCAGGGCGAGGAGCCGCACGCGCTCGACGTCTTCCTCCACGAAGATCCCCTGCATGGTGCGGTTGGTGAGGTTCACCACACCCACCAGCGATCCGTGGTAGATCAGCGGGAAGCTGATGAATGAGCCCGTGGTGAAGTACTCGTCGCGCAGCAGCGGGTGTGACTTGGCCTCGGCGACGTCCTGCACGAGCAGCGGCTGCCGAGTGGCCGCGACCTTTCCTGCCACGCCCTCGCCGAACTGGATCCGGTAGCCGGGTGG
>JBJMNN010000068.1:0-14203 GCA_045804245.1 Gemmatimonadaceae bacterium | reverse complement strand
GCCGAGCGTGTGAATGGGGAGCAGGCCGATGTCGCCGTCGATCGCGAACACCAGCGGGCGCCCGACCGCCGTCTGGAACCAGCTGCCGTGGTGATACGCCGTGTTGTAGTACCCGATGCTCGCGTGGTACCGGCCGGCCGAGGCGGTGAAGCGGTCGCTCGCCCAGTAGGTGACGAGGATCCGCTCGAGGCGAGCGCTGTAGGTGTTGCGCGGCAGCGCCGTGAGGGTGGCCTCGGTAAGGACGCTCAGGCGGTCGGACAGCTGCGATTGCCCGAACAGGTCGAACTGGCCGAGGGCGAAGCCGTTCCTCGCGCCCGTCGAGTCGATGGCCGAGAACTTCACATCGGCGAACAGGTGGATACGGAACTGCGGCTCGACCGCCGCCGCGCTCTCGGTCGGGGTGGCGTCGTCGTGGCCGGCGTGCTCGTCGCGGGACGTGTTGGACGCCTCGACCGGGCCCGAGAGGACCTGGCGGATCGTGGCGGCCGGCGCGGGCGGGGCGCCCGATGCGCGAGCGCAGAGCGCCGCGATCAGGCCACGCGTCGTCGAGTCGGCCTCGCTCGCATCACCGGCCGTCGTGGTGCCGGCGCTGCCGTGGCCCGGGCAATCGACCACGAGCAGGCGGCCTGGCCGATCCTCACTCCCCTCGCTGCTCCAGGCGGGCGGGCTCGCCGCACTCGCCGTCCCCTGCTGCGCCGGATACTGCGCCGGCGCCTGGGCCGCAGCGACTGCGGGGCCCAGCGCGAACGAGAGAACCAGAGCAGCGATGCGCACGGTCCGGCCGGTGAGGGTGGTAACACGTCGAAGCTGCCGCAGGCGACGCCGCCCACGGACCAGCTAGCGTCCTCATGCAGACGATCCGGAGCGGTGCGCGGCACACGGAAATGGATGCATCTGCAGGCGTCTTCCTCCGGGGGACGTCCACCAGAAGCGCGGTGCAGGATGACCGGTCGGTGTGTCCGGCGGTCGGACCAATCGACCGTCCCGAGAGCGCTTCAGCCCGCGTTGACGGCGCTGGCGATGGCGCGGATCGCGATCACGGTGACGACGAGCCCTCCCGCCACGAGGAGCACGAGGCCGAGGAGAGTGCCGACCACCAGCAGGCGGCTCGTGCGCGTCGTCGCGGCGGGGCGCTCGAGCGCGCGCTCGAGCAGTGCCACGTTTCGCAGGTTGGACTTGAAGGCAACGTCGAACAGGTCGCCGATCAGCGGCACCGAGCCGGCGAGCGTGTCGACCGCGACGTTGGCCAGCATGCGCAGGACCACCGCGCGCGGCACGCCGAGCCGTTGCGCGAGGATCACGAGGTAGCCGGAGAGCGCCGCGCCGCCGATGTCACCGAGGCCGGGGATGAGCCCGATGATCGCGTCCGCGCCGAAGCGGATTCCCGTACCGGGAACCCGCGCGACGGAGTCGAGCAGCCGCGCCAGGGTGCGGGCGCGCGCGAGCGGATCCGCCGGCGGGGGCGACGTCATTCGAGATTCATACCGACGCGGAGTCCCGGCTCTCCGGCGGGCGCGGGGCGGACGAAGAAGTTCGCGTACCGTGCATCGTAGTGAATGCGCACGGCGTGCATCACTGCGACTCCCCCGTAGATGAGCGTGATGTCCCCCTTCGAGAGCGACGACGTGCGCGTCATGAAGTCGACGTCGCTCACCGATGCGCTCCGGCCGATCGTGACGTAGAACAGCGCAGTCGCGATGCCACCCGCGAGGACGCCGCGCTCGAACGCCCCACCGCCGCGGTGCGGCACGTCGAGGATCCCCTCGTCGAGGAGCGCCTGGACGTTGAGCCCCATGCTGGAGAAGAGGAACTGCTGGCGCTTCTGGATCCTGGCGTCGAGGCCGGAATAGACCGTGGGGCGCCCCTTGTCGAACCCGATGCTGGGGCGTCCGCCGACGGCGACGGCGGTGACGAGATGTGCACCCTCGTGCGCGAGGATGCTCGAGGCGAAGCCGGCGGTCATGCGGCGCCAGTAGTGGTGGCGCGATGCGGCGTGCTCGATGCGCGGTGCGGTTGGTGCCTCGCCGCGCGTCGAGTCGGTGGGTGCCTGGGCGAGGAGCCGTGCGGGCGTGATGCCGGCGACGCTGACGGCGAGGGCGGCGGCGAGCGCGCGGGCGCGAGGAAGGCGACGGAACGGCATGCTACAATATCGGCAGCGGTGCGTGGTGGGCACACCGCCGCAGGAAGTGATATCATGGAGGGGTCCGCTCGCTGACTTCCTTCCCTCTCGCCGATGCCACCCCGCCTCTCCGATCTCGAGATCCAGCGCGCGCTCGGCGCGCTGCCCGGCTGGTCGCGCCGCCGGAGCGTTCTGACGAAGACGTTCACCTGGCCGACGTTCGCGCAGGGGATCGAGTTCGTGCGCCGCGTTGCGGCGCAGGCCGACGCGATGAACCATCACCCCGACATCGACATCCGGTACACCAAGGTGACGTGTGCGCTGTCGACGCACGATGCCGGCGGGATCACGGAACTTGATCTGAAGCTGGCCGGGGAGATCGAGCGCGTCGCGGTGGCGTAGGCGGTCGGCGCGCCATGAAGGCGGCGGTGCCAGGATCGCGCAGCAGATCGGTTTCTAGCAGCTGAGTGGATGCGAGCTACAGGTGTCCCAGGAATTCTTTCACCCGCGCCCAGCCGGCGTCTCGAGCCGTTTCCGTGCCCTCGGCCGTGCCGCCAAAGTGTATCGTGAATCGGTCGTTGACCCGAAATTCAGTTGTCCCACGACCGAAACCCATCAGCAAATGGCTTGCATTCTCGTACTGAACATTCTCGACCCTGTACGAAAAGCCATTCGCACGAAGACGGCCTTCGATGTCGTTCGCCATGCGCGCACTCGGCGACAATGCGTCGGCCCGGGAGGAAATCAGCAGCACAGGTCCATGAATGTGCTCGACTTCGATGGCCGCCGCGTTGCGAACGTCGACCGGCCCGTCGAGAATGTCCATGAACTGGCTCATCGGCGTGGCGCGATTGTACGTTCCCTCGACGTAGGGCAGCGGCACGCCGTTTAACGTCCACGCCGCATCGCCGCCACCCACGGCAGCCCATCGCAGCTCTAGTGGCGAGTAGGCGATCACGCCCGCGACGTCAGGCCTCAGGGAGCCGATCATCAGCGCCAATTCGGCCCCACGCGATTCGCCCATCAGCGCGATGCGGTCGGCACGGACTTCCGGACGAGCCTCCAGCCAATCGAGCGCCTTGAACACGTATTCCAACGGCACTCTGCGCAGCTCCTTCTGTTGGAGCTCTGGGGGATTACCTTCGCGGTCGCGGAAATAGGCAATCGCCAACACCGGAAAGCCGGCCCGGGCGAGATCGCGCGCGGCAGGCTCATCGGGATAGCCACCCCCCGAGCCGGTCAGCATCATCACGCCGGTCCGGCGCGAAGCGCCGACTGCGGCATAGAAACGGCCGACCAGGCCCTCCTGGCGCACGTCCACGCGCTGGACGTCTTGCGTGTGCGCGGGGTGGCTAGCACAAAGAGCGAGTCCCAAAGAAATCGCAAAAACGTACCGGCGGTTCATAGCCATCCTTCGCTCAGCCGGCTTCCTTTCGACTCCGGTGCTGCTCGCCGGAACAACTGCATCGCGCGAGTTGGACCACGCAACCGGGCCGATGGTTTGAACCGTCGGCCTTCTATCCGCCGCTTCTTTAAGTCACCATCGGTCTCCGCAGTGAACCAGCGCATCGCCCACGTCGCGCTCGTAGTGGCCGACTACGACGACGCGATCGCGTTCTACACGCAGAAGCTCGGCTTCACGCTCGTGGAAGACACCTATCAACCGGCGCAGGACAAGCGCTGGGTCGTCGTGGCGCCGCCGGGGTCACTCGGCACCGGCGGGCCGACGGGGACGACGCTGCTCCTCGCGCGCGCGAGCACGCCGGAGCAGGAGCGGATCGTCGGCAACCAGGCAGGGGGGCGCGTGTTCCTCTTTCTGCAGACGGACGACTTCTGGCGCGACTACCGCGCGATGACCGACGCCGGGATCTCGTTCGTCCGCCCGCCGAGCGAGCAGTCGTACGGCACGGTCGCCGTGTTCGAGGATCTGTACGGCAACCGGTGGGATCTGCTGCAGCTCGCGGAGCGCGACGCGTAGCTGCCGACGATTACCTCGGCGCGAGCCCCGCGAACAGGTCGTCGCCGTTGCCAGGCCTGCCGAGTGCGACGAAGTAATCCTCCGTCGGTGGCAGCGCCACGCGCCTGAAGTACACCTCGTGATCGAGCTGCGTGCGGTGCGCGAAGAACGCTTCCACCTTCTTCGGATGCCAGCGCTCGACCGGAACCTGAAAGTGAATCGGCTGCCCCTCCTGCCATGCGAGATCGGGAGGGCCGGGCATGCGCCACGTCACATAGCACAGCCGGTCGGGCCGGTGCGGCGCGAGTCCGGACTCGAGCTGCTCGGGAAACGCCGCGGTGCCGGCGAGCAGCACGGCCGACGTCGCGAAGCGGCAGATCGCCTTGTGATCGCGATGCCCGGTCGGCGCGCCCTCCGGTCCGAACGTCAGCACGAGCTGCGGCCGCGAGCGGCGCAGAAAGGCGACGATCTCGCCGATGACGACATCGGGATCCGCCGCCGCGAGGGCGCCGTCGGGATGCCCGCCGTGCTCCACGCGCTCGACGCCGAGCAGGTCACACGCCCGGAGCAGCTCGGCGCGGCGGATGCGGCCGAGCTCCTCGCGAGAAGAGAAAGGGACGCCAGACGCGCGTCCGGCATCCCCATCGGTGGCGCAGTACAGCGAGACGCGCGCGCCCGCCTCGGCGTGCTTCGCCAGCGTGCCCCCGGTGGCGAAGGTCTCGTCGTCGGGGTGCGCGAACACCGCGGCGAGCGCACGCATGACGCGACCGTCAGTCGCGGCGGCGGCCGCCGAGGAGCGAGATGATGGCGAGGAAGAGATTGAGCAGGTCGAGGTAGATCTTCACCGCGGCGGGCACGTAATCGTCGGGCCCGTACTGCCCCGAGCGCACGATGCGCCAGGTGTCGAACACGAGCAGGCCGCTGAACACGAGCACCGTCCCGGCGGCGATCCAGAGCGACGCCAGCGCGCTGCCGACGAAGATGTTGATCAGCGACGTGGCGATCAGCACCCACAGTCCGACGATGAAGAAGCTGCCCCACGCGCTGAAGTCGCGCTTGCTCATCACGGCGTAGAGCGACAGCACGCCGAAGGTGGACAGCGTGAGCAGCCCCGCCTGGCCGACGATTCCCGGGTTGCTGCGCTCGGCCATGGCCAGAAACGGCGCGATCCAGATCCCCTCGATGAACGTGAAGACGAGCGTGAGGGCGATGTTTCGTGGGAAGCTGCGTTGCGCCCGCATCGCCATGACCAGCGGCGCGAACATCGCCAGCATGGTGATGATCGGATGCTGTTGGACGGCCTGCATGAGCGCCGGCTGCGTGAACCCGAAGGCGACGCCGAGCGCGGTGACGATGACGCTGATGAAGACGAGGCCGTACGTGCGCCGAACGAGCGTCGCACGCTCCTGGCCGCTGCGAACGAGGGTCCCGGGTAGCGAGACGCCCATGTTGGAGAGAGCTCCTTTGAAGGTGTAGAAATATACCCCTTGGGGAGCGCGGTGAGCCATGGAGAAACGGAGGAGTTGTCGGTTGTCGGTGATCGGTAATCAGCCGGCCTCGGGACGCAGGAGCTCCTCGAGGCCGGCCGAAAACTGAGAACCGTCAACCGATTACGACGTGCCCCCGACTATCGCTTTCTCAGCTCCACATTCCCATTCACCGTCGACAACCGGATCCGCCGACCGCCCTTGCCGATCGTGGCGCGGAGATGCCGTGGGTCGACGCGGCCGGTGATCGTCACGGGCCAGTCGGTCTGGAAGCGGCCGTTCACGGTGCTCAGCTCGATCTGGGCGTCGATGTCCTCTCCGAACTCGGCGATCACGTTCCCGTTCACGCTTGAGAAGTCGAGGTCCTCGTCGTTGCCGACGCGACCCATGCGCGCGTGCACGGTGCCGTTCACGCTGCTCGCCTGCACAGGGCCGCCGCTGCTCGTCGCGTCCACGCTGCCGTTCACCGAGCCGGCTTCCACCTCGCCCGTCGCGCCGTCGACGCTCACCTCACCGTTCACCGACCAGGCGCCGACGTGCACGCCCTTCGGAAGGCGAACCTCGAAGTCCACAGCGACGTCGTTGTTCCGGTTCCCGCGGTCGTCGTGCCGGGAGCGGTAGCCGTGCTCGTCGCAGGTCGCGTTCTCCGTCCAGAAGGCGCAGATAAGGATGCTGCCGTCGGGGGACTTCCGGCTCTCGATGCGCACGTCCTTCGGATCGCCGCGCCGCCAGCTCTTGGTGGCGACGATCTCGACGCGGTCGCTCGTCGAGGGACGCACGTGCACCTCGCCGATCACGTTGCGCACTCGCAGCCACTGACCGGAGGGGACGCGCTCGTTGAGCGTGAACGCGCGCTCCGACTGGCGTCCCTGCGCGCCGAGCACCGCGGGCGCGAGGGCCAGCACGAGGGCGGCGACTGCCGCCGGCGAGCGAAGTGCCATCGGTCGATCTCCAGGTATGAGTCGGGCGGTCATGGACGCCGTCCGGCCGAGGTGAGGGTCACGTCGCCACTGAACGTTTCCGCGATGATACGTGCCGAGCCCTGTCCGAGCGAGAAGGTGAGCTTCTTGGCCTGCGAGGAGCCGATGCCGTGCTCCCCGGCCTTGAGCGTGATCGGGAAGGCGCTGTCGATCTCGCCGCTGAAGGTGGAGAGGCTGAGCTGCGCGCCGACGTTCGGCGGCAGCTCGAGCCGGAGCTCACCGGAGTGGGTCTCGAACTGGTACCGCCCTGCATCGACGATGGCGCCGGCAAAGGTGAGATCGCCGCTCGTGCTGTTCGTGCGCACCTGACTCGAGACGACGTCGCGCAGCTCCATGTCGCCACTCACGGTCTCCAGCTCCACGGTGCCGCGCGCTCCGGTGAGCGAGATGTCGCCCGACACGGTGTGCACGTTGACGGCGCCTCGCGCGCCCTGAATCGTCACGTCTCCCGACAACGTCTCGACCTCGATGTCGTCTCCAGCGTCGCGCACATCCACTTCGCCGCTCTGCGCATGCGCATCGATCTCGCCCTTCACGCCGCTCACGCGCAGTGCACCGCTCCAGGTGTTGGAGACGAGATGTACTCCCGCGGGCACCGACAGCTCGAAGTGCGCATCGTTGCACCCGCGGCTCGCCGCCGGCTCGAGCGTGGCGTTGGCGCCGCTGCTCACGAAGCGGATCGCGCCACGCTCGGTACGCGCCTTCACGACGATCTGGTTGCGGTCGGAGCCCGTGATCACGACGTCGCCGCCGGGGCAGCTCACGTTCACCGTGCCACGCGCGTCGAACGTCACCGTGGTGTCGAGCGCATCCGCGTTCTCGCGCTCCCGCCGCTCCGCCTCGCGCTCACGATCGCGCTCGACGCGCTCCTCGGCCTGCTCGCGTGCGCGCTCGGCTCGTTCCTGCGCCTGCTCGCGCTCTCGGTCGCGACGCTCACGCTCGCGCTCCCGGTCGCGGTCGATGCGCTCCTGCTGGCGCTCGCGGTCGCGCTCGGCGGGGGATTGCGCCGAGCCTGGCGCGGGGGCCGCGAGCGCCAGCGCGGCCAGCAGTAGAACAATGTGGCGAGACATGGGTTGGATATCCTCTAGGTCCGCGCGGGCAGCATCGCCGCCGTCCGCAGCAGCTCGACTTTCTTCTCGAGCGAATGATTGAGTTGGTTGGCCAGGAAACCGCTCGCGGGATCCTTCGCCAGCGCCGACCGGCTCTGCGCGATCGCCGAGTCGATCACGGCGATGCTCTGCTCGAGCACGGCGATCGTCTTTGGATCGAGCGCCGAGCGGCGCGACTTCACGATCGTACGGAGCTTCGCGATCTCGCGGTCGTATAGAGGTTCGGTCTCGCTCATGACGCTGTTGGCGCTCACCAGTCGCGTGCTGCTCGATCCGGCGCGGCCGGATGGCACGCGGTCCGAGGCGACCGTGACGGGTGTGCGCTCGCCGCTGCGCTGTGCGTTGGGCTGGCCCAGCGTCGTTCCGGGGCCGTTGCCGCTCGACGGCGGGACAGGCGGTGTGACGACGGCCACCTGCGGTCCGGCGTTCGCGTTGAGGCCAGGTGCTTCAGCGATCGGCGGCGTCGTCGACGTCGCGGCCGTCGTGCGCGGCGCTAGGTAGATCGTGCGCGTCATGTAGTGCGTGATGCCCGCCGTCACGATGACGAGCGCCGCGGCGGCAATCGCCGGCCGCGCCCATGAGCGGCGCGCCGGTACGATCGTCCGCGCCGCCGGCCGTTCCAGCGGCAGGACGGGCGCATCGATGCGCTCGGCGATCCCGCTCCACAGGTCCCGCGACGGAGCGAGCGTCGGAAGCGCCGCCGCCTGCATCGGGATGGCCCGCAGATCCGCCAGCAGTGCGGCGCACGCCGCGCATTCCTCGGCGTGCGCCTCCACGGCCGCGCGAACCGCGTCGGAGGCATCCCCCTCGAGGTAGTCCGCGAGTGCCGACGAGAACCCGTCGCAATCCAGTGGCATGTAGACGCTCATCGGTTCAGTGCCTCCCGCAAGAGGAGCCGCGCGCGGTGAAGCTGCGCCTTCGTGGCTCCGGACGTCACGCCGAGCATCTCGGCGATCTCTTCGTGCTTGTAGCCTTCCACGTCGTGCAGCGTGAAGACGCGTCGTGCGCCGGGCGGCAGCTTCGCGATCGCCGCCTCGAGGTCCATCCGGTCTCCCGGCGCCAGCGGCCGAGAGGGCAGCATCTCCACGCCGTCTCCCTCGTCATCGTCTCCGAAGCGCGACCGGTTCCGCCCCTCGGACTTCCTCGCGTTCAGCACCACGTTCACCGTCATCCGGTGGAGCCAGGTGCTGAACGCGCTCTCGCCGCGAAAGAGGTGCAGCTTCTCCCACGCCCGCACGAACACGTCCTGGGTCAATTCCTCCGCATGGGTTCGATCGGTCACCATGCGGGCACAGAGAGAGAAGACTCGGGTGACGTGCTGCCGGTACAGTCGCTCGAAGGCGCGCCGGTCCCCCGCGGCCGCGAGCGCCACGTCTGGATCGGCTACGTACGATGTTGGCGTCGGAGCCGTCATCTGTTCAAACAAGGCCACGGCAGTCATCGGTCGTCTGGTCTCCCGCTATGCACAGGATGGGATACCCAGACGAACCGAAAGGTTTGAACATCAACCTGTTCGGGTGGGGAAGCGAGCCACGACGCTCCGGAGGTCCTCCACCCGGTCGATCACGAGATCGGCGCCCGAGCGCTCCAGCTCCTCCCGGGTGAACGCCCCCCACGTCACGCCGATGGTCATCACCCCCGCGGCGCGGCCGGATTCGACGTCGTGCGGGGAGTCCCCGACGAACAGGGCGTTCGCCGGCGCGACCCCGAGGAGCGCGAGGGCGCGATCGACCGGCTCGCGGTGCGGCTTGTGGTTCACGCAGCTCTCGGCGCCGACGATGGTCGGGATGAGCTGGTCGAGCCCCACGAGCACCAGCGCCTTCTCGGCCATCCAGTCCGATTTACTGGTGACGAGGGCCATTGGATGGCCCTCGGCGGCGAGCCACTGCACGACGTCCACCACGCCTTCGTAGACGCGGACGAGCCGGTCGTGGTGGGCGAGCTGATACTCGCGGTATCGCCCGAACAGCCGGGCCACTTCGGTGTCGTCCGAAGCGAACTCACGCAGCATGGTATTGAGCGGCCGCCCGATGCCGGCGCGCCACTCCTCGTCCGTCGGCGCTCGGCCGGTGAAGCCGTCGAAGGCGTGGCGCGCGGCACCGAGGATGAGCTCGATCGAGTCGATGAGCGTGCCGTCGAGGTCGAAAAGAATGGCTGGAGGCATGGGTCGAAAGATAGGGCGGATGCGGCTGCCGAGTTCGCGCTCGGGTTGACGAGGACAGGAATCGATCGCGAGGATGGCTCGTCACCCACGCATATGAAGACCGAGACATCGTTTGCGGCGGACTGGGCCGAGGCGACCAGACGAGAGCGGGTCATCGGAATCGGCGTGGTCGCGGCCGCGTTTGTCTTGCGGCTGTATCACATCCGCCAGCCGATGCGCCACGACGAGGCCTACACCTACCTCGGGTACGCGTCGCAGCCGCTGGCGAGGGCGCTGAGCGAGTACAAGGATCCGAACAACCATCTCTTCCACACGTTGCTCGTGTGGCTGACGACCCGGCTGCTGGGCAAACTCACCACCGGCGATTCGCCTGCCGGCATTCGTGGCGGGGATGCTGATCGTGCTGGCGGTGTACCTGCTTGCGCGCCGGTTCACGGACCGGAGCACCAGCCTGCTCGCCATGGCACTGGCCGCGGTGTGGCCGGCGCTGGTGCTGTATTCGACGAACGCGCGCGGCTACTCGATCATCGTCCTCGCCTTTCTCGTGCTTCTGATGCTTGGCGACGCGGCGATCGAGCGCGACTCGTGGTGGCCGTGGCTGATCATCGCCGTCGTGACCGCGCTCGGGATGTACACCGTGCCGGTCATGCTTTATCCGGCCGGCGCCGCGATGCTGTGGACGCTCGCGGAGGCGGCGCGGCGCGGTGGCACCGGAGCGGCCCACTCGCTCGTTCCCCGGATGGCAGCGGCGGTCGCGCTGGCTGCCGTCCTCACCGTGATGGCCAATCTGCCCGTCGTCGTGCACGCGGGGCTCGCGGCGCTCGTCACGAACAAATACGTCACACCGCTCTCGCCGGCGCAGTTCGTCGACGCGTTGCCCCTGTTCGCCAGTGACCTGCTGGCCACCAACGCACTCGGCCTCCCTCGACTGCTGCTCGCGGCGCTGGTGCCGCTCGCCGTAGCCGGCGTCGTCGCGCCAGCTCCCGCCCAGATTCGCCGCCGGTCGCTCGCAGTCGTCACCCTTCTCTGGAGCGCGGCGCTCATCATCGTCATGCGTCGTCCGCCGCCGGGCCGCGTGCTGCTGTTCGTCGTGCCGCTCGCCTGCATGTACGTCGCCAGCGGCACGCGGGTCGTCCTCGCGCTGCTAGCGCGCGCGCGCGACCAGCGGCTGGCGATGAACGTGCTGGCGTGCGCGGTCGTGATCTCGCTGGCCGCGCACACCGCGCTCGCACGCACCGTGTTCCGCGCACCGGAGACGGGCACGCTCGTCGACGCGCCGCAGATCGCGGACTATCTGCTCGCGAACCTCAGACCCGGCGACCGGATCGCCGTTCAGGCCCCGTCCGGTCCCTCGCTCGACTACTATCTGGTCAGAAAGGGCGGGCGGCCGATGACGCAGGACCGTTCGGCCGGTCTCGGCCGGGTTTTCGTCGTGGTGAACCCGAGACACCTTCAGTCCCTGGCCAGCGTCCAGCGGTTCCGGCGAGACCTGCCGTGGGCGGAGCTGGTGCCCGAGGGCGCACCGGTCTCGTTCGCCTCGGAGTCGATCTTCGTATTTCAAAACGTCTCCGACAACCGAGTCGCCGGCAGCCGCAGCGATCTCTTCCCGTCGAGGCCGTCTGGCGCTGTTGGTCCGTTCGATGCTTTGAGCAGGTCCGCCTCTGGCGCGGCGGCCGGTTCACACCGGACCGCTGGGCTCGCCGTGGAGGCCTCACCTCAACAGGAAGTGAAATGAACCGATACGAACGTCCCGCGCGCGTGCTTCGCACCGCGTTGCTTACGGGCGCGATCGCCGTCGCCAGCGGCGCATGGATGTCCTCTCACCAGAGACAACCCGCAGACGGTCAGCATGGCGCCGTGATCGTCCGGATCACCAACGCCGGACTCGAGCGGGTCACGAGCGACTCCGTGCAGGTCATCGTCTACTCGACGGGCGCGGCGCGCATCGGCGTCGGCAACGCCGAACCCGCACCGCTCACCGACACGCTGCGGCTGTCGTCGTTGCCCGCGATCACGGCCGACGTCTCCGACGCCGACGTTCACATCCGCCTGCTGACCCCCGGTCGGATGCGCCTGAGTGCGGAGGTGAATGGCGGTCGCGCGCTCCGGTTCACCGCCACCGGTCGGCACGTCGTGGTGCTGAAGGGCGGTGTCGGCGCCGATACGATCACCGACCCCTGACCGGTTTCGAATCACGAGGGTGTCCGTCACCGAACGGTGACGGACACCCTCCTCACATGCGCCCTGCTCCCTACTGCTTGGGCGTGCTCGTGGCGGGGGGCGGCGGTGCGTTCGTGCCGGCCGATGCCGCGACCGGCGTCGCGCCGCGCTCGAGCGCGCGGAGCTCGTTGAGCTCGGCCTGGTGCTTCTGCAGGAACTGCGCGTTCTCCGGCAGCGTCGGTGTCGGCGGCGCTGCCTTCGGGTTCCCAATGAATCGCTCGGCCTGTGCGACGGCGATCGACGCGACGAAGTAGTCCTTCGGCGACATGCCGGTGGACTGGATGACGTTGGCGATCGCCGGATTGTCTTCGAGCCGCTTGCGCCCCGCGTTCATCGTGCGGACCTGGGTGTTGACGCCGGCGTCGCTCACTTCCTTGTCGAACATCGCGCGCACCGCCGGATCGCGGCGCCGCAGCACGACGAGGCTGTCGCTCGCGGCGATGAACTGACGGAAGTTCTGCTCGGTGAGCTTGTACTCCGTCGCGTGCTCGACGCTCTTCGCGTCGGTCGGCGTGATCTGCGCCGTTCCGCCCGCGACGGGCGTCGCCGCGTTGTTCATCCCCGTATCGATCCTCGTCGCCGCGGCGCCGACGTTGCCAGCGGCCGAGTCCGTGGTAGAGTTCTCCGAGCGGCTGCAGGCCGAGAGCGTCGCGCTCAGAGCCAGCACCAACGCGGAGTGGCGCGCCATCACGAGCTTCACGTCTCGCATACTGTCTCCGATGAAGAGGTCCGACTCCTCCGGTAGCATCCGACGTGCCGGGCGGGACAGAAACTCCGCGACGCGCGGCCGGTGCTGCACGGCCGCGTCCGCCGCGGGCTCGACGAGCCGCTGACGTGCGCGCCCTTCGACTGCTCGGCGCGGTGCTCGTGCTCGGCGCGGGGCTCCTCATCGGCGCGCGACCGATCGGTCCCGCGCCCGCGCTCGGTGCGTTTCTCGAGCCGGCGCACGGCGTGTGGTCGCTCGCGCGCGCGGCGGCGTCTCCCGCGGCACCCGACGCGCGGGTCGCGGGGCTCACCGCTCCCGTGGAGGTCGTGTACGACGAGCGCGCCGTCCCACACATCTTCGCCACGAACGAAGACGATGCGTACCGCGCGCTCGGCTACGTCGTCGCACGCGACCGGCTGTTCCAGCTCTACGTGCAGACGCTCGCGGCGAGCGGACGACTCACCGAGATCGGCGGCGCGCAGGCGCTGGCGCTCGACCGCGACATGCGCCATCTCGGGCTGCCGCGCGCCGCCGAAGCACTGCCGGCGCGACTCGGGGACACGAGCCTCACCGTGCGCATCGCGCGCGCGTATGCCGATGGCGTGAACGCGTACCTCGCCGCGATGCCCGTCGCCGAGCTTCCGCTCGAGTTCCGGCTGCTCGGGAAGCGGCCGCCGAAATGGGAGCCGGTCGACAGCTACCTGCTGCAGAACCGCATGGGGTGGACGCTCGCGAACATCGCGAACGAGCGCAATCGCACCAGCGCCGCGGCGAAGGTCGGCGTCGCCGCGGCAGCCGCGCTCTTCCCCGACGACTCGCCGATCGTCGAGCCGATCCAGCCGAACGGTCAGAGCGCGCCACGCTTCGACACGTCGCCGCTGCCGCCGCCCGGAGCACCCGACAGCGTGAGCATGCTGCTCGGTGCGGCCACCGACGCGTGGCTTCCGTCGCGACAGCTGGCGCGCGCCGGTGACGAGGACGCGCCATGGAAGGCGAGCAACAACTGGGCGGTGATGCCGGCCCGCAGCGCGACGGGCCACGCGTTGCTCGCCGGTGATCCACACCTCGACCTGACGCTTCCGTCGATCTGGTACGAGGCGCACCTCGTGGTGCCGGGGAAGCTCGACGTGTACGGCGCGACGATCCCCGGCCTTCCGGCGATCGTGCTCGGCTTCAATCGCGACGTGGCGTGGACGTTCACGAACACCGGCGCGGACGTGATGGACTTCTACGTCGAGGAGGTCGACGACGACCGGCATCCGACGCGGCATCGCGTCGACGGCGCGTGGCGGCCGATCGAGCCACGCGTCGAGGTGTACCGCGGGCAGAAGGGCGACACGATCGCCGTCGACACCGTGTACTACACATTTCGCGGTCCGCTGCAGCGCGTGCGCGACCGCTGGCTCTCGCTGCGCTGGACGGTGCTCGACGCGGGGCGGGAGGCGGCGGGGTTCATCGATG
>JBJMNN010000067.1:0-4659 GCA_045804245.1 Gemmatimonadaceae bacterium | reverse complement strand
CTCTCCCGACGGCTCGCGCCTGCTCGTGCGCCGAGTGGTGCCGACAGGGGGCAGCCACAGCGAGACACGATGGTCGACCATGCCGTTCGAGGGAGGCGCGGAGACGCCGCTTCCCGCGACGGGCGACATCAAGCGCGTGGCGTGGTCCGACTCGCAGCACGTCGCGACGGCGGTGCTCACGTCGCGCGGACTCCGTCTCGCCGAGGTGGACGTGCGAACCGGCGCGCAGCGCAACGCACTCGAGCTCTCCGACTCGCTGGTCGCCGACTTCGCCGCGCTGTCCCGCGGCTGGGCGTGGATCCCCGTGACTCGCGACCGCGTCGTCGTCGCCGAGGGAGGGCGACGGCGCGAGTACACGCCTCCCGCGTGGTTCGCCGCCATCCGGCAGCTCTCGTCGGACCCCTCAGCGCACCGCGTCTTCTACATGGGCTTCGGCCGAGCGACCGGCGACACGGCCGCCGCCGCGGTGCTCACGCTCGACGACGGCAAGTCCGCTATCTGGGCGACGCACTTCGCCGAGGACGCGCGCGTGGTGGCGGCCGCGGCGCACCAGGCGGTATTCGCCGTGGCGACGACCCAGGATTCGTGGTCGCTGTTCGGGCTCGATGGTCCCGGAGCGATCACGCCGCTCGGCACGATCGGCCGGCCGGTCTTCGGCGGCTCCGTGTCGCGCGATCTGACGCGGTCGACGATCATGGTGATGGACTACCGCGCGGATGCGTGGATGAACCAGGTCGTGGTGCGCTGAGCAGGCCGGCCGCACGCCTACCGCGGATCACCGTCCCCGGGCCGATACAACGACCGGATCCGCTGCGCGCGGAACACATAGCCGGGGCTCCCGGTCAATCGCCAGACGACTTTCCCCGCCGCATCGTACTCCTCCACACCGGCACCGCTCCCGTACGACACGAGTGTGTGTCCTCCGCCGAGCGCCTGCGTGCTGCCTCCTATCTGCGCTAGGAGGCCGGCGGCGGAAGTGTAGGCGGTACTCAGCCGCGCCGAGTGACGGGCCTCGTCGAGCACGTAACGCTCGGCGCGACTTCCGAACGGCTGACCGAGGTTGTCCAGCAGCAGAAGTTGTCCGCCGGCGAGGGCGCGGACACCGTGCTGGTGCACGAACGGTGATGGCTCGACGACATTCTCGTAGGTGAACTGGTCGTGCGCACCGCCGAGGCGCCACACGACAGCGCCCGTGCGCGTGTCGATCTTCACCACCTCGCTGAGGTTGCGGAACGAGACGACGAGGTTGCCGTCCGCGTCGAGATCGAGCCCGTTGGCGTGCGTCCAGTTGACGGTGGCGGCGTTGCGGTCCGCGGCGTCGAGCACGTTCAGCTCGACCGCCTGGTGATCGAACGCGCTCCAGTCGAACAGCAGGTCGCCCGACGCGCTCCGATGCTGCACGCTCGCGCCGAGCACGCGTGCGGTGCTCGACGCGCCCTGTGCTGACAGGTCGACCGTTCGCACCTCGTCGCAGAGCAGCCAGTACGAGCCGTCGGGCTGGGCGATCATGTCGTGCGGGCGTGGCTGCAGGTCGCGCGCGCAGCGCAGCGTGCGTGTGAGCTCGCCGCTGGGCGCGATCTCCATCCACGCGCCGACCACGCCCGCCGGCGCCGGTGGTCGCGCGGTGTAGCGGCCGTTCGGCTGCGCCTGGAAGTCGAGTCCCGGCCCGTCGGGGAAGCGATGGTACCAGACGACGCGGCCGGCGTTGTCGATGACGAGGCCGTAGCTGCCAGCGCCGAAGACGACGTAGCCCGGCGATGGATCGATGCGTTCGGCGGTGTACGCGGGAAGATCGGCGGGCAGCACCGCGGTCGTGAAGGTGAGGACCTCGCTCGTCGTCGCGCCGCAAGCGTTGAACGAGACGAGCTGCGCGCCGTACGTTCGCGACGGCTCGAGGCCCAGAACGGTGGCGGCGACCGAATCACCAGTCGGCGAGAGCGAGGGTGTGGCACTGTCCCGCACCGCTCCAATGCCGTACCGAACGACGACGCTGTCGGCGCCATGCACGTCGGCCGTCACGAAGGCACGCAGCACGTTCGTCGTATTCGTCGTCGCGGCGGCGCGCGTCACGATGGGTGCGACGCACGCCGGCTCGAGCGGACCTTCGGCTGCACACCCGCAGACGACCGCGACGACCACCGTCGCGAGCGATGCGCTACGGCCTCCAGGCGGGTACATGATGCGGTCCTGTGGTCAGGCGCGTTCGATTCGTCCCGTCGGCTCGGATGAGGAACAGGCCGTCGGCGCCAGCGAACACCAATCGTGTTCCATCGGGCGACCACGCCGGCTCCAGGCCGTTGGTGAGGGTCGTGACCTGGCGGCTGGCCAGATCGAACAGGATTATCTCGGCTGCCGCGGGGTCAGTGCGATCGACGGGATATCGGGTGAAGGCGATCGTGCGCCCATCCGGACTCCACGCCGGGTGTCGTTTGAGCAGCGGATCGTTGGTCAGTCGCGCCAATCCGCTGCCGTCGCTGTTCACGATGCAGAGATCGATGTTCGCGTCCCACTTGCACACGAAGACGATTTGCCGTCCGTCGGGCGACCACGAGGGCTGCTCCTTCGATCGCGGACCCGAGATGGGGAGTGGCACGGCGGTGCCGGAGGACAGGTGGAGGACGCGAAGCTCCGCGCCGTTCGACCCGCCGATCTCGAACACGATCCTGTCACCGGTCGGCGCCCACGATGGGTTGAGGCCTGACAGACTTGCGGCGGGCGTACTGACGTTCCCGAGCTCGGGGTCGAGCAACAGCAGGCCGCCCACGCACGAATTGTTGTAGTAGTAGTAGTAGTAGTAGTCGCACAGCGCCGCCGAGAAGACCAGTTTCTTCCCGTCGGGAGACCATGACGGAGCGTCTCCTGTCTGAAGTGTGATCGCGCCGGCGCCGTCGAGCTTCACCAGGTCGATCGACCGTTCGCCCTGCCGATTCCCGACGACGTCCGCGGCGTAGGCGATCTTCTCGAGTCGCGCCACCGGCGCGCACGTGACGTCGAACCTGACCGATATCACCGACTTCGAGATCACGTCGACGACGAGACGAGCGCCTCCGGAGACCGTGCAGTTGTCGGGCACCAGGAGCGTCAACGTATTGGGACCCGCCGGCAGGCGACTGACGGAGTAGTTGCCATTCGACGACATGTTCGGCACAGACTGATCGTTCACCGAGACCCCGTACATGTCGGGGATGTCCACACCCGTCGTTCGTGTAGTGATCGCGACGCCAGTCTGCGCGCAGGCAACCTCGAAGACCACCTGGGCAATCGAGGCGGGCTCCACGCTCACCGAACGTGGATTCTCGCCGACAACGGAGCAGTTCGAGGCGACGTCGGTGAGGCCCACCACGTGGGAGCCGGTCGACACGATGAAGGACTGGATGTCGCCGTTGACGATCGATCGTCGTTGCTCATCGACGAAGACCGAGTATCCGTTCAGGTCGAGATCACCGCCCGACGCCGTGACCCTGACGTTGAGGTAGGTGCTGGTCGGACCCGTTCGCACGACGTCGTCCATGCATGCCGTGCTTACCAACGCCAAAAACGCGGACGTCACGAGTATCCGACGCCGCAGCCACACTTCACCGATTGTCTTGTTCATCGCCCCCTCCATTGGAGGTCGTGGGCAGAACGCGTGTGACGCGATCGACGTCGTTCGTGCCGCTCAGACCATATGTCGACCCGGATGCGGCGGCAAGAAGAGGCGGTTCGCGCGTGCGGCGTCACGGTCGAGGTTGGCGGCGAGTTGCCCAGGCGACCGGCTGCCGGTTCGCTCGCGCTGCTCCCGGGAAGGTGGCATGTTCACGACATCCCTCTCCGCGTCGAGGTGAAGGATGTCCCATCCGAGGGTTGTCCTCGTGACCGGTGCCTCGTCCGGAAATGGCCGGGCGATCGCCACGCTGCTGTCGCAACGAGGGTACACGGTGTTCGGCACGAGCCGCCGGCCTGCGCAGACGCAACCGAGCCCCGGGTTCGATCTGCTGGAGCTCGACGTGTGCTCGGACGATTCCGTGCGCGAGTGTGTGGAGGCGGTGCTCGAGCGCGCCGGCCGGCTGGACGTCCTCGTCAACAACGCGGGCTACGAGCTGGCGGGCGCGCTCGAAGAGACGTCGCTCCACGAGGCGCGGGCACAGCTCGACACCAACTTCTTCGGTGTCGTGCGCATGGTGAAGGCGGTCCTGCCCCGGATGCGTCAGCAGCGGAGCGGGCGCATCGTCAATATCAGCTCGCTGGCCGGGCTCGCGCCGACTCCATTCATGGGCATGTACTCGGCGAGCAAGTTTGCCGTCGAGGGGTTCACTGCGTCGCTCCGGATAGAGGTGCAGCCGTTCGGCATCCACGTCTCGCAGGTGGAGGTGGGGTTCCTCAACACGACGATGAAGGCGCACCGGCAGCAGACGGCCGAGCGCATCGCCGAGTACGACGCACCACGCGCGCGCGCCCTCGAGACGATCGTCGAGCAGGAGGAGCGAGGGCCCGATGCCGGGCTGGTCGCGCGGAGCGTGCTGGATATCGTCGGCAGCCGGCGTCCCCGCCTGCGCTACGTCATCGGCCGGCAGGCGAGGACAGTCGCGCTGCTGCAGCGGTTCCTCCCGGAAGGGATCTTCGAGCAGGGGTTGAAGCGGACGTTCCGGCTCGACGCGGCGCCCGAGTCTCGCCCCTGAT
>JBJMNN010000066.1:0-19417 GCA_045804245.1 Gemmatimonadaceae bacterium | reverse complement strand
TGCGCCTCAAGCCGTGGGACGAGCGGTCCGGCAAGGACCACAACGCGACGTCGCTCGTCAATCGGGCGCTCGGCGCGCTGATGGGAATCAAGGAAGCGATGGTGTTCACCCTCAATCCGCCGGCGATCCAGGGCCTCGGCGTGGCGAGCGGATTCAACTTCGTGCTCGAGGACCGCGCCGGCCACACGCTCGACGAGCTCCGCGCGGCGCGCAACCAGCTGCTCGGCGCGGCGAGTCAGAGTCCCATCCTCATCGGTGTGCGGCCCGAGGGCCAGGAGGATGCGCCGCAGCTTCGCGTGCTGATCGACCGGATCAAGGCGCGCGCGCTCGGCCTCTCGATCGCCAGCGTCAACGCCACGCTGGCGATCTCGTTCGGCAGCGCGTACGCCAACGACTTCAGCCGCGGCGGACGCATCCTGCGCGTGCTGCTCGCCGCCGACGCGCCCTTCCGCATGACGCCGCAGGACGTCCTCGATCTCAAGGTGCGGAACGCGAAGGGCGAGATGGTGCCGTTCGGCGCGTTCACCACCGTGACATGGACGGCGGGACCGCCGCAGATCCAGCGCTACAACGGCTACCCGTCGATGAACATCTCCGGCACGGCGGCGCCGGGCCGCTCGACCGGGGAGGCAATGGCCGAGATGGAGCGGCTCGCCCGCGATCTGCCGGACGGCTTCGGCTTCGACTGGACCGGCCTGTCGTTCGAGGAGCAGCAGTCGTCCGGACAGATCGTCTCGCTCATGGGCGTGTCGCTGGTCGTGGTGTTCCTGCTGCTCGCCGCGCTGTACGAGAGCTGGGCCGTGCCGCTGTCGGTGCTGCTCGTCGTGCCGCTCGGCGTGCTCGGCTCCATCCTGTTCACGATGCTGCGCGGGCTCTCGGCGGACGTGTACTTCAACGTCGGCCTGGTGACGATCATCGGGCTCGCGGCGAAGAACGCGATCCTCATCGTCGAGTTCGCGATCGAGGAGGAGGGGCACGGCAAGGGCACGGTGGACGCGACGCTCAGCGCGGTGAAGCTCCGCCTGCGGCCGATCATCATGACGTCGCTCGCATTCGTGCTCGGCATGGTGCCGCTGCTCCTCGCACGGGGCGCCGGCGCGGCGAGCCGCATCGCGGTGGGAACGGGCGTCGCGGGCGGCATGCTCACGGCGACGACGTTCGGGATCTTCTTCATCCCGCTGTTCTATCTGGCGATACGGCGGTGGGTGAGCAAGAAGCGGCCGCCGACGCCGGAGGAGATCGCGCAGCATCACGGGCACGATCGCGGGCACGAGGTCGCGCATGCATAAGCGGAGGGCGATCCTCACGCTGCTGCTCGCCGGTCTCAGTGCCTGCCACTTCGCCCCGCCGCACGCCAGGCCTCCGCTGCCGACGCCGCCTGCGTACGACGTCGCGGCTGGTGCGACCGCAGGCACACGCCCCGTCGAAGTAGGCTGGCGCGACTTCTTCGCCGATCCTCGGCTCGATGCGCTGATCGAGGCGGCGCTCGTGCACAACCGCGATCTCGTCATCGCCGTCGCGCGCATCGAGCAGGCGCGCGGGTTCTACCGCATCCAGGGCGCGGAGCGGTTCCCCGCCCCGGTCGTGACGGCGGGCGCGACGCGCAGCCATGCGGGCGCCAACGCGTCCGGCTTTCAGGGTGCCGGCGACATCACCACGGACCGCGCGTCGATCAGCGTCGCGGCGTCGCAGTTCGAGCTCGACTTCTGGGGCCGCGTGCGCGATCTCACCGAGTCGGCGCGTGCGGACTACCTCGCCACCGTGCAGGCGCAGCGCGCGTTCCGCCTCTCGCTGATCCAGGACGTCGCGTCGACCTATCTCGCGTCGATCGAGACGGCGGAGCAGATCCGGCTCGCCGACACGACGGTGCAGTCGCGTCGCGAGGGCGTGCGCATCGCGCAGGTACGCCAGCGCGCCGGGCTCACGTCGGCGCTCGACCTCCACCAGGCCGAGTCGTTGCTCGCGCAGGCCGAGGCCGCGCTGGCGGGACTGCGGTTGACGCAGGTGCAGGTGAACAATCAACTGCTCGTGCTGGTGGGAGGACCGGTCGCGGCCACGCTCCCCGCCCCGCTTCCGCTCACCCAGCAGACGGCGTCCACCGCCCTCGCGGCGGGGCTCCCGTCGGAGCTGCTGCTCGCGCGCCCGGACGTGCTGGCGGCGGAGGAGCGGCTCCGCTCGGCGGAGGCGAGCATCGGCGCGGCGCGTGCGGCGTTCTTTCCGTCGATCTCGCTCACCGGCGTGCTCGGGTTCGCATCGAACGCGCTGAACACCCTCGTCGGCAACGACGGGCTGACGTGGAACTACGGACCGTCGCTCGTCACGCCGATCTTCAACTGGGGCCGGCTGCGCGGCAACGCGGCCGTGGCACGCGCGCAGGGGCAGATCGCCGTCGCCGACTACGAGCGCACCATCCAGGTCGCGTTCCAGGAGGTGTCCAACGCGCTGGCGGGACGCCAGCATCTCGCCGATCAGGTGGCGGCACAGGAACGCGGCACGGTGGCGCAGCGACAGATCGCGGCGCTGGCGCGTACGCGGTACCTCGAGGGCGTGGTGAGCTACATCGAGGTGCTGGACGCCGAGCGGAATCTCTTTGCTTCCGAGCAGGCGTTGCTGCGGCTGCGCCGGGCGAACGTGGAGAATCTCGTCGCGCTGTACGTGGCGCTGGGGGGCGGAGCGATCGAGCGACGATAACGCCTGCTCGTGTCCTTCGGAGTGAGCGATTACTCGATTCGGTTCGCTCGCTCGGAATGACAACAAGTCTGGTGTCATTCCGAGTGGAAGGCGGATGCCGGGCCGCCCTGTCATTCCGAGCGGAGCCGCGAAGCGGCGGAGTCGAGGAATCGCACACCTCCCGGTAGAGGGCCTTGGTCCCCCGCGCGTCGGAAGGATTGCGCCTACCGGACGTCGTCGATCCATGATCGGCCATGGCCCGGACCTACTACGTCTACATCCTCGCAAACCGCTCGCGCACTCTCTACACGGGTGTAACGAGCGATCTCGTGCGTCGCTTGTCCGAGCACCGTGCAGGTATCGCCTTCGGCTTCACGCGTCGGTACGCCGTCCATAGGCTGGTCCACGTCGAGACGGCAACGAACCCGCGCGATGCGATCGCACGGGAGAAGCAGATCAAGCGCTGGAGTCGGGCGAAGAAGATCGCGCTGATCGAGGCGACCAATCCGGAGTGGCATGAGCTGGGCCCTCTACCGGGTTGAGTGCGATTCCTCGACTCCGCCGCTTCGCGGCTCCGCTCGGAATGACAGGGCGGCGTCAGCTTCTCTTCGGGGATATTCGCACCGCGAACCCGCCCGCCGCGAGCATCGGCACGCTCAGCACGTCGCCGCGCTTCACGTTCTTCTTCTCCATCACGAGCGCCGTCTTGTCCGCGCCGTCTCGGTAGATCTCCGCTTCGTACGCCACGCCGTCGTCGAGGAACGAAAGAGCCACGCTCGCGGTGCGCCCCTCGCGCGTGATCCCGCCGATGAACCACGCGTCGCCCTTCCGCCGCGCAAAGATCGCGTGGCTCGACGGGACGCCGTCGACGAACCGTGTGTCGTCCCAGGTCGACGGCACCGCCTTCAAAAACTCGACCCCCGGGAACGCGAGGATCCGGTCGTAGCGCTCGGCGAAGATCTGGATTCCCGCCTCGTAGATCACCGTCTGGCCGAGCTGGTACGCGATCGATCCCGCCGACCGTGTGAGGTGGAACGGCGTGTAGCTCACCGGCCCCATGACGTTGCGCACATACGGGATCGTCAGGTCGTGTTGCATGTTCTGGTTCCGTCGCTCCAGCCCATAGACCGCCTCGGCGCTCGCGAGGTTCGGCCATCGCCGACGTTCGCCTGACGGGATCGCCGCGCCGTGGTACTCGACCATGAGGTGGTACTTCGCCGCCGTCTCGGAGAGGAAGTCGCGGAGCTGGAGCCGCTGCTGCGTATCCTCGTAGTCGTCGGTCGCCGTAGCGGTGCTGTCCATCTGATCGAAGAAGTCGATCTTCGCACCGCGAATGCCCAGTCGCACGAGGTCGGCCATCCACGCGTCGGCACGGTCGTGCTTGTAGAGGAAATCGCGGTTCGCGACCTTGCCCCACGCCATGATCGCGACGTTGCGCGCCTTCGCGTACGCGGTCGTCGCCGCCATGTCGAGGGTGCGGGTCTGCCAGCCCGCGTCGGTGACGTGCCACTCCCACCCCATCTCGACGTCGAAGTCAATCCAGGTGCCGAGCTTCTTCCCGTCGCCGGCGATGAAATCCCAGCTCGCTCGCCCCGGGCGGATCCACGCGGCGTCGCGCAGCGCCGGCTCGGTCGGCGGGTTCAGGTTCTCCACCATCACCGACTCGATGATCCTTCCGACGCTTCCGGGCGAGATCATCATGAACCGCCAGGGCGACGCGAAGGGCAGCGTCGTCCGCACGGGCTCCTTCTGATCGATCGGGAAGCTGACGGCGAGCGTGTTGCCCGTGCGCTTGAAGTTCGGGATGACGTACGTGCCGTAGCTCGCCGCCTGAGCCACGAGCACGAAGTGTCCGCGGTCGACGAGCTGCGCCAGCACGGGCATCGAGATGCGATCGGCCGTCACGGGGCCGAGCGGTGTCTCGTAGCCGTAGTTGTTCGGGTGCGCCTGCCCCCAGTACGTGACGTTCGTCCCCGCGAGCGGGAAGGTCGTGTGCTCGCCGGAGATCTCGATGTCGCCCGTTCCAGTGAGCACATATCGGAACGCGATGCCGTCGTCGTACGCGCGCAGCACGACGTGCAGCTCCTGCTCGCCCTTCCGGAACGCCACGTCCAGCTCGTTGGCGTGGTTCACGTACGTCGAACGCTTGCCGACGGGAAGCCGATACGTCTCGTTCACGACACTTCGCGCCTGGCGAACGAATCGCAATCCGGCGCCGAAGTCGCTGCGGTTCGTCGCGATGCCGAGTGCGCCACGATCGACGAGCACCGTCTTGCTGCTCGTCACCGTGAAGGTGAGCCCGTCGCGGTCGTTGTGGACATTGAGCGCAACGCGGCCGTCGGGAGAGCTCACGGCGTACTGCGCGTCGAGGCGCGGCGTGGGCGTCGCGATCAGGCAGGCGACGCTCACGCCGAGTGCGCGACAGCAGAGAGTCAGCATGAGGCGGGCGAATCTAGAGCGCCCCGCGACGTCGTCAATCGCGCCGGGGATCGCTCTCCATTGTCATTGCATACAGGCCGCGGTGTCGCTCACCTGAAAGTTTCGATTGACATTGGCCAGGGAATCGGCACCATTGACTCTCCCTCCCCCGGACAATCGACGATGATGTCCTCCGCGCTGCATGCCTTGCTGGTCGCGGCCGTCCCGCTGTTCCAGGACGCCGTGGTGGCTCCCCCGCCGCGGCTCCCGCTGCCGCGCCCCGCCGCCAACGCGACACTGGCCACGGTCAACCAGAACCGGGTGCCGGCCGGACGTCTCGCGAAGGGCACGCTCACCCTGGAGCTCGACGTCGTCGAGGCGGGGTACCAGCCCGAGGGCGCGGACGACCCCGTGGTGCGCATCCTCGCCCTCGCCGAGCGTGGCAAGGCGCCGCAGGTGCCCGGTCCACTGCTCCGCGCTGCCGCTGGCACCACGGTGCACCTGTCGCTGCGCAATCGGTCGGACTCAGCGCTGATGTTCAGCGGCTTTCGTCAGTCGATGAAGCCGAACGAGGACACGCTGCAGCTCGCCGCCGGTGCGACGCGCGAGCTCACCTTCCGCCTCGAGAAGGAGGGAACCTTCTTCTACTGGGGCGTTCTCAAGGGCCTCACCGATTGGCGCCAGCGCGACTGGCTCGACTCGCAGCTCTCGGCCGCGTTCATCGTGGATCCCGCCGGTACGTCGCCGACGAATCCTCGCGATCGGATCTTCATGGTGACGGAGTGGTTCCACAGCTATCCCGATCGCGCGTTCGAGAGCGCGCTGGTCTTCAACGGCAAGGCGTGGCCGCACAACGAGAGGATCACACTGCCGCAGGGCGACTCGGTGCACTGGCGCTTCATCAACGCCGCGGCCATCGAGCATCCGCTCCATCTGCACGGCTTCTACTATCGCGTCGAGCGGCGTGGGGATGAACGCGGGGACACCGCCATCGCGCCGGCGCTGCAGATGCTGCAGAACATGAACACGGTGCCGCAGGGAGGAACGATCGACATCGCGTGGGTCCCGACCACACCGGGCAACTGGGTATTCCACTGCCACTTCGCGTCGCACGTGGGTTCAGCCGTCACGCTGCACGGTTCTCCCGACGCCAACGTGGTGCACCAGGCCGGCGAGGCGATGGGAGCCCACAAGGCACCGCTCGGCGGCCACGACATGCACGGCCTCGTCATCGGCCTGCACGTGACGCCGGCCGTAGGCTATACGACGCCCATGCCGACGGAGCGCCGCACCATCCGGCTGCTCGCGCAGAAGAAGCCCAACGCGCTCTACGGCTTCCAGACCGGGTACGGCTTCGTGCTGCAGCAGGGCGACTCGATGCCGGCGCGTGATTCGATCCGCATCCCGGGTCCCGTGCTCGAGCTGCGGCGCGGAGAGCCGGTGCGTCTGCTCGTGAAGAACACGATGGACGAGTACACCGGCGTGCACTGGCACGGGCTGGAGATCGAGAGCTATCCCGACGGCGTGCCGAACTTCAGCGGCATGGGTGCGCACATCATGCCGCCAATCGCCCCCGGTGATTCGTTCGCTGCCGAGTTCACTCCGCCGCGCAGCGGCACCTTTCCGTATCACTCGCACCTGAACGAGCTTCGCCAGATCGGCTCGGGGATGTACGGGGCGATCGTCATCACCGACGCGCCGCGCGACACGACGCGCGATCACGTGGTCGTCGGCGGTGGCGGCGGCGTACCGATGTTCGACAAGTTCGGCCCCGCGTTCCTGCTCGTGAACGGCAGAGCGACGCCGCCAGCGATCCACATGACCGTTGGCGACACCAACCGGCTGCGCATCGTCAGCATCCACAGCGACGAGCTACTGCGTTTCCGCCTCATCGGGGATTCGGCGATCGCGCGCTGGCTGCCGATCGCGCGCGATGGTGCGGACCTGCCACCCGCCCTGCGCCGCGCCCAGACCGCGACGATCGAGATGGGGCCCGGTCAGACGGCGGACTTCCTGTACGTGCCGGATGTAGTGGGAACGATGACGCTCGAAGTCTGGATCGCGCCGGCGGGACAGCGCGTTGCCGTGCCGATCCAGGTCGGGGCGCGGGTCCCGTAGACCCGCTCAGCACGACTTACGCCGAACCCGCGAACCCGCGTCAGTGCCCCCGCGGCAGCTTCAGCGTGAACACCGACCCGCGATCCACATCGCTCCGCACCCGCAGGTCGCCGCCCATGGCGCGGGCCCAGGCGCGACTCGTCACCAGGCCCGGCCCGACGCCGCCCGCGTCGGACTCGGCCGGGTGCCGCGCGGGGGCGGCTGGCTCGAAGATCTCCTGCTGACGCTCGACCGAGATGCCGCAGCCGCTGTCGCCGACGCGGAGCATCACGACGTCCTCGGGCAGCCCCTCCGGGTAGCCCACGTCGATCATCACGTGGCCGCCGGGCTCGGTGAACCGGATGGCGTTGGTGACGAGCGTGAGCAGGATCCCGCGCAGCCGCTCGGGATCGGCCGCGAATCGCAGGCCCGGCGGGATGTCGGCCACCGAGTCCAATCGCTTCGCGACCAGCTGCGGCTCGACGATGCGCAGCACCGCGTCGACCGCCTGCCGGACGTCCACCGCTTCGATCTTGCGTTCCACCCGGTCTCACTCCTCTCGCGAGGCTCGGCGTCGTCGGCCCGTCGTCGGCCGAGCTCCACGCTACCCCACTGAAAGACGTGGATCGGTGCGTCAGGTCACCGCGCGAGGCCCGCGACGGCGGCACGCCAGGGAGACGTACCGCCGTCGCGAGGCTTCCTGCTCAGCTTCGCTCGTAGACCATGAACAGCTTCTCGGCGCACCCCATCTCGCCGCAGAAGTAGCGTTCCAGCCGGCCATACTCCCTGAATCCGGCCCGGCGGTAGAGCCGCACCGCCGGCTCGTTCTCGGCGATCACTCCGAGGACAATCTGCCGCAGCCCGATGCGATCGAGCCCGTACTGGACCGCGGTCGCGACGAGCTGCGCACCAACTCCCTGCCCCTGGAGCCACGGGGCGACGTACATGTGCACCAGCTCCGCGCGGTGCCGGGACCGCTCGCGCGTCTCGCGGTGCAGCCCGCACGTACCGCCGAGCTCACCGCGGGTGAACGCGCCGAACATCGGGTTCTCCTCGTCGTCCGCCGCGATGAACCGCTCGAACGGCAGCACCGGCGTCGCGACCGACTCGGCGTACGTCGACCCGAACACGCGCGGGTTGCGATGCAGCGCCTGCAGTCGCATCGCGCGATACAGTCCCTCTTCGCCGGGCCGCATCCGCCGGATGGCCACGTCCTGATTCATCGTCCGTGCTCCTGCTTCCGACTCGGTTTGTACGATCATGCACCCTCCACCACGCGCAGCGCGCGCACGCGCGTGAGGGTCGGCGCGTGCGCCGCGGCCGACGATGCGTCAGCCGGAATGGCGAGCGAGCCCTCCCACCGCGCCATCACCACCGCCGCGAGACAGTTGCCGACGACGTTGATCGACGTGCGCCCCATGTCCATGAACGCGTCCACGGCGAGGATGAGCGCCATCCCCTCGAGCGGGAGGCCGAACCGCGTGAGCGCGCCCGTCACCACGACGAGCGAGGTGCGCGGGATGGCGGCGAGGCCCTTGCTCGTCAGCATCAACGTCAGGAGGATCAACAGCTGCTGCCCGATCGGCAGATCGATCCCCGCCGCCTGCGCGATGAACAGCACCGCCAGCGAGAGGTAGAGCGCCGTGCCATCCATGTTGAAGGCGTAGCCCGTCGGGAGCACGAACGCCGCGACGCGCTGGGGGACGCCGAACGCCTGCATGTTGCGCAGCGCCAGCGGCAGCGCGGCCTCCGACGATGCGGTGGTGAACGCGAGCAGCCATGGCTCGCGCACCGCGGCCACGAACCGCCGCAGTGGCACGCGCGCCGCGAGGGCGATCGGCAGCAGCACCACCAGCACGAACACGACGAGCGCGCCGTACAGCGTGCCGACGAGGACGCCGAGCGGGCGCAGGACGCCGAGCCCGTTCCTTCCCACGGTGACGGCGATCGCCGCGCCGACGCCGATCGGCGCGAACCCCACGACGATGCCGGCGAACTTGAACATGACTTCGGCCAGACTCTCGCACGTCGAGAGCATCACTGCCTGCGCTTCACCGCGCACTTGCGTCAGCGCGATAGCAAACAGGATCGCGAAGACGACGATCTGCAGCGCGTCGTTCCTCGCCATCGCGTCGACGACGCTGTCGGGGACGACGTGCTCGAGCAGCGAGACGAACGACGGCGGTGGGACGGCCGCCGCCGTCGTGGTGTGCGCGGCGACCGTTGCCATCGCCACGCCGTGACCCGGGCGCACGACGTTCCCCGTCACGAGGCCGACGACGAGCGCGATCGTGGTGACCACCTCGAAGTACACGATCGACCGCACGGCAAGCAGACCGACCCCGCCGGAATGCGAGCTGTGACCCGCGATGCCGACGACGAGCGTCGCGAACACGAGCGGCGCGATCAACGACTTGATCATCCGGAGGAACAGCGTCGACAGCACGGCCAGATCGCTCGCCCGGAAGCCGGTGGCGCCGGGGTGATCGGGGAGCAGCAGACCGACCGCCACGCCGACGATCACGGCGAGGATCATCCACCGCGCCCCCGACGAGCCTCGTCTCCCGGCGCCTGCGCTCGCGCGCCCGGCGGATGTCGCATCGTGCATCCACATGCGTGAGCGTCTCCCCTCTTACCGGGCCGGCGGGTTCGCCGTCATCGGATCGATCGTCTGCCGCACGCGGCTGACGCGGTTCGCGGGCAATCCAGCGCGCGCGGCGTGCTCGCGTACGATCTGCTCGCTGGCCGCGAGATACTCGCAGTACAGGCGGTTGTCGGTGACGTGGCTCTGGATCCACTGGATCCCCGGCCCAATGTCGCGGACCGCCTTGTTGGAGCTCATCGACGCCTGGCGCAGCGCCTCCGCCGACAGGTCGCCGATGCCCGGGAGATCGCGCTCGATCACGTAGCGTTGCATGGTTGAATGCGCTGAAGGTGTAGTGAACCGTGATGCCATCGGTGCGCGTTCAGCAGTGCACGCGCGTTCCAGGACGCGAACAGGCCGCTCGGGTTCGCGCGGTGTGTCCATACGTGGAGCGCCCAGACGCCGAACACGTCGCCATTCGACATGCAGTCGGTGAGCGCGACGGCGTATCCGGCGTTCTTCGCGAGGGCGAGGCTCGAGTAGGGCGCGAGCGACGTCTTGAGCGCCTGGACCTCGGGGGGAATATCGGGCGAGGTCGGGCCGTCCCCATCGTGGCAGGCCACCCCCCACAACACGGGCGCGATCACCATCGCGATCAGCAGTCTGGTCCTTACCGTCATGTCCGTGATTCTCCATGTTGAATCGGTCGGAGCACGCGCAGCGCCAACATCTGCGGCGCAGTGCATCGGCTTTCGTGGGCTGGAGCGCGCAGTCTAGATGGACCGCATCGCCACGCTGTCGCCTCCCGCTCGCCCCTTCGTCGCCCGCACGACCGTGAACCGTCTGAGGCTGTTCGGTGGCGCAGTGATCGACGCCGATTCGGGGCCCATCACCGGGCGCGCGACCCAGCGGCATCGGCTCGCGCTGCTCGCGCTCCTGTCGACGACGCGACGCCTCTACCGCGGTCGCGACCAGCTCGTGACGATCCTCTGGCCCGATGCCGACGCGGAGCGCGGGCGCAAGCTGCTCTCGGACTCGATCTACCGGATCAATCAGGCGCTCGGCGGTGAAGTGATCACCGGCGCCGGCGACGACGTCCGTCTGGGTCGCCAGCAGCTCGGCTGCGACGTCGCCGACTTCGAGGCGGCGTTCGACGCGGGCGACTGGCGGCGCGCCGTGGAGCTCTACTGCGGGCCCTTCCTCGACGGCTTCTATCTGCCCGACGCGGCGGAGTTCGACCAGTGGATCGAGACGGAGCGGCGGCAGTATGCGCGGGCCGCAGCGAAAGCGATCGAGGCGCTCGCGATCGAAGCGCGCGACGCCGAGCGCGTGACCGACGCCGTGGACTGGTGGCAGCGGCTCGCCGCGCTCGCCCCGGACGAGTCGCGCGTGGCGCTCGAGCTGATGCGCGCGATGGAACGGGCCGGCAATCGCGCCGGCGCCATCCGCCACGCGCGCGTGCACACCACGCTACTGCGCGACGTACTCGGCCTCGAGCCGGACCGCGCCGTGGAGGAGCTCGCGGTCCTCATGTCGCGGCGCAGCGACGCACCCGTGCGTGCGCCCGAGCGTGCGCCGCGGCGCGATGTCGCCGCCGAGTCCGTGGCGGAGCCGGTACCGCCCGTCGAGCTGGTCGCCACGGCGCCGAGCGCGTCGCACGCGCCGAGCACGCCGAGCGCTTCGATTGCGTCGCTCGCGCAGACTGCCCCAAGCGTCGCGCCGCCCGCCAACTCGATCGCCGTGCTGCCGTTCACCAACCTGAGCGGCTCCGACGCCAACGCCTACTTCGCCGACGGCGTGTCCGAGGAGTTGATGTACCTCCTCACGCGCACGTCCGGACTGCGCGTCGCGTCGCGCACGTCCGCCTTCGCCTGCCGCGAGCTCAGGCTCGACGCACGCGAGGTCGCCGAGCGATTGAACGTCGCCTGGCTTGTCGAGGGGAGCGTGCGCCGCCACGGCGACCTGCTGCGCATCGTCGCCCAGCTCACCGACGCGTCCAGCGGATATCTGGTTTGGTCGGAGTCGTACGACCGCACGTCGAGCGACATCTTCGCCATCCAGGCGGAGATCGCCGGCGCGATCGCGTCGCGCCTCGCCTCCACTCTCGGCGGCATCGGCGCCGCCGTGCCGCCGTCGGTCGCGCGCGCGGCGAAGGATCCCGGCACGTACGATCTCTACCTGCGCGCGCGCTATCAGTGGCACCGCCGGTCGGAGCAGAGTCTGCGCGACTCGGTGCCGCTGTTCGAGCAGGTCGTCACGCGCGATCCCGAGAACGCGCGCGCATGGGTCGGCCTCGCCGACACCTATGCGGTCATGGGCGTCTACGACTATCTCCCGCCGAGGCTCGCCTTTCCACTCGCCGACTCCGCCGCGCGCCACGCCATCGTGCTCGACGGCTCGATCGCTGCGCCCTACGCCACCCTCGGCTACGTCGACACGTACTTCCGCTGGGACTGGCGCGCGGCGGAGGACACCTTTCGCCGCGCGATCGACATCGAGCCGGCGTACTCGCTCGCGCATCAGTGGTACAGCAACCTCCTCGTCGCGCGCGGACGGTTCGAGGAAGCGGAGTGGGAGATGCGTCGCGCCGCGGAGCTGGATCCGCTGTCGATGATCGCGCACGCCGGCATCGGCTGGCTGCTCATCTTCGCCGGTGAGTACGATCGCGCGGTCCATCAGCTCCATCTCGCGCTCAAGCTCGATCAGGAGTTCGGCTTGGCGCATCTCTGGCTTGGACTCGCACATCTCTACGCCGACCGTCCGACGCAGGCGATCCCCTGCTTCGCGCGGATGCTCTCGCTCTCCGAAAGCGGCACGTACGAGAGCGTGCTCGGACTCGGCGCCCTCGCGCGTGCCCACGCCGCGGCGGGCGGGATGGATGAGGCGCGCGCGATCTTCGCCGGCCTGCTCGAGCAGGAGGAACAGGGTCGCTACGTCTCCTCGTTCCAGCTCGGCAAGGTCCTGCAGGCGCTGGGCGACGTCCCCTCGGCGCTGTCGCGACTCGAACGCGCTTTCGACGAACGCTCGCACTCGATGGTGTTCCTGCGCGTCGACCCACAGCTCGCCGCGCTGTCAGGCGAGCCGCGCTACCAGCGGCTGGTCGAGGCGGTGGAGGGATCGTAGTGGCGCCTCTGGGCTTCAAGAACGGAAGCACCATCCGCCTGATCCGGCATCAAGAACGGAGGATTTAGGCGGATGCAGCGAATGAGGCCGCCCGTTCTCGATGCCAGCCAGGCCAGGTCTTCTGACGTCGTATCGATTTTCACGGACTGCCTAGTAATGCACGACCAGAATGACCGTGTCGCCGATCTGCACGTTGCGCATCGTCACCGTCCATGCGCCGCGTCCGAACTGCAGCGTGAGGAACGGACTGCCGACGTCGAACGCATCGGACACCTGCACCCAGGCGCCGCCCGCGGGGTTGGCCGAGAGATAGCCTGACACGACGGGCGGACGCGTTGCGTCGCCCGCTTCGGCCGGCAGCTGGAAGTCGACGATGCTCGTCGCGGCGACCTTCGACAGCGTGAGGATCGTGCCGATGCCACCAGCGGGACCGACCGGCCCGGCTGGTCCGGCGACGCCGGCGGAACCGGGCAAGCCCTGCGTCCCCGGCGTACCCTGCACGCCCTGCGGACCCGCAGGTCCCACCGCGCCGTCGGCACCCCGGCACGCCAGGAGTCCGACGACGACGATGATGAGTATCCTGCGCGACATGTGTACCTCGAGTGAGTGATCGGCGTTGACGCATCGCTCGGCGGATGCCGAGTGTACAGCAATCATATCCGGCGCTATCGCCCCATTCTCGCCACGCGGCGGGGGAATTAATCGCTCGTTCGATCCCTCTATATGCGCGAACGACACACGCACGACACTCTTACGAGGGACGGACACGGACATGCGCACGACGCTGGCGGTTTGCTCACTCCTTCTCATCAGCGCCGCGGCATGCTCCGGCGACTACGGTCGATCGACGTCGCCGTACACCACGCCTCCCGGCCCACCGTACCCGAAAGACACGACGGTGACTGTTCCACCTCCGGCTCCCGCGCGCGCCATCGTCTCGCTCGTGATCGCCGCGCCCGAGTCCATTCTCGTGGCCGGCGACTCGACGCAGCTCTCCGTGATCGGGCTCGACGCCCAGGGGCAGCAGGTCGCCACGGTGCGCACTCCCACCTACTCCGTCGACAACGGCTTCAGCTTCCTCGTGTCGGCCGACGGTTTCCTCACGGCGCTCTACAGCAGCTTTCGCCCGTTCCGCGCCAACGTCAGGGCGAGTACCGTGATCGACGGCGTGTTCCTCACTACCACGAGGCGCTTCGACGTCACGAGCGCCGCGCCGGCGAGGTTCGACTTCCTCACCTCGATGCTGCCCGAGGGCATCCGCCCGGAGCCCTTGTTCACCGCTGCCGACGGCATCGTCTACCTGACGTTCACCAATACCGGCATCGACTTCACGATACTCTGGTCGAATCTCGCCGGAAATCCGGTCGGCGCGCACCTTCACGGGCCGGCCGACACCGACGAAGTGGCCGGGATCCTGGCCGACTTCCCGATCGGTGATCAGTCGGAGAATCACGGCCTCGTGCGCGGCACCCTCACCTCCGCCAGCATCCGTGCGCGCGACGGACGCCCCGCGATCTCGCTCGATTCGTTGAAGGCGCTGATCCGGAAGCGCGCCGTCTACGCCGATGTGCACTCGGTCGGGTTTCCAGAGGGGGAGATTCGTGGGTCGCCGTTCGCGGTGCCTGACTCGAGCGCCGCGCCGGTCACTCTCCGCGGGAGCGCCGCTGGCGCAGCACTTCGTACGTCGCGATCCCCACGCTAGTCGAGAGGTTGAGCGACCGCACGAACGGCGACGACATCGGCATCGTGATGAGACGCTCGACGTAGCGCTCGAGCAGGCTCGCGGGCAACCCTGCCGTCTCGCGGCCGAACACGAGCACGACATCGTCCGTCGCGCCGAGCGGTGCATCCCAGAGCGTGCGCGTCGCTTTCGTGGAGAAGAACCACGGCTCGCCGAGCGCCGGGAGCGCGCGCTCGAGCTCGTCCCAGCTCGGCCACGTGCGAAGGTCGACGTGCTCCCAGTAGTCGAGCCCCGCTCGCTTCACCTCGCGTTCGCCGAGCGAGAAGCCGAGCGGCTCGACGAGGTGCAGCGTCGCGCCGACTGCGAGGCACGTGCGTCCCGCGTTTCCGGTGTTCCAGTGGATCTCGGGATGCACGAGCACGACGTGGATGCCCATTCGACGGTCTCGTTCAGACTCGCAGCGGGAGAACCCCCGGCCCGTTCTCCCACCGATAGCTCACCTGGCGCGTCCCGAATCGCCACTCACGCGGCGCCGTGGTGTGCAGCCAGTCGAGCGGCTCGCACCCGCCGCGCTCACCCCCCGACAGCGCGAGCATCATCGCCGCGCGATACGCCGCCTTCTGGTCGGCGGTGACCGTGCGCGGATCGACGGAGACGAACAGTGCCGTCCCACTCCGCGCCACGAGGTCGAGGAACTGCTTGTCGAGCTCCCACGGCGTCTGCGCGGTATGCGCCGCACAATCGGGGTCGCTGCTGAAGAAGGTGTTGTGCTGCGGCAGGCGGTACGCGAGGGTGTTCACGCCCATGCGCCGCGTACGCTCCCATGCGTGGCCCGACGTGTCGTCGCCGGTGCGCTGGATCTCGAACAGTCCCGCCGCGAGGTGGCCCATCGTGTTGCAGCCGAGGAGCACGACGTCGCCCGCCGCTTCACGCAGCGTGCGATAGAGGCGGAGAATGATCTCGGCGTTCGTGAGCGACGTGTCGGCGAACGACCAGCGGGCGTCGGTGAGCTCGGCGCCCATCTGAAATCCCCAGCGCCCGAACACGTCGTACGTCGAGAAGTCGTGCTTGATCAGCTCGTAGCCCCACGACTTCACGCGCGCGATGTCGTCGTGGATGAGTGAGAGATTCTCCGGAATCGTGAGATCGAGCGCCTTGTCCTCGTCGCCGTTCGGACCGGCGCGCAGCCGGCGCGCATCCGCCGGTTTGCTCAGCGCGGTGGGCCGCATCCAGATCCCTGGCCGCACGCCGAGCTTCTTCATGTCGGCCGCGAGCCCGGGCATGTCGGGAAACTTCACCGGATCGCCGTTCGTCCACGGTCCGCCCGGCGCGGACGATCCCGGCGTCCACCCCGCGTCGATCACGCAGTACGGACGCACCGCATGGCCCGCCGAGATCTCGGCCAGAAACGCCGCATCGCGCCGCATCGCGTCGGCGTCGAAGTTTCTGCCGTAGGCGTAGTACCAGTTGTTGTTGCCGCAGATCGGCGTCGGGGAGAGCCGCGGCGCGGGACACATCACCCGGCAGAAGCGCCTCAGCGCAGCGAGCGGCGACACTGGGCCAGGCGTCACGAGCTTCACCGCCGTCGCGGCCACGATCTCGCGATCGCCCGGCCGGCTCGGGCTGCCGCCGTTGCGGAAGTCCAGCCAGAGCGACATCCCCTCGTCGTCCACCGTCCAGAAGCACAGCGCGTTCGGCTGCGTCATCACGCCGTGCATCACCGTCGTTCCGTTCCCCGGCAGGTGCGCGGCGAAGTACCAGGGCATCACGCGCTCCGGCTGGACGTATCGCCACTGCAGATCGCCGTAGCCGCGCTCCCAGGCGTCGCCGAGGATGAGCATCGATCTGTAGAACGCCGTCGGCCAGCGGAGCACGACGCGCGCGAGCGTCGTACCCGGTGCGCTGACTTTCACGGTGAGCCCTGACCGGGCATCGTCGAACACCACGGCGACGCCCTGCGCCGTGGTGAAGCGCGCGCCCTGATGCGTCGACTCGACCAGTCGGCCTGACCCATCGTGATCGACGTAGACGCGCGCCGGCAGGTCGGGCACGATCGGCGCGATCGCGTCCGCGTCGATCTCGTCGAGACTCGGACCGTGAGACAGGGTGCTCGCGCGCGCCACCGCACGCGGCAGCAGTAGCGAGCTCGCGCCCATCGCGAGCGCGTCACCGAGGAAGCTGCGGCGGGAGGGATCCTTTGGCTTGTCGTGCACTGGAGGAATCCTGGAGGTGTGATGTGTCATGGCGATCCGACGCCGTCGGCCACGACTTCTACAGTCCGGTACGAGCTCGCGCAATCGCTCGCGCGGCGCAGCGGGCGCTCATGTTGCAGGAGAGGTCGGCAGCGGGCCGAGCGAGCTTCCGCCGAGGCCGGCGGACGTGCAGTGGCCGGAACGACTTTTGGAGCATAGCGGATGACCCGACCGCAATTCGTGCGGGCGCTCGCGATGTCGCTCGTCTGCGTCGTGAGCGCGCACGAATCGGCGGCCGCGCAGATCAGAGGCACGGCCACCTTTCGGGAGCGCATCGCGCTGCCGCCGGACGCCGTCTTCGACGCCACGCTCGAGGACGTCTCGGCGGCCGGCGTGCCGTCCATCGTGCTCGGCAGGGCTCGCGTGCGCGGTCCGGGTAGTCCACCGATCCGGTTTCAGATCCCATTCGATGCGACTCGCATCGACCCGGGACATCGCTACGTCGTGCGAGCTCGCATCCTCGTCGGCGCGCGACCGATGCTCGCCACCGATCAGAGCTATCCCGTGCTGACGGGAGGAAACGGACGACAGGTCGCACTGGTGCTTCACCGATCGGCGGCGACCGATCCGACCACCGCCGAGTCGACCGAGCCAACCGAGCCCGCCGTCGCACCGACCGCCAGTCGCTCGGCCATCTTCACGGGCGATCTCCCCTGCCCCGACTGTACCGCCGTTCGGTATCAGCTCGAGCTGTTTCCCGACGAGACGTACTTCCTCCGGCGAACGTACGTCGCCAGGGCACGCGGCGCCGCGTCCGACGACATCGGCCGATGGGTGCTGTCGCGCGACGGGCGCATGCTGACGCTGTTCGGCAATCTCGACGCGCCGCTGCGGATCGCGATCGGGGCGCCGAACACGCTGCACGTGCTCGGCGCGCCTGGCGAGACCGTCGCCAGCACGCGCCGCAACGCGCTGAGGCTCACGAGCAACGCAACACCACTCGAGCCGCGACTGCGGATGCGCGGCACGTATCGCTACGTGGGCAATGCGGGGCGCTTCACGGAGTGTCTCACGCGCCAGAGCTGGCCCGTCGCGCCCGAGCGCGACGACGCGGCGCTCGAGTCCGCGTACTCGCGGGCGCGCCGCGTGCCTGGTGACGCGCTGCTCGTCGAGGTGATGGGCCGCGTCGCGATGCGACCGAGCATGAACGCGAGCGGCCGCGAGCGCATGCTCGTCGTCGAACGATTCGGCGAAGCGCTGCCCGGCCAGAGCTGTGAGACGCGGACGTCGGCCGAGCCCCTGGAGAACGTGACGCGAACCGAACGTTCCTCCCGCGCTGCGAGGTCAGGCAAGTGAGCTAGCGACATCGGAGCGGGCCGCGCAGGATGTGCTCTCGTGAACACGTCTTGTGGATCTACGAGCATGGAGAGCCCGCCGATGATCCCGCGCTTCGCCGCCCGCTCGACCTGCTCGGTTCGGCCGACGCGCGCGCGCTCCATCCCGAGGACTACGACACCGTCACCCTCGAGCGCCGGTTCCGCGAGCTCACGACGGCCACCGGTGCATCGGCGCGCGACCTCGCATGGTTCGACATGGCGCTCACCGTCGGGCTCCTGCGCCACATCTCCGACGTTCACATCGGTCGGGTGAACCCGCGCAATCTATCGGTCGGCATCAACGTCCAACCGAAGAAGCTCGACCTCGCGCGCGCCAAGAAGCCGCGTGAGCGGTTTGGCGCGCGGATCCCTCCCGCCCGGTAGCCACCAAAGAGTTTGTAATTGTGGATGGAGAGGAGCGCTGCGCCGGTTACCCGCTCGGCGTTCGAGCTCCGTTGCTCGGCGACGTCTCGCTCCCCCACTCCGGGATGCTCACCCCACCCGGCGTGAACACGTCCACCGAGAAGGTGAAGGTTCGCCCGTCACCGGGCTGCAGCGCACCGACGCCGACGACCTGGCGCCCGACCTCTTCGCCCTTGTCGTTCTTGATCGAGATGGTCACCGAGTACTCCCACGCCTCCCCCACATTCGGGTGGCGGATCGAGCCGTCCACACGAAGGGGGGAGAAAGTGGGTTGCGCCTCCGCACCCGGCGCGAAGCGCAGGTGCTTGCGGCACGACGGACACACCGCCGCGCTCGCGAGGATGACCGCCCGGCAGTGTGGACAGGTTCTCGTCGTGCCTGCCGGGGTCTTGCGGCTGATGCTCACGACGCGTGACGAGACTCCATCTTGAGCGGAGTGGTCGACGTCGCCTGCTCGTCGCCAAAGCCGAACTCCGCGCGACCACGCATGCGCGAGCCCGGGGCCACCGTCAACGAGCCCGCCTTGATGTCGCCGTTGATCATGCCCGTCGCCTGCAGCTCGACGCGCGACGCACTCTCGATGTTGCCTTCGACTTCGCCGGCGATCGTCACCGAGTCGGCGCGGACGCCGCCGGTCAGCTTCGCGCCCTGCTCGATCGTCAGGTCGCCCTGAATGTGCACGTCACCCTCGAACCGTCCGGCGATACGTACGTGTCCTGCGCCGACGATCTTGCCGGTGATCGTGATCTCGGGGGCGACGACCGATTCCTTCATCTCGCGCGGCGCCACGCGCCGAGGGGCCTGTGGGGCAATGTCCATGGTGTGCTCGGGCTCTCTCTTCAGGGCGGGTTCG
>JBJMNN010000065.1:0-3883 GCA_045804245.1 Gemmatimonadaceae bacterium | reverse complement strand
CTCGCGATCGGCGTCTCGCGCCAGAACGTCGAGCGCGACACGGGCGGGCCGTTCGGCGCGGCGATCTTCGAGAGCGAGTCGGGGCGGCTCGTCGCCGTGGGGATGAACAGCGTGGTGCGGCTGAACAACTGCACGCTCCACGGCGAGATGGTCGCCTTCATGATGGCGCAGGCACGAGTGCAGTCGTTCACGTTGAACGCGCCCCACCTGCCGGCGCACGAGCTGGTGACGTCGTGCGAGCCGTGCGCGATGTGCCTCGGCGCGACGCTCTGGAGCGGCGTACGCCGTGTCGTGTACGCCGCCGGACGCGAGGACGCGTCGCGGCTGCACTTCGACGAGGGACCGGTGTTCCCCGAGTCATACCACTATCTCGAGGAACGAGGGATCACGATCACCCGCAACCTGCTCCGCGATGAAGCAGTCGCGGTGCTCGAGCAGTATCGGGCGAGGAAGGGGACGATTTATAACGGCTAGTGCCGGGGATTACCGAATCACCCTCGCTCCCTTCCCCTTCATCGCCGCTTCCACTTCCTCAACGCGCACCATGCTCGTGTCGCCCGGGGTCGTCATCGCCAGCGCGCCGTGCGCGGCGCCGTATTCAACGGCCGCCTGCGGGCCCTTCCCCTCGAGGAAACCGTAGGCGAGGCCCGACGCGAAGCCGTCGCCGCCGCCGACGCGGTCGTAGATCTCGAGGTTCGGCCGCTGCATCGACTGGTAGAGCTGACCCTCGTAGTACAGCAGTGCGGACCAGTCGTTGATGCTCGCCGTCGTCGCCTTGCGCAGCGTCGTCGCTGCGACCTTGAAGTTCGGGAATTCGGCGACCGCCGTCTGGATCATCTTCTTGAAGCTCTCGGTCTCGATGTTCGTGAGGTGCTCGTCGGCACCCTCGACCTCGAAGCCGAGGCAGGCGGTGAAATCCTCCTCGTTGCCGATCATCACGTCGACGTACTTCGCGATGTTGCGGTTCACCTTCCGCGCGCCCTCCTTCCCGCCCTGGCTCTTCCAGAGCGACGCGCGGTAGTTGAGATCGTACGCCACGACGGTGCCGTGCTTCTTCGCCACTTCCACCGCCTCGAGCACCGCTTCCGACGTGTTGGGCGCGAGCGCGGCGAAGATTCCGCCGGTGTGGAACCAGCGTACCCCTTCCTCGCCGAACAGCTTCTCCCAGTTCACCTCGCCCGGCCTGATCTGCGACGCGGCCGAGTGGCCGCGGTCGGAGCAGCCAAGCGCGGGACGGATGCCGAAGCCCTTCTCGGTGAAGTTGAGACCGACGCGCGTGTTCTTCCCGAGGCCGTCGAAGTCGCGCCAGATCACGTGCGACATGTCGACGCCGCCCTGCAGAATGAAATCCTCGACGAGCCAGCCGAGGTCGTTCTTCGGCAGCGCCGTGACGACCGCAGCGCGCTTCTGCCAGCACTTCCGCATCGCGCGGGCGACGTTGTACTCGCCGCCGCCCTCCCATACCTGGAACGAGCGCGCGTTGCGCACGCGGCCGAATCCAGGATCGAAGCGGAGCATCACCTCGCCGAACGACACGCAGTCCCACTTCGTCTCGGCGGCGGTCCTGATCTCGAGCGTGGCCATGAGTCGTGTCTCCGTTATCGCTTCGCGGCCAGGTCGGCCTTGATGGTCTTCACGAGCTGGACGGTAGTGCGCACTTTGTCCTCGATCCCCTTGTAGTCCCTGGCGTCGAGCAGCTGCTTGGTGACGAGGTTGCTGCCGATGCCGCACGCGACGATTCCGGCGCCGAACCATGCGCGAAGTGACTGTTCGGTCGCTTCCACCCCGCCCGTCGGCATGATGCGCGTCCACGGCATCGGCGCCATCACGCTCTTCACGAAATCGGGGCCGCCGACCGAGGAGCCGGGGAACACCTTCACGATCTCGCACCCGAGCTCCTGTGCATAGCCGATCTCGCTCGCCGAGCCGCATCCCGGGCTGTAAGGAACGCCGCGCCGGTTGCAGACCTTGGCGACGTCGGCGTTGAGGAGCGGACCGACGACGAACCTGGCGCCGTTGGCGATGTAGATCCCCGCCGTCGGCGCGTCGACGACCGAGCCGACACCCATGATGACCGAGGGATCGGTCTTGTCGAAGTGGCGCGTGACTTCGAGGAACACATGCGCGGCGAAGTCGCCGCGGTTGGTGAACTCGATGCACTTCGCGCCGCCGTTGGCGCAGGCCTGGATGACGTTCTTGCAGACGTCGACGTCGGGGTCGTAGAAGACCGGGATGACACCCTGGTCCATCATCGCCAGCAGGACCGACATTCTGTCCTTCGCGGCCATCGAAGATCTCCTGAGGGGAATAGCGGGTGGGCGAGCGACTCGCGATCGAGGCTAGTCGGCGCCGATCTTCCGCGCACGGCTGGATTATGTTCTTCCAAAAAGCAATATCGGCCGCGAAGTCTAGGTTCGCGCCGGTCCGCGCGCAATCTCGACCAGCACGCCCGCTACGGGGCGAGCGCGTCGCGCTCGCCCCCGCTCGCTCATCGGCGCGCCAGGTGCGCGCGTGGAGTTGCCGTCGGCTCGAGTCGCGCCGTGAGTCCCCAGCCGCCGAACACTTCGGCCACCGCGAACAGCAGCTCGTTGTCACCAGCTCGCAGCGGCAGATACACCGCATCGTCCGCCGTCATGAGACCGAACGCCGATGGGTATCGCGCCCGAAAGCCATTGCGGCCGCCATACAGAGGCCGTCCGTTCAGAAACACCGCGACGTCGTCGCTGTAGCCGAAGCTCAGTCGGCGCAGCTCGGCGCGATCCGCACGAATCACGGTGCGCGCGACGACGAGACTGCGTGGGCCCGCCATCGCACGATACTGCCCGATGTTGAGCACTCCGTTCGCCTCCGCGTCCACCGGGAGCCATCCGCGCCGATCCGTTCGCACGACGGTGGGCAGCGAATCGATCGTCGACGAGTCGACCGGTATCGCGCCAGAGAGCGACCAGTGGCGAATCACGCCGGCGCTCGTGCCCGGCGCGGCAGCGACGGGAGCCACGACAGGTGCTCGAGCCGTGTAGCGGAAGTTCGAGAAGACCACGCCCGCCGACTGTCCGCCAGGTGTTCCCTCGAGCACACCGATCGCACCGGCGTGCACACCACGCTTGAGCTCCGATACCACCATCGTCGGCGCCGTGTCCGCGCCGACGAACACCGTCGCACGTCGTCCCTCGACTTCGACGCGGAGGTGGGTCCACGCGCTCGGGTCGAACGTGGCGGACGCGGTATAGCCCGGCCCATGATAGAGCTTCCACGCGCCCATGCCGCCGAACATCGGCATGTACTGCACGGCATCGGGGGTTCCCGACAGATTCATGCGCAGGTACACGTCTTCCGCGTCGTTCGCCGACGCGGCGCGGAAGACGAGGAACGCGAAGCCGCTCGTCGTGCCGCTCACGTCCACTTCGATCGTTCCGTCCTGAAACTGCACGTCCTTGAGCAGCGCCGATCCGCCCCACAGCCGCACACTCTGGCGACCGAGATGCTCGCCGAGCTCGGCGCGCGGCGCGTCGATCGTCCAGTGTGACGAATCGAATGGAACGTCGATCGCCTGCGCGGCCAGCGGTCCGGCGTACGACAGCGTGCAGCCAAGTAGCACCGCGGCCGCGACGAGTGATCCGAATGCACTCTTCATTTGCATTTTCTCCGGTTCTGCGGCCAGCAGCTCGACACGCAGGACCGGGGGCGCCGGCCGCAAAAAAGGGAAGCCCCCGGCCCGACATGGCCAGGGGCTCCACCTCTCCACGCTCCGGGAACGCGCCCCCTTCTCGGAGGGCCCCTGCTCCCGGTGTGGTGCAATGACATGTGGTCGTCGCGAACAACGCGTTCATGCAACTCGATTCGCGCGACGACATCGCTTCGTCGCCTTCACCTTACAGGATCG
>JBJMNN010000064.1:0-24470 GCA_045804245.1 Gemmatimonadaceae bacterium | reverse complement strand
GCGAGCCCGGGGATGAACCCAGCGATGCGAGCCAAGAGTACGCCCCGCAACACCAAATCCTTGGCTTGGTCTCCGCTGCCTAACGCCCAAGCTCAGCTGCAAGCGATCTGCTGGCCATGCGGCTCACCAGTATGCAGGTCTGAGTGCTGTCCAGCCATCCAACCGCAACGCCTCCGACGTGTCCGCGCTTGTCAGCTGCAGCGACACGTTAGGCGGCGAATCTAGGAGCTCGCCCGGCGAGCCAGGAATGCTTCGATGTCGGCGAGATCTATGCGCCATTCCGAAATAGCCGCTCCTTCCTCGTTAACACCCACGTACTCGCCGAGCAATTCGTACGGCGCACGCGTGAGATCGGGCGAGGGTCCGAGCATCGCAAGCCGCTCCGGCGTGAGCAATTCCTCGTGTACCCGGACTGTGGCGCCCGAGCGCCACATGCTCCACCAGAACTGGAAGGCCGAGGTCAAGAACGCTGTGGAGGGCGCACCGGCAACCAGGCGCTCGGCTGCGTCCCTCCACTGCTGTTCGTAGTCCTGCTTCGACCAGATCGAGAGCGACGCTACGAACGACTCACGGTACTCACCGAGCGTGACGCAGCCCCAGAGGCCGTTCCATCCCTCGTCTTGCAACTCTGGCTCGGCTGCCGTGAACTCGATATTGAACAAGGCTGTCTCTTGACCTGGCTAACTCTTCGCCGCCTAACGCCAACGCTCAGCTGCGGGCGCCCTGCTGGCTGGGAAGATGAAGCTGGCACACGGTAGCAGCTAGAACGGCGGCTACCACTACTTCCTTCATACAAGCGCCCGTCAGTTGCAGCGACTCGTTAGCCAGCACGGTATCAGCTTCTGGACTCGATACGCCGCCGGAGCGCTTCAGTATCGGAGTTCCACCACCCGCGCGCATCGCAGTACGACAGTGTGCTGCGTCCCGATCGGAGCAGACTACCTAGGAAGGAGGCTTGATCGGTGATCCAGTGTGGTCCAGGCTCGCTTCGGCCCTCACGCCGGTCCTCCGAACAGCTGATGCGCCAAGCGCCTCCCTGTTCGACCCCAACGGTAAAGGAGTAGGGGCCATCCACAAAGTGACACCGCACGAGTGTTCCTACCGACGGCACTGCGCGAGCAATGCGCTGCAGATCAGTCGTCCACGCGCTTAGGAGCGCGACCGGAAAGTCGTACCAGCCGACTTCGGGAAAGTCCGCCTGATTTTCCGGACTCCCATCACGGAGCCAAATGCGGCCCGTGATGCTTCCACTCGTGCTTCGTTCCAGCGTCTCCGGCTCGACGACAACTTCTACACGGGGAAGCGCTCGCATGGATGAGACGTACGACGTCAAGATGGAGTCTGGCTAACGCCCAAGCTCAGCTGCGGGCGACATATACGCAGGCAAGATGCGGGTGGCGCACGGTACGAACTGGACGGGCGACTACCACTACTTCCTCAAAAAAGTCGCCCGTCAGTTGCAGCGACACGTTAGAGAGCCCGCTCGACGAAACGATCATTGCGACGGCCTCTCTGAACAGCCTTGGTCCGATAACACGCAGAAGTTCGCTTCGTGAACGGATTGTGGCGAGACCAGGCCATGGCCCTCGTTGGCCGCGCCTCACAACACGGTGAACGGCGTAACATCTCCAGCGGGCCATACGCGCGAATACTGCTCTTCTCCATTCTTGCGGAATGCGGCCGCCAGCAATGGGAGCAATCCCTCCGCGCCGATTGCTGGCAGGCAGTGTGTGAATGTCCGGACGGGATCAGTGGTGAATAGGAAGATGTTTGCCTCGTCTGCACCGAGGTCATGACCGTCCACGTCAGCCTGGAGATCGACTATCGCTTCCAGACGATCTTCCAGCGCGATGAGGTCGTCGAACGATCGATCGCCCCATGGCGCGAATTGAAGGACCAGCTGATACATCATCCTGACCTCGAAACTCGTGGCTCTCTAACGCCCAAGCTCAGCTGCAAGCGGTCAGCTCAATATGCGGCTCACCAGGTTGTCTGCGATAGCAACGCGATAGGCGGAAACCGCAATGCTTCCTTAGCGTCTCGCGCTTGCCAGTTGCAGCGTTTCGTTAGGCCGCATTGCTCGACGATGTCAGCTCGCGCCGCCAATCACGTGCGATGAGCAGGTAAATGAGCGTTGCGCCAGGCACCACAAGCCACACCACCACAGCGGCCGAGCGCCACGCGGAGTCCTCCGACGCGTTCGCGGCCGCGTGCGACACCCCGCCGACGATCGCGGCCGCAAGGATCACTGCGAGCAGTTGGCCTGTCGTGGCCCAGAAGCGAGACGGCGGGGCGAGATCACCGCCGAGCGCGGCAACGTACTTCCGATATGAAGTGTGTCCACCGGTCAACACCTGAAATGCCACCTGCCCGATCGCCAGCACGAGAAGGCCCAGCGCACCGCGTAGCCAGGCAATCGGGACCAAACGGTCGAGGAGGTACGAGACGAGTAGCACACCCGTCAGGCAGCCCATGAACAGAGCAGAGACGATCGCGTAGAAGCGGAAGCGCGTGAGCACGAGAATCACAATGGATGCTGCCTAACGCCGAAGCTCAGCTGCAAGCGATCTGCTGACCAGGCGGCTCACCAATCTGCAGGTCTGAGCGCTCGCCAGCCACTCAACCGCAATGACTTCCTTAGATCTCGCGCTTGTCAGCTGCAGCGATTCGTTAGATGGCAGGTCGAGAACTCGATCGTGATCACCGGAAGCGTTCCAAGACCACCGCGCGACTGCTCCGACTAACTCGGACCCGCCCGCCGCCGCCCATGCAGCTCAGCGGCTTGGGGCAAGGTGGGGTGAGCGACAGTGTCACCCCTCCTGAGTCTCGGACGAACGCCCCGACACGCCATCGCGCGACACGCGTCCCGCCTAACGCCCGAACTCCAGCCGCGACCGCGTGTGAACTGTCAATCGCGGCGAGCCGTCCGGTTGCTGTCGGTGCTTGCGCCGCCGCCGGCACTGGGAGCAACGCTGCGAGGAGCAACACGAATGCTGTCACATCATATCTCGTGTGGTGCCATCTAACGCCTGAGCTCAGCTGCGGGCGATCTACCCGCCAAGCGGCTCACCACTCAAACGTGCGAGCAGCCAGCCAGGCACACAACCCAACGACTCCACCGCGCGCCCGTCGGCTGCAGCGTTTCGTTAGACGGCGCCCTTCGTCGGGCGCACCGTGCTCCGGCGCTTCGGCGCGGCGCGCGCGGATTTCCTCGGCGCAGGCGACCGCTGCGCGCGGCCCGGCTGTCACGTAGGACAGAAGCTCATGCCCCGATACTTGTGCCCACGCGAGCATACCCTCCACCCACCACGATTCGATTTCGGCATCGGGGTACTCCTTCTCTGCGGCGCGTCCGTCTAACGCTGATTACACTGCAAACCTCGTAATATCCGACTCATTTTATCCAGCATTCCCGCATCTTATACAGCACCGCTACGCAGCCTTTTCTCCGCGCCAGTGTCGATCATCCATTGGTAAGTGACCATACAGCTACGACCTACGCAATCGCGCGCCAGCGACGACTGAAGATTATGCGACACTGTGCACGCTGTATAACGTGCGAGGTCCCCGTTTCGGTCTGCAAGCGCCTCCCAGAGACCTAGCGCCGTCGCGGCGCACCCGATCGCCATCGTGAGCGATCGGTCACACGCGAGTCTTCAGTCGGACGACGATCGCGGCGCGACACGACTCGATGCGCAACGCGCCCGCGAGCTCAGATTGGCGTCAGCGCCATCCGTCGCGGCCGCTCCCGCCGCCCGCCGACTACGCCCGCCACCGCAGCGATCCGCGCCACCGCCTCGCGCCCCGCAACATCCCAATTGAGCATCGACGCAGATCGCGCCGCCGCCGCGCGCGCCATCGCCTCGTAGCGCTGACGATCCTTCATCAGGCCGAGGATGCGGCCAGCGTACGACTCCGCCGTCGCGTGCGGATCGTCGAGAATTCCCGTCTCGCCGTCGACGACCACGGTCGGCACGCCGCCGGTCCGCGTCGCCACGGACGGCACGCCGAACGCCGCCGCTTCGGCGTACACGAGTCCATACGCCTCCGCGTTCGACGGCATCACCAGGAAGTGCGACCGCGCGTACAGCTTCGAGAGCCGCGCGACGCCCGCCGCGGTGCGCTTGCTCACGTACCCCTCGACCTGCACCCAGTCGGGCAGCTCGCGGTCGCCCGGCGGACGACAGCCCACCACGGTGAGATCCACCGGGATGCCGTGCGCCTCGATGCGCTGCGCGATCTCGACCACCAGATCACCGCGCTTGCGCTCCCAGTCGACGCCGACCCATAGCATCCGGCAGCGTGTGCGCGGCCGCGCCGCGATCGCGCTGTGCACCTCGTCGGTCGACGGCAACGTCTCGAGGTTCGCGCCGAACGGCACCACCGCCACACGATCCACAGGAAGACCGTACGCCGCGCGCGCACCCTCCGCGGCCCACTCCGACGCGTACATCGCGAGCCGTACGTTCTGCGCGGCGCGGCGGCCCATCGCCATCGCGTCCCTCGCACTGTGTGCCGAGAGACGCTCGAACTCGGGATAGTAGTCGACCAGCGCCGCGGGGCTCGCGTCGTCCCAGCTGATCACCGGCGCGCGCAGTCCGTCCAGGCTCGCCGCGATCATCGACGTCACCGCCACGACCGCGTCGACGTCGCCCGGGATCGACGCGCGAGCCCGCGCGCCGAACGCGTCGAGCGACGCGGGCTCCATGTTGGCGTGGTACGCCTGCCGCCACAGACCGTACCAGCGCCGGCGCAGCTTCATCCCCGTCGTCCACGGATGCGTCAGCGGTCCGACGCGCACGAGCTCCGCGCCCGCACGCTCCAACGACCGCGCGATGTGGTAGTTCAACCCCGACCATTGCAGGACGTCGGTCGAGTCGTTCAGCGTGACGAGTGCGAGCTTCACACCGGGAGGGCTGAGGGCCGAGCAGAGGCCGCAAACGACCAGGAGATCCTGGCGGGCTCAAGGGTGACGCGCATGGTGCGCCGCGCGTCAAATGGAAGACGATCGTCGCCCCGTGCCGTCTCTCCCCAGTCCTCCTCCGTTCACCCCTCAGCGGCCGGTTCGCGTTTACCTCCCCTGCACCGGTCTTGGCCGGCAGCGGCGGGGGTTCGAGACCTTCACGCTGGAGTGCGCCGACGCGCTGCGCGCCGATCCCCGGATCGCGCTCACCGTCTTCGCCGGCGGTGACGTGCCCGGCACCCCCGCCGCGCGCGTCTGCTGGAACCTCCGGCGCGATGGAACGATCTCGTCGCTCGTTGCGGCGCTCGTCCGGCGTGACGGCTACTTCGTCGAGCAGGCCACCTTCTTCCTCTCGTTTCTCCCCGATCTCGTGACCGGCCGCCCGGACGTCGTCTACTTCGCCGACCTCAATCTCGGAAACCTCTGCTGGCACTGGCGGCGGCTCTCCGGGCAGCGTTTCAAGCTGCTGTACTACAACGGCGGCCTGACGACGCGCCCGTTCACGCGCGCCGACATGGTCCAGCAGCTCACCCCCGCGGGACTCGACGAGGCGGTCGCACGCGGCGAATCGTGCGCGCGTCAGACGGTCCTCGCGCACGGCGTCCGCGTCCCCGACACACTCCCCACCCGCATCACGGGCGACGCGCGCCGCGCGCTCGGACTTCCCGCCAACCGACCGGTCGTTCTCGCGGTGGGCATGCTCGACACGCGGATCAAGCGCACCGACGCCCTGATCCGCGCGCTCGCCGAGCTCCCTGCGCCGCGACCCTTTCTCGCCCTCCTCGGCGCCGACGGCCCCGACGCCGCCGGCGTCCGCGGCCTCGCGCGCGATCTGCTCGGCGACGACGGCTTCGTCGCCCGCGCCGTACCGCACGATGCGATCGGCGACTACTACCGCGCGGCCGACGTCTTCGCGCTCGCCTCGCTGCGCGAAGGGTTCGGGCTCGCCTACGTCGAGGCGCTCGCACACGGGCTGCCGATCGTCGCGCACGACACGCCCGTCACGCGCCATCTGCTCGGCGACTTCGCCACGCTGGCCGACATCTCACCCGAAGGCGCGCTGGTGCGCGCCCTCCACGCCACGCTCGCCACACCGAGCACCCAAGCGCAACGCGTCGAGCGCCACGCGTCGGCGCGCACCCGCTTCGGGTGGGACGCGCTGCGCGAGGACTATGTACAGCTGCTGCTGCGCGTCGCGGAGCTGCCGGCATGAGCGCGGCGCCGAAGCTCATCTCCGTCGTCATCCCGACGCGCGACCGCAACGAGACGCTCGCGCGCTGTCTCGATCGGCTCGCGCCCTGCGCGCAGTCGCTGTCGCACGATCAGTACGAGGTGATCGTCGCCGACGACAGCGCGCACGCCGCGGCGCGCGAGCTGCTCTTCGACCGCTATCCATGGGCGCGCTGGACGGGCGGCCCGCGCCGAGGACCGGCGGCGAATCGCAACGCCGGCATGCGCGTCGCCCGCGGTGAATGGCTCGCCTTCACCGACGACGACTGTCTGCCGGAGTCCGGCTGGCTCGAATCGTTCGCCACTTCGTTCAACGCGAGCGCCGACGCGCTCGATGTGCTCGAGGGCCGAACGACCTGTCGCGCCGGTCTCGACTCGCCGCGCCACACGGCGCCCGTCAACCTCGACGGCGGGAAGCTCTGGTCGTGCAACTTCGCCATCCGGCGCGCACACCTCGAGCTCGTCGGCGGATTCGACGAGCGCTATCCGTACCCGCACATGGAGGACGCCGATCTGCAGGCGCGCCTCCAGAAAGCGGGGTTCATGATCCGCTTCATTCCCGGCGCCGACGTCGATCACCCGCCGCGCCCGCTCCCGTGGGGTGCGACGCTCGCCCGCGTGCACGAGTCGAGCGTGCTGCACATGACGCTGCACGGTCCGCGGCACGGGCTGCCCTGGTACCTCCAGAACCAGACCCGCGCACGGCTCTCGCGCATCGTGCGCGAGAGCAAGTCGCTCGACACGCTGAGCGCGTTGTTCTCGCTCCCGGTGGAGCTGGGCACCATCGCGCTGCACTGGCGCGAGTGGCGCACCCGGGCGCAGACGCTGGCCGGACAGAGCTGATGAGCTCTACTCTCATGGAGCGCCCCACGCCGAGTCGCCCCTCCCGCGCCGTGACTCGCCACGACGCGCCGCACCAGCGCTGGTGCGTCGTCACCTGCGAATATCCGCCCCTCGAGGGCGGCGTGAGCGACCACACGCGCCATCTCGTCGCCGCGCTCGCCGCGCAGGGCGACCTCGTCGACGTGTGGTGCCCGCCCGCGCCCACGCTCGACGACGCGGAGCCCGCGCTCGCGCCCGAGATCGCCGGCGTCACGGTGCACGTGCTGCCGTCGCGTTTCGGTCTGCGCGCGATCTCGCTGCTCCGCCGCGAGCTGCGCGCCCTGCCGCCGGACACGCGCGTGCTCGTGCAGTGGGTGCCGACGGCGTTCGGCTGGCGGATGATGAACCTCCCGTTCGCGCTGATGCTGTTCCGGCTGCCCGGCCGCCGCCTCGACCTCGTCGTGCACGAAGTCGGCTGGGACGTCGGCCGCGAGACGGCGCGCCGCGCGCTCGCCGGCATCGTGCACCGCGTCATGACCTGGTGCGCCGCGCGTTCGGCGCGCCGCATCTACGTCACGATCCCCGCCTGGCAGAACAGGCTCTCGCTGCTCGGCGCTCGTGCGCTGCCGCGGGACGAGGAGCCGACGTGGGTTCCCGTTCCCTCCAACGTCCCGGACCGCGCCGACGAGCGACGCGTCGCCGAGCTGCGACGCGCGCTCCTCACCCGGACGCACCAGCAGCGCGTTCTCGTCGGGCACTTCGGCACCTTCGGGCGCTTCCACGCCGCGCTCATGCCGCACGTCGTCGCGCGCATCCTCGACGAAGCGCACGACCGCACCTTCGTGCTCGTCGGCCGCGGCGGCGAAGCGCTGCGCGACTACGTCGCCAAGGAGCGGCCCGAGCTCGCGGCGCGCATCGTCGCCACGGGCGGACTCGCGGCGGATGAGGTCGCGGCGCACCTCGCCGCATGCGACCTGCTCGTGCAGCCGTTCGAGGACGGCGCGAGCACGCGTCGCGGCTCGCTCATGGCCGGCGTCGCGCTCGGCCGCCCGACGATCGCCAACCGCGGCCGCAGCACGGAAGAGCTGTGGTCGGCCGAGCGCGCGATCCATCTCACCGACTCGCACGCGCCGCACGCCTTCGCCGGCGCGGTCACGAAGCTCCTCGCCGACGCGAACCTCCGCCAGCGGTTGGCCGAGAACGCGCGCCGGCTTTATGCCGAGCGCTTCGCGATGGCGCACGTCGTCGCCGCGCTGCGCACCGAGCAGGCCGTCGTGGAAAGCCCCGCCTAGCATGTGCGGCATCATCGGCCACATCGGCCACCGCGCCCGCGCCCTCGAGGGACGCGTGCTGTTGGCGCGCGACGCGATGGCGCACCGCGGCCCCGACGACGCCGGACTCTGGACCGACGATCACGCCGCGCTCGGCGCGCGCCGGCTCTCGATCCTCGATCTTTCGTCGGCCGGCCACATGCCGATGGCGAGCGCCGACGGACGCCACGTACTCGTGTTCAACGGCGCGATCTACAACTACGTCGGGCTGCGCGCCGAGCTGGCGCGCGAGGTGCCCTTCCGCTCGAGCGGCGACACGGAGGTCATCCTCCAGGGATTCCGCGTCTGGGGGTGGGACCGTCTGCTCGATCGCCTCGACGGGATGTTCGCCTTCGCGCTCTGGGACACGCGCGAGCGCACGCTGTACGCCGCGCGAGACCGGATGGGCGAGAAGCCGTTCTTCTACGGACGCCACGACGACGGGCTGTCGTTCACGTCGACGCTCACCGCGCTGCTGCGGCTGCGTGCCGGGCCGGCCATCGTCGACGTGCGCGCGCTCGACGCGTATCTCACCTACCAGGCAGTCCCGGCCCCGCTCGCGATGCTCGAAGGGACGGCGCAGCTCCCGCCGGCGCACGAGCTCCGCTTCTCCCCGGACACGGGCGAGCTGCGCGTGTCGCGCTACTGGGATCTGCGCTTCGCGCCGAAGATCCACGTGCGCGAGCGCGAGGCGCTGGACCAGATCGACGAGATCGTCCGTCGCTCCGTCGCGCAGCGGCTCCGCAGCGATGTTCCTACCGGTACGCTCCTCTCCGGCGGCGTCGACTCGAGCCTCGTCACGGCGCTCGCCAGCCAGGAGTCGGGGCGCACGCTCCACGCGGTGACGATGGGATTCCACGAAGCGCCGTTCGACGAGCGGGCATTCGCGCGCACCGTCGCGGCGCGCCACGGCGTCACGCTCCACGAAGAGCTGCTCACACCGCGCGTCGCGACCGATCTCCCCGCGATCGTGTGGCACTACGGGCAGCCGCTCGCGGACGTCTCGATCGTTCCGAACTACTACATGGCTCGCGCGGCGCGGCGGTACATGACCGTCGCGCTCGTCGGCGACGGCGCGGATGAGCTGTTCGGCGGCTACGCACGACCGATGGTCGAGCGCGCGGCGCACATCTACCGCGCGATGCTTCCCTCGCCGATGCGCCGCGCGCTCGGCGCGATGCTTCGTGACCGACCCGGCACGCGCTCCGAGGGGCTGCGTCGCAATCTCGCGCTCCTCGCCGACGTAGGTGCCAGCTCGGCGGCGGACGCATTCGTCTACGACCGCGCCTTCCGCCGCCTGCGCGACGACAGCTACGACCCGCGGCTCCTCGCCGCGCTCGACGGCTGGCATCCCGATTCGCTCTACCGCAATACGTGGTCGAACGCCATCGCGGCGGACGACGTCGACCGCGCGCTCTACGGCGACGTCACCACCTATCTCCCCGACCAGCTCCTCGCCAAGGGGGACGTGTCGGCGATGGCGCACTCGCTCGAGACGCGCTCGCCCTTCCTCGCGCGCGAGGTGATCGAGTACGCGGCCACGCTGCCGACGTCGCTGCGACTGAAAGGTTGGACGACGAAGTATCTGCTCAAGCGTGTGGCCGAACGCTACGTGCCGAGCGAGGTGCTGCACCGGCCCAAACGTGGCTTCGTGATGCCTGCGTCGGACTGGCTGCGCGGCGATCTCGCGCCGTTCGCGCGGGCCACGCTCGGCTCGGCGCGCTTCCTCGATCGCGGTTGGTTGAGCCCCGACGCGGTGCGCCGTCTGCTCGCCGAGCACGCGAGCGGCGCGCGCGACTGGGGGCAGCAGCTCTGGACGCTGATGATCCTCGAGATCTGGGCGCGCCTCGCGCTCGACGGCTCGCTGGCGCCGAGCGATCCGCTCGACGTGCACGTGCTGGCGGAGAGCGCGCGATGACGGCAGTCGCCGCGCCGCCGCGCCCTCTGCGTCCACCCGCCACGCGTGCCACGCTGCAGACCCTGCAGCTCGGCATGGGCTGGTTCGGTGAGAAGGCAGGTGGGCTCAACCGCGTGTACGCACAGTTGATCGACGAGCTCGCGCGCGGCGGCGTGGGGCTGCACGGCCTCGTCGCGGGCTCGCCCGACGTCGCGCGCGCGTCCAGTGGGCTCGTGCACGCGTTCGCGCCGGCCGATGCACCGCTCCTCGCACGCATGCGCGCGCTGCGCGCCGCCGCGTCGGCGTGGCTGCGCGAGCGCCCCGACGCGGTGATCGCGTCGCACTTCGCGCTCAACGCGTTCCCCGTGCTGTCGCAAGTCGCCGAGCATCCGCTCGTCGTGCACTTCCAGGGTCCATGGGGTGAGGAGTCTCGCGTCGAGGGCGAGGGACCGCTCGCCGTGCTCGCGAAGGAGATCGTGGAGCGCGCCGTGTACCGTCGCGCATCGCAGGCGATCGTGCTCTCGAACGCCTTCCGCGACGTGCTCGCGCGGCGATACCGCGTGCCCGAGCATCGCATCCACGTGATCCCCGGCGGGGTCGACGTCGGGCGGTTCGCCATCGCGACGTCGCGCGCCGAATGCCGCCGTATGCTCGGCTGGCCCGAGGGGCGGCCGATCGTGCTCTGCGTGCGGCGGCTCGTGCGGCGCGTCGGCGTGGACACGCTCGTCGAGGCAGCGGCCGTGTTGCGTGCGCGCGTCCCCGAGGCGCTCGTCCTCATCGCCGGCCGTGGGCCACTCGAAGGGGAGCTCCAGGCGCGCATCGTCGCGCGAGGTCTCGCCAACCACGTACGCCTGCTCGGCTTCGTTGCCGACCATGCGCTCCCGTCCGCCTATCGCGCCGCGGACCTGACCGTGGTGCCCACCACCGCACTGGAGGGCTTCGGGCTCGTCACGGTGGAGTCGCTCGCCGCGGGGACGCCGTGTGTCGTCACGCCGGTGGACGGGCTCACCGACGTCGTCGCGCCACTCGCGCCGCAGCTCGTGAGCCGCTCGCCCGGCGCGGCCGACGTCGCCGACGTGCTTGCCGGCGCGCTGCTCGGCGAGATCACGCTGCCGAGCGCCGCGCGCTGCGCGTCGTACGCGCGCGAGGGGTTCGACTGGCCGGTGATCGCCGAGCGGGTGCGGGCTGTGTACGAGCTGGCGCGTGCGTGAGTGCGCGCATCCATGACACGCACGTGAACGCCCCCCGCGTGCTCTTCGTCGATCACACCGGCGTGATGGGTGGCGCCCAGCACTCGCTGCTCGACATCGCCGAGGCGAACCGTCAGCATGGCGCGATCGCGCTGCTCGAGGACGGACCGTTCGCCACCGCGCTCGAGGCGCGCGGCGTGCGCGTGCTCCGCATCGACGGCGGGGCGGCGCTGCGACGCGTCAAGAAGACGAGCGTGGTGCCAGGCATCGGCCCTCTCGCCGCGGTCGTGCGCATGGCGCGCGCCGTCGCACGGGCCGCACGGGCGTACGACCTGCTCTACGCCAACTCTCCCAAGTCGTTCCTCGTCGCGGCACTCGCGAGCGCGATCGCGCGCAAGCCCGTCGTCTGGCACCTGCGCGACATCCTCGGCCAGGGGCACTTCAGCGCATCGAACGTGCGCGTCGTGATCGCCGCCGCCAACTGGCGCGCGGTGCGCGTCGTCGCCAACTCGCGCGCCACGGCCGACGCGTTCGTCGCGGCGGGCGGCAACCCCTCGCTCGTCACCGTCGTGCACAACGGCATCGACCCCGCGCCGTTCGACGCGCTCGCGCCCGATACCCGTCGCGAGGTGCGTGCCGAGCTCGGCGTGCCGGCGGATGCGTTCGTCGTCGGCTGCTTCAGCCGGCTGCATCCATGGAAGGGACAGGCCGTGCTCCTCGACGCGGTCGCGCGCATGCCCGGCGTGCACGCGCTCGTGGTGGGGGGCGCGCTGTTCAGCGGCGAGGCACCGTACGAGGCCGAGCTCCGCGCGCGCACCGCGTCGCCCTCGTTTGCGGGACGGGTGCACATGCTCGGCGCGCGCGACGACGTGCCGCGGCTGCTGACCGCGTGCGACGTCGTGGTGCACGCGTCGGTGCTGGCCGAGCCGTTCGGACGGGTGCTCGTGGAGGCGATGCTCGCCGGCCGGCCGGTGGTCGCGAGCAACGCCGGTGGGGTGCCCGAGGTGGTGACTGACGGCGAGACCGGTGTGCTCGTCCCGCCCGGCGACGCGCGGTTGCTCGGCGAGGCGCTCGACGCGCTGCGCCGCGACGCGTCACGCGCCGCGCGACTGGCGCGACGCGGTGCGGCGCATGCGCGGCAATGCTTCTCGCGCGATGCGATGCTCGCCGGCGTGCGCCGCGTGCTCGACGAGGTGGCGGCGTGAAGGTCGCCATCGTCCACGACTATCTGAATCAGGCGGGGGGCGCGGAGCGCGTCGTTGCCGTGCTTCATCGCATGTTCCCCGACGCACCGATCTTCACGACGATCTTCGACAAGCGCGCTGTCGGGCTGCCGCTGGCCAAGGCGGACGTGCGCGTGTCGTGGATGCAGGGGCTGCCACAGTGGAAGCGGCACTTCCGGCGGTACATGCCGCTGTATCCCTTCGCCGTGCGCTCGTTCGACCTGCGCGGCTACGACGTCGTCATCACGAGCAGCTCGGCGTTCGCCAAGGGAGTGCGGGTGCCGCCGGCGGCGCTGCACCTCTGCTACTGCTACACCCCGATGCGCTGGGCCTGGAGCTTCGATCAGTACGTCGACCGCTCGGCGCTGAGCCCGTCGGCACGGGTGGCGGCGCGGCTCACGCTCCCCGCGCTGCGTCGCTGGGATACGGCGACGGCGCGCAACGTCGACCGGTTCGTCGCCATCTCCACGGATGTTGCCGAGCGAATACGAGCGACGTACGGGCGCGCGAGCGAGATCGTCTTCCCGCCGGTGGACGTCGCCCGCTTCCGCCACGACCGCGCGGTGGATGACTACTTCCTCGTCGTCTCGCGGCTCAACGCGTACAAGCGGATCGACCTCGCGGTGCGCGCGTGCACCACGCTCGGGCTGCCGCTCGTCGTCGTCGGCGACGGACCGGAGCGCGAGATGCTCCAGTCGATCGCCGGGCCGACGGTGCGTTTCACGGGGCGGCTCACCGACCGCGAGGCCACGTCGCGGTTCGAGCGTTGCCGCGCACTCATCTTGCCTGGTGAGGAGGACTTCGGCCTCACGCCGCTCGAGGCGAACGCGGCGGGCCGGCCGGTCGTGGCGTTCGCTCGTGGCGGTGCGCTCGACACGGTGCGCGACGGCGAGACGGGAGTGCTGTTCCATGACGACACCGCGGCATCACTCGAGGGTGCACTGCGCACCGTGCAGCAGCGGAGCTGGGACGCCGCGCGCCTGCGTGCGCACGCCGAGTCGTTCTCGGAGGACGCGTTCATCGCGCGCTTCCGCACGGTGCTCGCCTCGGCGTTCGAGCAGAAGAAACTGGGAAGGCTGGGAGCGGACGACGCGGCGTGACGCCGCATGACCGCTACCTCCTACGAGCTCACCCCCTGCGCGGTGTGCGCCAGCTCCAACGCTCACGAGATCGTCTCGCCTGACGATGCCAAGCGCGAAGTGGAGCAGCTCTGGGAATTCCACCAGAAACGTCTCCGGGCCGACATCCCGCCGGATCACCTCACGGACCGCGTCGCGTTCTCGCAGCATGCGCCGCTGCGGCTCGTGCGCTGCGACGACTGTGGGCTCGTCTATCGCAATCCGGTGGAGCGGGCGACGGATGTCGCGGAGATATACGAGGAGGAGGGACCGGGCGAGCCCGTGCTGCGCGCGCTGCACGACACTCAGCGCTCCGCATACGATGCGCAGGCATCGCGGTTGACGGAGATCTTCGGCCGGCGCGGCACCGGCATCGAGGTCGGCAGCTACGTCGGTGCTTTCCTCGCCGCGGCGCGCGACGCCGGCTGGCAGTTCGCCGGCGTCGACGTGAATGCGCGGACCAACGCCTTCACACGCTCGCTCGGCTTCCAGGTGGACGACGGCACGATCGAGTCGCTCGACGCCGAGCGGCGGGCGGACGTCGTCGCGTTCTGGAACTGTCTCGACCAGCTCGCCGATCCCGCATCGTCGGTGCGCGCCGCACGCTCGCATCTCGCGAGCGGCGGGATGCTCGCCGTGCGCGTCCCGAACGGCGCCTGCTACGCCGCCTTCCGGCCGCTGCTGCAGTCGCCGCTCGCCGCCGTCGCGCGCGAATGGCTCGCGCAAAACAACCTGCTCGGCTTCCCCTACCGCTACGGCTTTACCCCGACGGCGCTGACCCGGCTCGTCGAGCGGAACGGCATGCGCGTCGAGCAGGTGGTGGGTGACGTGCTCGTTCCCATTGCTGACAAGTGGACGAAGCGTTGGGCGGCGGTGGAGGAGCGGGTCGCCAAGCGCATCATGTCGGCCGGCGCGCGCATCTCGCACGGCGACATGCCGCTGGCGCCATGGTTCGAGCTGTATGCGAGGGTGGTGTAGCGCGCGATACGCTGTGCGCCGCAACAGATTGACGCGGAGTCCGCGGAAGGTACGTCGAGAGCACGGAGGAGGCTTCGCTGTCATTCCGAGCGAGCGCAGCGAGTCGATGAATCTGCACTTGCTCTCCGGGTCGAGGTGCCGCGCGCAGCGCAGCGTCCGTCTCGATCCACAACCCAAAACAAGAAACCTTGAAGTCGGCATTCAGCCGTCAGTTGCGCCGCATCTCGTCTCGGTCCTCCGCGTCCTTGCCGTTCACCTCCGCGCAACTCCGCGTCGATCAGTTCGAGCCTCATCGCGTCAGCCGGTCCGTCGTCGTCCCCTGCGCAGCGCCGACCCTTGCAGCTGGTCGGCCATCCATCTCGCCGCGTCCTCGATCGCCGACGGCGGCGGCCAGTGACCGCCGTCGTACCAGCGCAGCTCCTTCGGCTCTCCGGCGTAGGCGAAGAGCCGCTCCGCCTGCGCGGGGCGCGTCGTCGTGTCGCGTCGGCCGTTCACGAGCAGGAGCGGTCGGCCGTCGAGCTTGCGCACCGCGCGCAGCGGATCCACCGCGCGGCGCACGAGCGCGAGGTACGGCGTCGTGTCCGGAAGGTCGCCCGCCGCGGCGAGCGTGACGGCGCGCACCAGCGGCTCCTCCGACGCCGTCATCAGCGTGAGAAATCCGCCGAGTGAGTAGCCGAGAGCGCCGATGCGCCCGGCGTCCACCTCCGCTTGTTCGGCGAGCCACTCGACTGCGGCGCGTGCCTCGCGCACGGCGGTGGTCCACGCGCCGACGAGCGCCAACGGATTGCGGTACGGGATCGCGTCGCGGCCGCCGTCGCGCTCGCCGTGGAATGGAAGATCGAGCGCGAGCGACGCGATGCCGCGATGCTGCAGCGCACGTCCGACCGACTGCGCCATGCGCTCCTTGCTCGACGAGAATCCGTGCAGCAGCAGGACGGCCGGTGCGGAGCGTGCGCCCTGGGGCAGCTGGAACGTGGCCGGTACGCGCTCGGTACCGTGCACGAGATCGAGCAACCTCTCCTCGCCTCGCGCCGTAGAGGTAGAGCGCCGAGCCGTCGCGGCGAAGTAGGAACGTCGCATGATGCCCCCACGCGCAAATACTTCGCCGCGCGCGTCGTCGCGTCGACCGACCACCACCGCTAGTTTCACCCGATGACGTCCACCCCGGCATGACCCCACTCCGATGGCTGCTCACGATCATCTCCTTCGCGGCGACGATCGGGGTCTCGCTCTACCTGGTGTTCGGCTGGTCGCAGCACGGGGCGCAGCTCACCCTCCCGCCTCGCGCGCACCTGCTCGCGATCGCCGCCGTGGCCGTCGAGGTGCTCGCGCGCGCGCTCAAGATTCGCTGGAGCGCGCGCGCCGCCGGAATCCAGATCTCGCTCGGAACCGCCGCGCGCACCTGCCTCGGCGGTGACTTCGGGGCCGCGATCACGCCTGCGCGCTCCGGCGCCGAGCCCGCTCGTTTCTTCGTGCTCTCGGAGACGGGACTGCGCGCGTCGAGCGTGCTCGTCATCCTCTACGCCGAGCTGTTCTTCGAGGTGTTCTCGCTCGCCGCGGTCGTGCTCGTCGTCGGGATCGTCTTCCGCCACGCAGGCGTCGTCGTCGCGACGCTGGTGAGCATGGTCGGCGGCTATGCCGCCGTGATCCTCGGCATCGGCGCAGCGGCGCTCTACCTGTCGCGCCGCAACACCAGCGGTCCGCCGCCGGGGTGGGCCGAGCGGTTGCGACTGACCGGCAGCCGTTGGAGCACCGTGCAGACGGCGCTCGTCAAGCTTCGCGCGACGATCGACTCGGTCGAGCACGTCCGGACGCGTCCGGCCATCTACGCCTTCTTCGCGTCGGTGGTGCACGTCGGGATCCGGCTCACCGTGCTCCCGGCGCTCGTGCTCACGAGCGCGCCCACGGCACCACTCGCCCCACTCGCGCTCTGGCCGCTCGGCTTCCTCTATGGTGCAGCCGTCGTCCCCGCCCCGGGCGGCGGCGGCGCGGTGGAGATGGCCTTCCGCGCCGCCCTCGGCGGCGCGATCCCACCCCGTCTCTTCGCCGCCGCGCTCATCTGGTGGCGGTTCTACACCTTCTACATCTACATACTCCTCGGCGCGTTAGCGGCGGGGAATACGGTGATGAGGGCGGTGCGGAAGACGGAAGAGTACGAGGCGGAGGTGGAGGGGGTTGCTTAGTGCCTTGACTGCCACGGCAGTACCGGGTATCGGTACTTCAGTTGCCGTTAAAGGAGCGCCGTCGCCTCCGTCACCACGTCCGCCGGAATCCCCGCCGGGAAGTATGCGTTGTGCACGTACTGCCGCACCATCCGCTGCGTGTTGAAGAAGCTGCCGTTCAGCGCGATCGCCGAGCGCATCACTTCCGCGTACGCGAACGGTAGCCCGTAGAACAGCGGCAGGATCACGCGCTCGAGCTTGATGTAGAGGTCCACCGCGTCGCGCGACGGATCGCCTTCCGCGTCGGGGCCGCCGATCGACCAGCCGGTCACGCCTTCGACGTGGCCTTCCACCCACCAGCCGTCCAGCACCGAGAACGAGGGCACGCCGTTCAGCGCGGCCTTCATCCCGCTCGTCCCCGACGCTTCGAGCGGCTTCATCGGGTTGTTGAGCCAGAGGTCGACCCCCGCCACCATCTGGCCCGCGACGGTCATCTCGTAGTTTTCGATGTAGACGACCTTCACCAGATCGCCGAGTCGCTCGCGCGCGCTGTAGATGCGACGGATCAGGTCCTTGCCGCCGCCGTCGTGCGGGTGCGCCTTGCCACCGTACACGATCTGGATCTTCCCCACCGTGCGCGCGATCTGCGTCAGCCGATCGAGATCCGAGAAGATCAGGTCCGCGCGCTTGTACGGCGTCGCGCGCCGCGCGAAGCCGATCGTCATCACCGACGGATCGAGCTGCTGCCCCGTGCGCCGCACAATCTCGTCGAACAGAATGCGCTTGCTCGCCGCGTGCGCGTCGCGGATCTCCTGCAGCGGGATGCCGACGGCGTAGCGGAGGTAGAGGTTGTCGCGCCGCCACTCGGGCATGCGCCGGTCGAACAGCGCCGCGAACTCCGGCCCGGTCCACGTCACCGCATGCACGCCGTTGGTGATCGAGTTCACCGGGTACTCGGGGAACATCCCGCGCGACACGTCGCGGTGTCGCATCGCCACGCCGTTCACGAAGCGCGTGAGGTGCAGCGCGAGGTGCGTCATGTTCAGCATCCCCTCGTGCACGCCGCCCGATCCCTCGAGCAGCGCGACGCGCTCATCGCCGAGCACGTGACGCACCATCTCGAGCGGGAACTTGTCATGCCCGGCCGGCACCGGCGTATGCGTCGTGAAGATGCACCGGTGGCGCACTGTCTCGAGGTCGGCGTCGTCCAGCTCGAAGTGCTGTCGGCCGTCGAGCTGCCGCTCGAGCAGCTGCAGCGTCAGCAGCGCCGAGTGCCCTTCATTGAGATGGTAGATCGTCTCCCCCTCGATCCCCATCGCCTGGAGAAGCGCCGCGCCTCCCATGCCCAGCACGATCTCCTGACAGAGCCGGTAGTGCTCGTCGCCGCCGTAGAGCGTGTCGGTGAGCGTCTGGTCCCACTCCGAGTTCTCGGGGAGCTTGGTGTCGAGGAGAAACACGGGCACCTCGTGCCCGCGCACTCCCTTCACGGTGAACTTCCAGGCGCGAACCTGTACCTCGCGCCCCTCGATCGTCACGGTGCTGCGGGCGTCCACCGGCTCGAGCACCTTCTCGGGTGACCAGTGCACGGGGAGCTCGCTCTGCTGCCCCGACGCATCCAGGTGCTGCTCGAAATAGCCCTTCCGGTGCAGCAGGGTCACGGCGACGAGGGGCACGCCGAGGTCGGCGGCCGATCGCAGCGTGTCGCCGGCAAGCACGCCGAGTCCACCGCTGTAGGTTGGGATCGCCTGGTCCAGGCAGATCTCCATCGAGAAATACGCGACGGTGGATCGCGTAGGCGTCAACGTCATCTAGGCCTCATGCTCATGTCGCGCGACGGCGGCCATGCGCTCCTCCCGGGAGCGTGGCCGCCATCTGCGCGGGTCGCGTCGTGGTGATTCCGACGATGTGTAGGTGCAGGGAATTCTACTGTGCCACCTCGTCCATTCAATGGACGTGGCTGCCTGGCGTTCTGGGTGGGAAGGACGCTGCACGCTCGACGCCGGCTCAGCAGCGACTGAATCGTACCGGGACCGGCCATTGATGCGCAACTGTCCGCTACCGGACAGACGATTCGATTCGAGACGCGCATCGCCAACGATCACACCGCTTTCGTTGGTGCCAGCACAGCCACCGGCAACTCGGCCAGTACGGCCGAGGCTGCAAGGCAGCCATCGCGCGCGGAAACCTCGACACCGCTCAGGAGACACCGCCAACCCTCTGCCCCCTCGTCTTCGAGCCGCACTCGCGTGTCCCCCCAGCGGTCGCCGATCGGATCGCCCGCGCCGAGCGCGACCGTCAGCCGAGGAACGACGACGATCCGCGCCTCCGGGCCCACGCCGCGCCGAAACATCACGAGCCGCTCGGCGTGCGTCCCCTCCGCCGCCATCGGCCGATACGGGCCCGTCGTGAGCGCCGGCCCGTCGTCGCGGCGCAGTCGGAGCAATCGCGCCGTGAGATACATCTTGAGCGTCCCGTCCTCCACGTGGGCGCGCCAGCCGCGCAGCACGTCGAGCGGGGGCACCGCCACTCCCTCCGCGCCCGCGTCGCAGGCGCGCCGCACCTCGTCGAGCCGCGCGGCGCGCACGTCCCAGTCGACCGGCCGTCGATTGTCGGGATCCACCAGCGCCTGGAACCAGAGCTCGTCGCCGCGATACACGTCCGGTATCCCCGGCGCCGTGAGGTGCACGACGAGCCGCGCGAGCGCATTCCACATCCCGGCCGCTCCCACCTCCGAGACCAGCGGGGCGACGTCGCGCAGGTAGCGCGCGGGCGACGAGCGATCGAGCAGCGCCGCGATGAACGCTGCGACCGCGCCCTCGTACTCCGTATCGGGATCGGTCCAGCTGGTGCTCACCTTCGCTTCGCGCACCGCCTTCTGCATGTACGCCGTGAGTCGCTCACGGAGCTCGGCGACCGCGATGGACTCCTCGTGCGCCGTGCCGCTTCCGATCGGCCAGATGCCGACGAGCGCCTGATAGAGGAAGTGGTCCGTGGTCCGGGTCGGGACGAGCCGGCCGCGCACCATCCGGCGCAGCTCGCGATGCCGGCGGCGCCAGAGCCGCAGCCGGCGCTCCCACGACCCGGCGTGCTCGCTCAGCGCGTCGAGCCGCGAGCGGACGTCGGCACTCCGCTTGGTGTCGTGCGTGTTCGTCGCGTTCAGCGCGCGAGGCGTTCGTTCGGCCCGCGCGGCGAGCAGTGCGTGCAGCCGCTCGACCGCGCTCTCCACCGGCACGCCCGGATCGCCGCCGACTTCGTTGCGCGACGCGAGCGGCGCGTAGACGTAGAGCGCCGTGTCCTCCACTCCCTTCGCCGCCGCGGGACCGCTGAGCTGCTGCAGCCGCAGCACGAACGCGAGTCGCGCGCGCGCCAACCCGGTCGGCGCATCGCGCCACGCGCCGAGCAGTGCGCGCTCGAGCGCGTCGAGACCGTCGGTGTCGGCGAGCGAGCGCCCGCGCGTTTCGGCGATCGCCCGCTCGAGCATCGTCCGGTCGGACCCCTCCGCCTCCGGACGCTCGGCGTCGATGTACGTGCGGTACACCGGCAGCGCCGCCACCACTTCCACGATGGCGCCGGCGTACGCCGCGATCGGCTTCGCCGGCCACTGCGCCTGCCTGGCGAGCGACGCGAGCATCGGCGCGATGCGGCGCACGTCGGCGTTGAGCGCGTTGCGCAGCACCGCGCGCTTCGACGCGTACGCCACGGCGTGGAAGTCCGGCTCGCCGCGTCCGCGCCGGTAGCGCGACTCCAGCTGCGCATAGCCCGCTGGATCGATGAACACGTCCTCGAGCGTCGTCATGAACTCGTAGCCGGTGGTGCCATCCACCGGCCAGTCGGCGGGGAGCGACTCACCCCGCGCGAGGATCTTCTCCACGACGATCGGGAACCGCGCGCCGGCCCTCGCCGGCCGGCGCGCGTCCACGGCCGCGCGCAGCCGCTCGAAGTAGCGCCGCGGCTCGAGCAGGCCGTCGATGTGATCGATGCGAAGCCCGTCCACGAGCTCGTCGGCCACGAACTGCAGCACCGTGCGATGCGTCGCCTCGAACACCTCGGCGTCCTCCACCTTGAGCGCGATCAGCTCGTTGACGTCGAAGAAGCGGCGGTAGTTGATGTCGCGGCTGGCCGAACGCCAGAAGTCGAGCACGTAATGCTGCCGCTCGAGTAGCGCGCGCATTCGCTCGCGCCCTTCCTCCCCCGCGCTCCACTCTCGTGCGGCGGGGAGTGCGGACGGATCTCGCAGCGCGAGCTCGATCTCGGGCGGATACGTCGCCGGATCGATCGGGAAGTGGTGATCGAAGTAGCGGACGCGGGCGCCGTGGCCGGTCACCTCCAGCGAGAGCGCGCCACGCTCCAGTACCGCGTCGAGCGAGTCGCCGAGCACGGGGAGCTGCACCTTGTTCGCCAGCCGCCGCGTCTCGGCGCGCCACTGCACGTCGAACCAGTGCGCGTACCGCGACGTCGGCCCGTGGGCCAGCAGGTCGTCCCAGTACGGATTGTCCGCGCCGATCCCCATGTGGTTCGGCACGATGTCGAGCACGAGCCCCATCCCGTGCGTGTGCGCCGCGTCGGCCAGGGCGACGAACGCCGCGTCGCCGCCGAGCTCGGGGTTCACGTGCGTCGGATCGGCGACGTCGTAACCGTGCGTGCTCCCCGCCCGCGCCGCGAGCACCGGCGAGCAGTACAGGTGCGACACGCCGAGCGCATGCAGATATGGAACGCGCGCGCGCGCGTCGTCCAATGTGAAGCTGGAGTTGAGCTGCAGCCGGTACGTTGCAGTGAGCCGCCGTTCGGGCGTGTGAGCTCGACCGCTCGCAGGCTCGATCACCCGCTCATCAACCATCGCTCACCTGCCGGCTGCTCCTCGTGCAAGGCATTCACGCTCCTCGCGCAACGTGAAAGATCCGGCGCGAGAGGCATGCTCTCGCCCGCCGCGGAACTGCTCACGACGGCGACGGCACCGGCGTCAACTCGCCGAGCATCCGCGTCGTCGCCGGATCGACGAGCAGCGTCTCGAGCGTCTCGCGCATCCGGCGTGACCAGCTCGGGTACTTGTCCTGCCAGATGCCGGGGATGTTCACCGGCTCCGCCTCGCGCGCGAGGTCGTCGAACGAGAGCCCGACGAGCGCCGACGGCGTCTGGCGCAGGAATGCGTGGAGCGCGGCGATCAGCGGCTCGGAGCGCACGTTCTCACGAGCCGATTCGGGGAGCAGGCCGGCTTCGATCAGCATCTCGATCAGCGCCCAGCGGTCGCTCGTGCGCCCCTCGCGCATCGCGCGCTGCTGCTCCGGGTCGGTGAGGTCCCCCACCTCGCTGCGCAGGATGATGTCGCGCTGCTCGAGCCACCCGACGAGGGGGGGCAGATCGTGGGTGTTCACCGTGGCGAGCGAGAGTCGCGGATACTCGGGCGCGGGACGGAATCGTCCGCGATGGATGTCCCGCTCGAACACCAGGACCTTCGAGCCGAGCATTCCCCACTTCTGCAGCACCTTCGGCACTTCGGGAGGCACCGTGCCCAGATCCTCTCCCACGACGAGCGCGCCGTGCCGCACGCTCTCGAGCGCGAGGATGCCGAACAGGTCGTTCACGAACGACTTCACGAACGTCCCCTCGCGCGCCGATGCGCCGACAGGCACCCAGAACATCCGGAACAGACCGAGCGCGTGATCGAGCCGCAGTGCGCCCGAGTGCCTGAACCCGGCGCGCAGCAGCCGCACCCAGTAGTCGTAGCGCGTCTCGCGCAGCACGTGCGGATTGATCGCCGGCAGCCCCCAGTTCTGTCCCTCGTCGGAGTACATGTCGGGGGGCGCGCCGACCGTCGCCTCGGGGACGAACAGTCCAGGGTTCGCCCAGACGTCGCTCCCCGACGGCGCGGAGCCGACCGCGAGATCCTGATAGACGCCGAGCGTCAGGCCGGCCCGCGTCGCGTCCGAGGCGACGCAGCCCATCTGCCGGTCCATCTCGAACTGGAGCCAGCGGTGGAAATCCACGCGGTCGGCGAGCTCCGTGCGCAGCGCCGCCACCGCGGCCCCATTCGCGTCACGCAGCGGCTCGGGCCACTGGCGTGCGTCGGGCCCCTCGCGCTCGGAGATCGCCATGAACGTCGCGAACTGCGTGAGCTGCGGATCCTCGCGCGCCACGAACTGGGCGTACCCGCGTCCGCGCGCCGTGACGCCGTCGCGCTCGTGCGCCACGAAGGTGCGGTAAAGGGAGTCGAGGATCGGCGCGCGCAGCGCCATCACACGCCCGTAGTCGAGCATGTCGGCGTCGCGCAGCTCGGCCAGCTCCGCCTGGACCTCAGGCGACGCGATCCGCTCGCGCGCCCACCGATCGTCCCTCAGCTCCGGGACGTTCTCCACCGCGATGTACAGCGGGTTGCGGAACAGCCGCGTGATCGGCGAGTACGGGCTCACGTCGTAGCCCGCGTTGCGCAGCGCGTGCAGCGGGTTCACGCCGACGAACGCACCGCCCGCCTCCGCCGTCCACTCGGCGAGCGTCGACAGATCGGCCAGATCGCCCGCGCCCCAGTTCCGCGCGCTGCGCACGGTGTAGAGGTTCGCCGTGATGCCGAAGGCTCGCTTCCCCTGGAGCCGTGCCTCCGGCGGCGTGCACCGCGACGGGACGACGATCAGCCGCTGCGTGCCGGTGCGGCGCTCACCGCCGGCCTCGAGCTCGATCGTGAGATCGTGGTAGCCGAGCGGCGGCACCACGGGCAGCTCGAGCATGATCGTGCGCGCCGGCCCGCCGTGCACCGCACCACGCCACTCGCTCGCGATGCCGTCCTCCGTACGCAGCGTGAGCGTCCACTGAATCTCGTGCACGTGCATCGCCGGGACGCGGATGCGCACGCCATGCAGGCCGCGGCTGCGCTGCCGCACGACACGCACCGGCGCGATCCATTGTTGCTGCGCCTCGCTGCGCAGCCGGCGCAGCGCGCGCAGCGCACGCTCCTCGGTGCTCGCGTCGAACCCCATCGCCGTGAGCAGCCGCTCGCGCGTGGCGTCGGTCGTGACGCGCTGCTCGCCGCCGGATTGGTCGAGGTACGACTCGGCGATGCCCAGCCGCGCAGCGAGGCGGCGGAGCACAGGTCGGTCGGTCGTCACGGAGTGTCCGGACATCAGCACCGCTGGCGCCTGGTCACGACAGGAGCGACGGCGGCACGACGCGTTCCGGGACGAGCACGATCGCCGAGAGCGGCGGCAGCGACACCTGCACCGAATAGCGGCGGCCGTGATACGGCACGTCGTCCGTCCGCACGCGCGCCTCCTCCGAATAGCCGCTCCCGCCCCAGCGCGTGTCGTCGCTCCCGAGCACGCGGACGTACGTCCCCGCCTCCGGCACGCCGATGCGATAGTGCGCGTGCGGCGTCGGCGTGAGGTTCAGCACCACCACGACGTGGCCGTGGTCCGACCACCGTACGTACGAGAGTACCGAGTGCTCGACGTCCCCCGTGTCGATCCACTCGAAGCCGCGATAGTCGCCGTCGCGCTGCCAGAGCGGCGGCAGCGCACGATACACGTGCGCCAGCCGTCGGAGGTACTCGCGCAGCGCGGCGCGCGACGGATCGTGCTCCAGGTGCCACG
>JBJMNN010000063.1:0-37842 GCA_045804245.1 Gemmatimonadaceae bacterium | reverse complement strand
ACCTCGTGGTCGCCGAACAGGCAGGTGCGCAGCCGGCCGTCGGCGGTGAGCCGCACGCGGTTGCAGCTCCCGCAATACGTGTGCGTCATCGGCGTGATCACGCCGACGGTGCCGGCGGCGCCGGGCAGACGGTGATACGCGGCCGGGCCGTTGCCGCGCGCCGGCCCAGCGACTGGCTCGAGCGCGCCGAATGCCACACTGATGCGCGCCAGCACCTCGTCGCTCGAGACGACGTGCGCGTCGGACAGCATCGCCATCTCTCCGACGGGCATCAGCTCGATGAACCGCACGTGCCAGGGGCGATCGAGCGTGAGCCGCGCGAAGTCGAGCACCTCGTCGTCGTTGATGCCGCGCATGACGACGACGTTCAATTTGATCGGCGAGAGCCCGGCGTCTTGCGCGGCCGTCGCTGCGGCGATCGGATCGAAGCGGAGATCGCGACGCGCGATCGCCGCGATGCGATCCGGCTTCAGGCTGTCGGACGACATGTTCACGCGATCGAGCCCGGCGTCGGCGAGCTCGCGCGCGAGCTCCGGAAGCCGGACGCCGTTGGTGGAGAGCGCGATGTCCTCCACGGCCGGCGTCGCGCGCAGCTGGCGCACCAGCGTCGAGAGCTGCGGGCGGATCGTCGGCTCGCCGCCGGTGATGCGCACGCGGCGCAGCCCCATCGGCGCGAGCTGGCGGACCACCTCGGCGATCTCCTCGTAAGAGAGGATGTCGCTCTTCGGCAGCCAGGGGAGCCCTTCCAGCGGCATGCAGTAACTGCAGCGGAAGTTGCAGCGGTCCGTCACCGAGATGCGCAGGTACTCGATGCGGCGCCCGAACTGGTCGAGGAGCTCGCTCACGACGGCGCTCCCGCGCTCGCGCGGCCCGTGGGATCGACCCATTCCCGCGTGCCGTCAGTGTAGTGCTCGCGCTTCCAGATCGGCACGCGGCGCTTGAGCTCCTCGATTATGAAGCGCGAAACGACGTATGACGCGTCGCGGTGCGCGTGGCCGACGGCGATCGCCACGCTGACCTCTTCCACGCCGAGCTCTCCCAGACGGTGCTGCAGAGCGATGTCGGCGGCGCCGAACTTCGCCGAAGCTTCGGTCACGATCGCCTCGAGCTCGCGCTGAGCCATCGCCTCGTACGCCGCGTAGTCGATGCCCGTCACGTCTCGCCCCTCGTTCACCTGGCGCACCGCGCCGAGGAACAGCAGCACCGCGCCGTTGCCCGGATTCGAGACCGCGCGGATGATCGCGATCGGATCGATCGGCGTGCGAACGAGCGAGGCAACCGAGGTCATCCGCCGGCGACCGGTGGGATCAGCGCGACTTCGTCGCCCTCGCGCACGACGCTGTCCAGACCCGCGTACGCCTGATTCACCGCAACGAGTGGACTCGGCGGGAGCCGCTCGGCACCAGGTCGCGAACGAATCGCCGTGAGCAGCTCGCCGACCGTCGACTCGCTCGGCAGCTCCATGTCGAGCGACGCCGCGCCGAGTGCGTCGGCATAGGAGGCGAAGAGAAGAAGTGTCACGGTCATGTGCCAGTTGCATCGTACACGAGCACGAATGCCGATGGAAGCACCGACAAAAGAAAAGCCCCGGCGTGGCCGGGGCTCAAACGATTCGAGGTGAAGCGCTTACGCCTCGGAGAGCTCCTCGGCGTCGTCCTCGAGCTCCTCGATCGAGATGTTTGCCACCATCGCGCGCAGCTCCTTCGACGGTTTGAACACCGGGACAGGCCGCGCCGACACCTCGACCGGAGAGCCCGTGCGAGGATTCCGCGCCATGCGAGTCTTGCGATGACGGATCTTGAACGTGCCGAACCCGCGCACCTCGATGTTCTTTTGTTCCTGGAGCGCTTCCTTGATCGCATCGAGGAAGGAATCGACGACGCGGGCGCAGTCTTTCTTGGAGATCATCGGCCCGGCCGTGCGGGATATCTGGGCGGTCACACGCTCGACCAGATCGGCTTTCGTCATGGGTGGGCCTCGAAGCGGGGCGGCGGAGGGGTGTTGAAAGCTGATCGAACTTATCCGCGTTAACTCTTGTGTGTCAAGAGCTTGGGGCACTTCAGCCCCGCCGCTTTCGCACCGTTTCCATGAATTGTTCGAACAGCGGTCGGGCGTCGTGCGGCCCCGGCGCGGCCTCGGGATGGTACTGGACCGCGAACACCGGCAGCTCGCGATGCTTGAGGCCCTCGACCGTCCCGTCGTTGAGGTTCACGTGGGTGACCTCCAGTGCCGGCGCCCCGGGAATCGCTTCCTCGGTGCCCTGCACGGCGAACCCATGGTTCTGCGACGTGATCAGGATCCGGCCGGTCTCGATCTCGCGAACCGGGTGATTTCCGCCGCGATGGCCGTATGGCATCTTCACCGTCCGGGCGCCGAACGTCAGCCCTAAGAGCTGATGCCCCAGGCAGATACCGAACATCGGCACCTCGCGCTCGGCCAGGGCGCGAATGGTCTCCGGTGCGTACTCGATCGCGTCGGGATCGCCCGGCCCGTTGGAGAGGAACACTCCATCGGGCTTCAGTTCCATGGCGGCCTCGGCAGGCGTGGAGGCCGGGACGACCGTCACGTGGCAACCTGCGTCGTCGAACAGGCGCAGGATGTTGCGCTTGATCCCGAAGTCGTAGGCCACGAGGTGGTGCGGTGCCTGCGGATTGCCCCACTGGTAGCGCTCGCTCGTTGTGACGCGGGACGCCAGGTCCAGCCCTTCCATCGACGGGCACGCGTCGAGCGTCGCACGTGCCTCGTCCGTCGGCGACTCGCCGGAACCGATCACCCCGCGCATCACGCCGACGGTGCGGAGGTGGCGGGTGAGGCGCCGCGTATCAACCCCTTCGAGAATCGGGATTTGCGCCGCCTTCAGGTAGCTCTCGAGGTCACCCTCGGCCCGCCAGTTGGAGTAGTGGCGCGAGAGCTCCCGCACCACGACGCCGGCGATCTGCGGCGCACCAGACTCAGGGTCGGCCGGATTCACGCCGTAGTTGCCGATCATCGGCGCGGTCATGACGACGATCTGCCCGCGGTACGAGGGGTCGGTGAAAACCTCCTGGTAGCCGCTCATGTTCGTCGTGAAGACCACCTCGGCGACGGTGGTGGTGAGCGACGCGCGGAGCGCGCCATGAAACAGGGTCCCGTCCTCGAGGAGGAGGAACCCTGGGACCACGTTCTGGTCGGCCACGCTATGGCTTCTTGGTCGCCGGCGCCGCGGGCGCCGTTGCAGGCTGTCCGGCCGGCGTCGACGGCGCCGGGGTCAGTGGAATCCCCGCCGCGCCGCCGGTCGCTCCACCCGCCGGAGCCGGTGCCACCGGAGCTGGCGTGGCCGGCTGGCTGAACGCCTGATCGAGCACCGACTTCGGCGCACGGCGCTGCGTCGAGGCGATCGAAAGCACGAGCGACAGGAAAAGGAACACGCCGGCGCCCCACCAGCTCGCCTTCGTCAGCAGGTTGCCCGCCTGGCGCGTGCCGAGCAGCGAGTCGGCCGAGCTGCTCACGCCGCCGAACGTCGCGGCGAGCCCGTTCCCCTTGCCGGCCTGCAGCAGGATGGCAGTGACCAGCACGAGGCTGTCGATGATGAGGAGGACGAGCAGAAAGGTGAACATGCCGCGGACTGGGCTGAGGAGATGCGCGAGGAAGGCTAAACGCCAAACTTACCGAGACTTACGGCCTAGCGTCAAGTGACGCAGAGGGCTGAATCAGGCGTTGCAGATCGCCGCCCAGCTCTCCGGATCGAGGCTCGCTCCTCCGACCAGCAGGCCATCGACGCCAGGCGCCTCGAGCAGCGCGGATGCGTTGGCAGCGGTGACGCTCCCGCCGTACAGAATCGGGATCGCATCGCTCGCCGGACCGGCCGTCTCGCGGAGCGCGGTTCGAATGGCTGCGTGCGCCTCCGAGGCGTCCGCCGGCGTCGCGGTCTTCCCGGTGCCGATCGCCCACACCGGCTCGTAGGCGATCACGAGACTCAGTCGTTCGGTCGGCGTGAACGTCGCGAGGCCCTCCAGTGCGGCGACGAGCTGCCGTACGACGACCTGGTGAGTGGCTCCCGCTTCGCGCTCATCGATCTTCTCGCCGACGCACAGCACGGGCGCGAGACCCTGGCCGACGGCGCGCCTCATCTTCTCCGCCGTCTGCGCATCGGTCTCACCGAAGACGTGTCGGCGCTCCGAGTGTCCGATGAGTACGAAGCGCGCGCCAGCGTCCTGCGCCATCGACGCCGACGTCTCGCCGGTGAAGGCGCCCTTCTCCGCCGAGTGGATGTTCTGCACGCCGAACTGGATGTCCGGCCGGGCTTCGGCGGCGTGGCGCGCCGAGGAGAACGCGATCGCCGACGGAAAGAGAATGACCGTGCGGTCGTCACGCGCGGCGTAGCGCGACAGGTACGACTCGATGAAGGCCGACGCCGCGGTCGGCCCGAGATTCATCTTCCAGTTCGCGGCGAGAACGGGTCTGCGGAGTGGCGCCATCCTACTTGTCCGTCAGTGCCGCGAGACCCGGCAGCGTCTTGCCCTCGAGAAACTCGAGCGACGCGCCGCCTCCGGTCGAGACGTGGCTCATCTTGTCGGCAAGACCCGCCTGCTCGACCGCCGCTGCGGAGTCACCGCCGCCGACGATGGTCGTGGCGCCCTGGCTCGTCGCCTTCGCCATCGCGTCGGCGACGGCGCGGGTGCCCTTGTCGAACGGCGGCGTTTCGAACACGCCCATCGGTCCGTTCCACAGAACCGTCTTCGCCGAGGCGATCGCCCGTGCGTAGGACTCCGCCGTGCGCGGCCCGATGTCGAGCATCGCCTGATCCGCCGGGATCGCGTCGCGGCCCACGGTGCGAGCCGCGCGCCCCTGCTCGATCGACGGCGCAACGGTCGCGTCGTGCGGGAGGATGAGCCGCGTGCCCGCCTTCTCGAGCAGCGACTTCGCGAGCTCGACGCGATCCGCCTCGACGAGCGACTTCCCAGTCTCGAGCCCCATCGCCTTGTAGAACGTGCAGGCCATCGCGCCGCCGACGAGCAACGCGTCGACCTTCGGGAGCAGCGCCTCGATGACGTCGATCTTTCCCGAGATCTTGGAGCCGCCCAGCACGGCGACGAACGGCCGCTTCGGATTCTCGAGCGCGTCGTGCAGGTAGTTGATCTCCTTCTCCATGAGGAGACCGGCGACCGCCGGCGAGAGATGCTTGGCGACGCCCTCGGTGCTGGCGTGCGCACGGTGCGCCGCGCCGAACGCGTCGTTCACGTACAGGTCTCCGAGCTCGGCGAGTGCGCGCGACAGACGCTCGTCGTTCGTCTCCTCGCCGCCGAGGAAGCGCGTGTTCTCCAGCAGCAGGACCTCGCCGGGCTTGAGGTCCGTCGTCGCCTTGAGCGCCTCGTCGCTATCGGTGCTCTCGATGAACGAGACCTTGCGACCCGGCAACAGCTCGGCGAGCCGCTTGGCGACGGGCTGGAGAGAGTACTTGCTCTCTGGCTTGCCCTTGGGCCGGCCGAGATGCGACAGCAGGACGACGCGCGCCCCGCGCTCGAGCAGTAGCTCGAGCGTGGGGATCGCGGCGCGGATGCGCGTGTCGTCGGTAACGTGCCGGTCGGCGTCGAGCGGGACGTTGAAGTCCACGCGCACCAGTGCCCGCTTGCCGCGGAGCAGCTCCGCGGCAAGGTCGCGTACCGTCAGCTTGTTCATCGTCAGAGCTGCTTGCCGACGAATTCCAGCAGATCGACGCAGCGCGAGGCGTAGCCCCACTCGTTGTCGTACCAGCCCGACACCTTGAGCAGCGTGCCGTCGACGACGTTGGTGCTCTTCGCGTCGAGGATGCACGAGTGCGGGTTGCCGATGTAGTCGGACGAGACGAGCTCCTCCTCGGTGTACTGCAGGATCCCCTTGAGCTCTCCGGCGGCGGCCTTGCGGAACGCTGCATTGACATCGGCGACGGTGACCGGCTTGTCGACGACGACGGCGAGGTCGGTGAAGGAGACGTCGGGGGTCGGCACGCGGATCGCGATGCCGTCGATCTTGCCCTTGAGCTCCGGGATCACGAGCGACGTGGCCTTCGCCGCGCCGGTGGTCGTCGGGATGATCGACATCGCCGCCGCGCGCGCACGGCGGATGTCCTTGTGCGGCAGATCGAGGATGTCCTGGTCGTTCGTGTAGCTGTGGATGGTGACCATCGAGCCGCGCACGAAGCCGAACGTGTCGCGCACCACCTTCACCATCGGCACGAGACAGTTCGTCGTGCACGACGCGTTGGAGATGATGTTGTGCGCCTTCGGGTCGTACTTCTTCTCGTTGACGCCCATCACGATGGTGATGTCCTCGCCCTTCGCGGGGGCGGAGATGATCACCTTCTTCGCGCCGCCGGCAATGTGTGCCTTCGCCTTGTCGGCGTCGGTGAAGCGGCCGGTCGACTCGAGCACGACGTCGACGCCGAGGTCGCTCCACGGCAGCCTCGTCGGATCCTTCTCGGCGAGAATCTTGATCTCGTCGCCGTCGACGGTGATCGCACCGTCGCCGGCCTTCACCGTCCCCTTATACTCGCGATGCACCGAGTCGTACTTGAACAGGTGCGCGAGCGTCCTGGTATCGGTGAGGTCGTTCACCGCGACGAAGTCGAGGTCGGTGATCCCGGCTTGCTTCGCCGCGCGAAGCACTTGCCGCCCGATGCGGCCGAAGCCGTTGATGCCGACGCGAATTGCCATGTTGTCCGATTCTCCTGTGGTCACCACCGGTCGCCCAATGCCGGCGCCCGGCCGAAGGTCACGAAGCTCACGATACGCGCGCCGCCGTCGTGTAACGCTGCGGCACACGCGTTGAGGGTCGCGGCGGTGGTCACCACGTCGTCGACGAGGACGAAGTGGCAACCGCGCAGCGACCCACGATCCGCGAGCGAGCGGAACGCATTTGCAACGTTGCGCTGTCTCTCTCCTGGTGTCAACCGCGTCTGGGTCGTCGTCGCACGCGTCCGTGAAAGAAGATCCGTGCGCACCGGAAGGTTCCAGAGGCGAGCGAGCCCCTCGGCGAGCACCTCGCTCTGATTGTAGCCGCGCTCGCGGCGCCGCGACGCAGCGAGCGGCACCGGCACGATCGCCGCGCGCTCGCGCTCGACATCGGACGGAAAGCGCAACGCGGCCATCCGCCGTGCCATCGCCGTGCCAAGCGCGTGCCAGCCATCGTACTTGAAGGCGTGCACGATCGACTCCGCCGCGCCGCCCGGCATGGCGTACGCCGAGCGCACGGCGCGCACGTACGGCGGCAGCAGCGGACACCACGTGCATGCCGCCGTCGGACGCGTGAGGTTGCTCGGGTGTCCACACCGATCGCAGCGTGGCCGAGGCAGCTCTCGAGCGCGCAGCCAGCACGCGCCGCAGACGAGCTCGCGCTCGTGCGCCGCGCGTGCGCGTCCACAGACGGCGCACGCCGCGGGGAGGAGCAGATCGCAGAGAGCGCTGGCGCCGCGCCGCCAGCGCGACGCTAGTTGTGCAGCGCGCTCCACATTGCGTTGCGGTCGGGCTCGATGCCGAACCAGCGCTCGAACGACAGCGCGCCCTGCTCCACGAGCATCCCTTCACCGTCCGCCGCGCGATGGCCGGCGTTCCGTGCCGCGCGCACCCACGCGGTCTCCCCCGTGCGATAGACGAGATCGAACACGGCGGCAGCGGCGGGGATGCGCTCCACCGCCACCGGGAAGTCGTCGTCGTGAAGTCCCACTGGCGTGGCATTCACCACCAGCGTCGCGCCGTCGAGCGCCGCGTCCACCGAGGACACGTCCTCGACCAACGCGCCGAAACGCGACGCGAGCGCGCGGGCTCGATCCATCGTGCGACTATACACGCGAACCCGCGCCGAGCCCCATCGTTCGGCTGCGGCTATCACCGCGGCAGCGCTGCCGCCGGCGCCGAGCAGCGCGACCTGCGCCGAGCTCCGCGCCTCGCCGAGCAGTGCCCGCGCGATCGCATCGACACCGCCGACGTCGGTGTTGTCGCCGACGAGGGCGCCGTCCTCGTGCCAGAACGTGTTCACCGCGCCGCAGCGGTCCGCCAACGCACTGCGACGGACGCAAAGCGCGGCGACGGCCTCCTTGTGCGGGATCGTCACGTTGCCCGACGCACGCTGTGGTGCCAGCTCGGCGAGCGTCGCCAAGAGCGCCTCGGGCGCGACGTCGAGCGCTTCGTAGCGGAGCGGGATGCCCGCCGCGCGAAGTGCGGCGTTCTGGAAGCGCGGCGAAAGGGAGTGCGAGACCGGATGCCCGAGCAGGACCAGGCGTCCGGGCAGACCACTCACGACGAGCCGGGGACGCGCTCCGCGGCGAGCCGGTCGAAGACGCGCCGGACTTCGGTCTCGAGCTCGTCGGCGGTTGTGCGATAGACCTCGAGCTCTCCGCCCATCGGATCGCTGATCGCTCGGCCGACCGGGCCCGCATCCGGGAATGCCGTGAGGAGGAACGCCTTGCCGCGTGCGCCCAGCGCCTCGACGCGCTCGAGATGATGCGGGCCCATGGTGAAGATCAGATCACTCTCGGCGACGATCGCCCGGGTGAGCTGGCGCGACCGATGAGAGCTCAGATCGAGGTGCCGCTCCATGCCGACGAGCAGTGCGCCATCGGAGGCCGACGCTCCGTCCCAGGCGCTCGTGCCGGCGCTCGAGACGTCGATGTCGATCAGCCCGCGCTCGATCGCGACCTTGCGTGCGATCGCTTCGGCGAGCGGACTGCGACAGGTATTCCCGGTGCAGACGAATAGCAGTTTCATGTGCTCACGCGTCTCCGATGAGCCGTGGGGCGGTCTCGCGCAGAACAGCGGCGCTGATTGCGCCGGGCCGCACCACGCGGGGCGCGCGGCCGGTGCAGTCCACCACCGTCGACGGTTCCGACGGCGCGAGCGTACCGCCATCGAGCACCCGCAGCGCGCCGCGCGAGATCGCCGCGCTCCACTGCTCTCGAATCTCGCGCGCAGACATCGCCGGGGGAACCCCGGGGCGATTCGCGCTCGTGGAGGTGATCGCGTCGCCGTGTGCCAGGATGAGCCGCTGGAGCGACCGGTGCGACGTCCACCGCACGGCGATGCCCCCCTCGGGGCCTCGCAGCGCCGGCGGAACGCGCCTCTCGCCCCCGGGCAGGACGAGCGTGAGCGGCCCCGGCCAGTGGCGCGCCACGAGGTTGGTCGCGTAGCTGGGTAGACGGAGATCGAGCTTCGCGAGCATCTCGCTTCCGGCGATCAACAGCAGGAACGGCTTGCCCTTGGGGCGTCCCTTGAGCCGGATCAGCGCGTCGACCGAATCCCGGTCGATCGCGCCGCCGAAGCCGTACACCGTCTCAGTCGGATAGGCGAGCACGCGGCGCAGCTCGAGCTGTGCGAGCGCCGGCCGGAGCGCCGCGGCGACCTCCGCGTCGGACCAGAATGGAACCTCGACCGTCGTGCCCGTCATTCTTCCACCGAGTACAGCGCTTCGACTCGTGCAAAATCTACCGCGTCGGTCACCTTGAGTGCCCGCTCGCTACCTCGCACGACTCGCACCACCTGTCCCAACCGTTCGCACAGCGCGGCGTCGTCGGTCGCGGTCACGCGCTCCGCGCGCGCGCGCCGATGCGCGTCCACGAGCACCGCGCGCGGAAAGCCCTGGGGCGTCTGCGCGCGCCAGAGCGTGGTTCGGTCGACCGTCCGCACGATCGTCCCGTCCGCGTCGGTCTCCTTGAGCGTGTCGACGACCGGCAGTGCGGCGATCGCCGGCGTGCCGTCCCGCACGCCGGCGATGACGCGGTCGATCGTCGCGGAGCCGACGAGTGGACGAGCGGCGTCGTGCACGAGGACGATCTGCGCTTCGTCGGGGAGATCGTCCAGTCCGTTCGCGACGCTCTCGCTCCGCGTCCGTCCGCCGACCGACACGAGCAGGCGGTCGACGTCGCACTGGAAGAGCCACGGCGGTGGATCGCCCGCGTAGCGCTGCGGCAGCACGCATACGACCATCCCGACGTTCGGGTGCGCCATGAACGTCTGCACGCTGTGCAGCAGCATCGGTTTGCCCGCCACCCAGCGAAATTGCTTCAGCTCTTCGCCGCCGGCGCGCGTGCTGCTGCCGCCGGCGACGATGACGACGCCCACGTCACGAACGGGGGCGATCTCGGTCATTGAAAGATCCGCTCGAATAGATCGCCGATGGTGCGCACGCCGACGGCGCGAAGCTCGCGCGGAATCCGCTTCGGCACGGCGCGCTCGGCGAGATATGCCGTCGTCATCCCCATGTTCGCTGCCTCGGCGAGCCGCCGCTCGGCCTGGGAGACGGGACGGATCTCGCCGCCGAGTCCGACCTCGCCGACGAACACGGCCTCGTGCGGCAACGCGCGGTCGTACACGCTGGACGCGAGCGCCACCGCCACGGCGAGATCACCCGCCGGCTCCTGGAGGCGTACGCCACCGACGACGTTGAGGAAGACGTCGAGCTGAGCGAACGAGAGACCGGCGCGCTTGTCGAGCACCGCGAGCAGCAGGGCGAGTCGCCGAGCGTCGTAGCCGGTGGCCACGCGTTGCGGCGTGCCGAACCCCGCCTTCGCCGCGAGGGCCTGCACCTCGATGAGGATCGGCCGCGTGCCTTCGAGCAGCGCCGTGACCGCACTTCCCGACGCGTGCATGCTGCGATCGCCGAGGAACAGCTCGGACGGGTTGGCGACGGGAACGAGGCCGTCCTCCGCCATGCGGAAGACGCCGATCTCGTCGACGCTGCCGAACCGGTTCTTCGTCGCGCGCAGCACCCGATGGTCGAGCGAGTTCTCCCCTTCGAAGTAGAGCACCGTGTCGACGATGTGCTCGAGCGTCTTGGGGCCGGCGATGCCACCGCCCTTCGTGACGTGTCCGACGACGAACACCGCCGTGCCGCTCTCCTTGGCGAAGCGCATCAGCCGCGCGGCGCACTCGCGCACCTGCCCCACGTTGCCTGGCGCGCCTTCGAGGTCGGCGGTGAAGACGGTCTGGATCGAGTCGACGACGAGCACCGCCGGCGCCGCCGCCGCGGCGGTGGTGAGGACGGTCTCGAGGTTGGTCTCGCTCAGGAGCGTCACATCGCCCGCGTCCTCGCCGAGCCGGTCGGCGCGGAGCTTGATCTGAAGCGCGCTCTCCTCGCCCGACGCGTAGAGCGTGGCGTGGCCGGCGCCCTGGAGCCGCGCCGCGACCTGGAGCAGCAGCGTGGACTTGCCGATCCCCGGCTCGCCGCCGATCAGGATCATCGAGCCAGGCACGATGCCGCCGCCGAGCACGAAGTCGAACTCGTCGATGCCCGTCTTCCAGCGACGGGCCTCGCTCCCGCTCACGTCGCGCAGGCGCGGCGTGACGGCGACGCTGCCGCCCTCGGCGAGCGTACGCGTGCCACCGGCGCGGCGGCTGGCGCCGCCCGTCGCCACGGCGCGCACCGCGACCTCCTCGACGAGCGAGTTCCACGCGCCGCACACGTCGCACCGTCCAGCCCACTTGGGGTGGTCGGCGCCGCACTCGGTGCAGCGATAGACGGTCTTGGCCTTGGGGCTCATGCGGCGCGATGGGGCATGAGCGAAAAATAGCGAACGGACCGGCTCGCCCTACCCCGCCTTTCGGACGTCGCCGCCGATGCGGCCCGCGTCGGTTCCACCACTCGGGCCGGGCTGGGGCCGGCCGGAGAAGTTCTCGAAGCGCGTGTAGTTCTTGTGGAAGAACAGATTGACGAAGCCGATCGGTCCATTGCGTTGCTTGCCGACGATGATCTCGGCGCGGCCCTCGAGCGAGTTGCCGTCCTTGTCCACCGGCCCCTCGTACACCTCGGGGCGGTAGATGAACATGATGAGGTCGGCGTCCTGCTCGATGGCACCGGATTCACGCAGGTCGGACAATTGCGGCCGCTTGCTGTCGCCGGCGCGCTGCTCGGGCGCGCGCGAGAGCTGGGACAGCGCGATGACGGGAACGGTGAGCTCCTTCGCCAGTGCCTTGAGCCCGCGCGAGATGTTCGACACCTCCTGCTGGCGGCTCTCGCTGTTCGGCGGGCCCTGCATGAGCTGCAGGTAGTCGACGATGATCATGTCGAGCCCCTGATCGGCCTTGAGGCGGCGCGCCTTCGAGCGCATCTCGAGCAGCGTGATCCCGGCCGTGTCGTCGATCCAGATCGGCGCATGGGTGAGGATGCCAGCGGCACGCGCGAGGCGCGGAAAGTCGGTGTCGCTCAACATGCCCTTGCGCAGCTTCTGCGCGTCGATGCGGGCCTCGGCGGTGAGCATGCGCTGGACGAGCGACTCCTTGCTCATCTCGAGCGAGAAGAACGCGACCTTCCGCTCGCGCTCGATCGCGGCGTGCTGCGCGATGTTGAGCGTGAACGCCGTCTTCCCCATCGACGGGCGCGCCGCGACGATGATGAGATCCGACGGCTGGAAACCGGAGGTGAGCTCGTCGAGGTCGGTGAAGCCGCTGCCGATTCCGGTGATGGCCTCGCCGCCGGCGTGGATCGCTTCGATGCGCTCCATCGTCGGCCAGAGGAGCTCCTTGATGCGCGAGAAGCCCTCCGAGGTCCGCTGCTGCGCGACCTGGAAGATCTTGGCCTCGGCGATGTCGAGCAGCTCGTCGGCCGTTTGCGCGCCACGGAACGCCTCGCCGACGATCTCGGTTGAGACCTCGATCAGCCGGCGGAGGAGCGCCTTCTCCTTGACGATGCGGGCGTGATACTCGACGTTCGCCGACGTCGGCACCGCGTCGACGAGGAAGCCGATGTAGTCCTTTCCGCCGGCGCCATCGAGGTCCCCGCGCCGCTGCAGCTCGTCGGCCAGTGTGAGGGGATCGACGACGCTGCCCCGCTCCGTGATCGAGAGCATGCCGCGGAAGAGCCGCCGGTGCCGCTCGGCGTAGAACATGGAGTCGTCGACGACCTCCATGGCGCGCATGACCGCATCCTGGTCGATGAGCATGGCCGCGAGAACGGCTTGCTCGGCGTCCTCCGACCAGGGAGGACGCCGTTCGCCATAGGGGTCACGCCCCAGGGGCGAGGGCGCGATCGAGTATTCGACGGGCGAGCTGGACATCTTCCCAGGTGGGACGCTTCCAGGACGGATTGCGGAGGAGCGCGGCGGGATGGTACGTCACGATCAGCGGCACGCCGTAGTACCGGTGCACCTGACCTCGCAGCTTGCCGATCGTGAGCTTCGTCTCGAGCAGAGTTTGGGCGGCGAAGGTGCCGAGCGCCAGTATCACCTTCGGGCGCACGAGCTCGATCTGGCGGACGAGATAGGGCGAGCACGCGACCACTTCGTCGGGCGTCGGATTCCGGTTACCCGGAGGACGATGCTTGAGGACATTCGCAATGAAGACGTCCTCACGCTTGAGGTCGATCGCCGCGAGGATCTTGTTCAGTAGCTGGCCAGCCTGACCGACGAACGGCTCGCCCTGCTGATCCTCGTTGGCACCGGGCGCCTCGCCGACGCACATGAAGTCGGCGTCGGGGTTCCCCACGCCGGGTACGGGGTTGGTCGCCGTTGCGTAGAGCGGGCAGCGCCGGCAGCCAGCGACGACTTCAGCGATCTCCTGGAGCGAATCGAGCTTCGCCGCGGGATCGTCGAACAACGCACGGCTCGCCCCGCCCACCGCGAGCCCGGCGGGAACATCGGCGAAGGGCGATGCGGCCGACTCGCCGCGCTGCGTCGTTGGAACGTGCACCGCGTCGCGCTGCGGCTCTGTCGATGATGGCGTGGGGTCGGCTCGTCGTGGCATGGGCTCCTCTCGCTCGACGGCGTGATGTCGCGATGGACCTTCGGGCGCACCGCCGGCTTCGCGGATCGCCTGCCGCCAGTCCGCGGTTGCCGGTGGCTGCGGGCGAGACGGGCGCGGCATGGCGTCCTTCGGCGTAGGGTGCGGCGTGGGCGCACCGGACTTGGCGCCGAGCAACGCGAGCGCCTCTTCGACGCTCAGCGAGTCGAGCACGAGCTCCGACTCGCCCAGGTCGCGACGCTGCTCCAGGTAGCGTCGCAGCAGCTCTCTAGCGTCCACGCAGCAGCACCTCGACTCGATCGAGGATCGCGTCCCCGACCTCGTGTTTCGTCAGCAATGGCAATCGCTCCGGCGCTTCGACGCCGCGCGCGAGGATCGTGACGCGGTTCGTGTCGACGGCGAAGCCGGCGCCGGGCTCCTTCGCGTCGTTGAGGACGATGAGGTCGAGCGCCTTCGCGTCGAGCTTTCGACGCGCGTTGGCGACGACGTCGTCCGTCTCGAGCGCGAAGCCGACGACCACCGCGCCCTGCCGACGCGCAGATCGCGTGCTCGCGAGGATATCGGAGTTCTCGGCGAGCGCGAGCGAACGTGCCTCGCCGGTCTTCTTCAGCTTGCTGGGGGACACCTCCGCCGGTCTGTAATCCGCCGGCGCGGCGGCCATCACGAGCACATCCGACGTCGGAAGCTCGCGCTCGACGGCAGCCTGCATCTCTGACGTGGATTCAACGTGTACGTGGCGCACGCCCACCGGCACGGCCACGGCGAGGGGTCCTGCCACGAGCGTCACCTCGGCGCCACGACGCCACGCCGCCGCGGCGATCGCGGTGCCCATGCGTCCCGAGCTGTGGTTCGAGAGGAAGCGCACCGGGTCGATCGCCTCGCGGGTGGCCCCGGCGGTGACGAGCACGCGACGCCCGACGAGCGGCGCGGCGCGATCCTCGAGGAGACGTCCGACGTGCGCGAAGATCGTTTCCGGCTCCGGCATTCGTCCGGGACCACTGCCCTCGCCCGCGGCGAGCATCCCGTCGTCGGGTTCGAGCAGGCGATAGCCCAGGCTCCGCAGATGAGCAGCGTTCGCCTGGGTTTGCGCGTGCGCCCACATGCGATCGTTCATCGCCGGCACGAGAAGCACTGGTGCCTCGGTCGCGAGCAGACAGGCGGTGAGCAGATCGTCGGCCTGGCCCGTAGCGGCGCGCGCCATGAGGTCGGCCGTCGCCGGTGCGACCACGATGGCGTTCGCGGCGCGCGCCAGATGGATGTGGTCGAGGGCGCGGCCGGGATCGAACAGTCCGGTGTGGACGGGTCGTCCGGTCAGCGCCTCGAACGTCATCGGCCCCACGAACTCGGTGGCCGCGCGCGTCATCACGACGTCCACCGCGGCGCCCGCCTTGGAGAGCAGACGCGCCAGCCAGGCCGTTTTGTAGCTCGCGATGCCGCCGGCGACGCCCAGCAGCACGCGCCGGTTGGCGTACGGGCGGATCGGCGGCTCGGTCACGCGCGCGGAATCGATGGGCCGCACCAAGTCGGCACGGCCCTCAGCGTCACTCGGAGGTGCGACGCCGCGGAATGACGCGGTACTGGATGTCGCCTTTGGCCAGCTCCTCGAGCGACCGCGTGGTCAGCTTCTTGTCGCGCGACGCGGAGCCGCCGGGAAATTCGTTGAGGGCGCGCGCATACTTCGCGGCCACGAGGACTCCGAGGTACTTGTTCGCCGAATGCTCGGCAATCTCGAGCGGTGTGAAGACTCGCATGACTCGTTGATCAGGGTGTGGAGTTCTCTATCTCTTGCTCGAGGCGCTCGATGAGCACCCCGACCTGCTGACGAAGATTCTTCAGTCGCTCCCGACTCACCACTTCGGCGTCGATGATCGACTCGACGCTCGACACGGCGCGCTCGAGCTCGTCGTTCATGACCACGTACTCGTACTCGTCCACCTGCTGCAGCTCCTGAAGCGCGGACTGCAGGCGCGCGGCCAGCTGCGCCGAGCTCTCCGTATTTCGCCCGCGGAGCCGCTCCAGCAGCACCTCCGCCGACGGCGGCAGGATGAAGATGGTCACGGAGAGCGGAAAGGCGCGAACGAATTGCACGGCGCCCTGCACGTCGATGTCCATCACGACGTGCCGGCCGCTGCTCATGACGCGGTCGACTTCGGCCCGCAGCGTCCCGTACAGGTTCCCATGGACCTCGGCCGATTCCGCGAACGCCCCCTGCTCCCGCTTGGCGATGAACTCGGCGCGGCTAATGAAATAGTAATCACGCCCCGCCACTTCGCCCTCCCTGGGCCCCCGCGTCGTGCAGGAGACCGAATATCCGAGGTCCGGCCGCCGGCCGAGGAGCATCCGGGCGATCGTCGTCTTCCCACCCCCGCTCGGCGCGCTCAGGATCACCGGGAAGGGGCTCACTCGAGGTTTTCCACCTGCTCGCGAATCCGCTCGAGCTCCTCCTTGATCAGCAACACGTCGCCGACGATCGCACCGTCATTGCCCTTGCTGCCCGTCGTATTCGCCTCGCGCAGCATCTCCTGGAGCAGAAAACCCAATCGCTTGCCGACACCGTCGGGCTGTGGAGCGCCGAGCGCGGCGCGAAAGGCGGTGATGTGCCCGCGGAATCGTGAGAGCTCCTCGGCCACGTCCAGCCGGTCGGCCAGCAGCGCGATCTCCTGCGCCAGCCGGTGCTCGTCGATGTCGACGCCGGCCGCGAGCTCACGCACCGCGAGCCGCAGTCGCTCGCGCTGCTCGAGCACCCGCTCCGGTGCGCGCACAGCGATGCGATCCAGCGCGCCTTCGATGATCCGCAACCGCTCGTCGAGATAGGCGGTGAGACGCAGCCCCTCATCGCCACGCATCTGGAGGAGCGCATCCACGGCGCGATCGACGACCGCGAGCAGCGCGGCGCCGGCTTCGGCCGGAAGCTCCTCACGCGCCGTGCCGGCGAAGACGTCGTGCATCCGCAGAACGGTACCGACGTCGAGCGTGCGATCGAGATCGTATCGTTCCTGAAGCGCGCGCAGCTGCGCGACATAGGCCGCGAACCGCGACTCGTCGATCGGACTCGCCTCGTCCTCGCCCTCACGCTCGAACCGTGCGCCAAGCGTGACGTGTCCCCGACTGACCTTGCGGCGCAGCGCCTCGCGGACGTCCGACTCCCAGCGAGCGAGCACGCTCGGGAGCTTGATGGACGGGCTGAAGAAGCGGTGGTTGACCGAGCGGATCTCGACGCTCACGCGCCCTCCGCCCACCACGCCGTCGGCTGCGCCGAACCCCGTCATGCTCCGGATCATATCGAGCGGCGTAAGTTACGACAGGACAACGAGATTGTCAATTCCAGAAATCCCATCTCACGCCGTAGAATTGCGTCTGGCGCGGCATCTGGAAACCGGGGACGAGCTCGTATCGCTCCTGCAGCAGGTTCCGGAACTGGTACGAGATGACCGCTGTCTGGATCCGGATCTCGATTTTGAATGCGACGGTGCGCACGTGACCCGTGCTGACCGACGAATCGCCAGGCAGCGGGAAGCGCACGCTCGACCGGTACTCGTGCGCCAGCGACGCCAGCAATCCGAAGTTCCCCTTGGGAAAGTGGTTGAGCAGGTTCGACTGGATGTACAGCTCGGCGCGCGACTGGTAGCGCGGCCGATAGAAGCCGGCGGTGTCGTCCCACGCGATGCCCCACGCATCGGCATAGACGGATTTGAACAGGCGGCCGCGGACCGCGACGGTCCGCGCCGTCGCTTCGTCCTCCGTGCGCACCGCGGTGCCGATGACGGTGTCCCTGATCAGCTCCGCCGGGGGGAGCAGGGTCGTCGCGGCGCGCCGCATCACGCCGCCGCTCACCCAGAAGTCCCGTAGGCGGATTCCCGCCTCGGCACGGAAGCTCGTCTGCGACGCCAAGGTGTAGCGCGCGACCTCGAGGCTGTCGTAGCCGGCGAAGAAGTACACGGGGCCGGGTCGATAGCTCCCGGAGTCGTCGATGGTTCGTCCGTTGACCGTGTCGCCGAGTATTCGCTCGAACGTCCCGCCGCCGGTGCGCGACGCGCTTCCGACGAGCGCGATGCGAGACAACGGTGTGAGTCGCACAGTCGCGTCGAGCCTCGAAGGACTGAGCGGACTGCTCGCTTCGGCGAACACCGACGCGGCGGCGAGTGGCGTCTCCGCCGAGGCGCGCCCGGATGGACTGGACGAGAGCCGACCGCCGAACGCGCGGAGCCGTTCCGTCGCGCTCACGCGGAAGGGACCCTGCGTCATCCCCGCCGACAGCACATACTGGCCGACGTATGTGGTGGAGTCGGGCACCGAGCTCGTGTCCGATCCGCTGAGCGAGGAGCTGAAGTCGTTCGACTGACGCGGCGCGAGCCGGAAGCCGTTGGCCGACGCCATGAGCTGCATCCAGCGACCACCCTCGGGATCGCCGTTTCCGATTCGCGCATAGGCCGTGGTCCGATACGTCTCCAGGCCCGGAATGCTGTCGATCGGGCCGGCACGATTCCCCAATCCAACCCACGGCGCGCGATTGCGGCGGCTCCGCTGCGCGAACAGATCGACCGACCATGGACCGTGCGTCGTGCCGGCGCGGAGCATGAGGTTGAGCGCATCGGACGATGGCAGCGCGCGGATCGGCTGCGTGCTGAATTGTTCGGCGGCGATCTGCAATGCTTCGCCGTGCGCGAAGCGCCGGCCGAAGAAGGCACGATACAGGTTGGTGTTCTGGTCGCCGGTGGCCACGTCGGCGCGGGTGTACGGCGTGGTGCGATCGACGCGCCACGTGCGCGCGTACACGCGCACCTCGTCGGCTCCGCGTTCGATGCGCACCTCCTCGAGTGTGAGGAGGGGCATGTCGTTCACCGCCGCCGCGCCGCGCTGCCGCGGATCGAGCGGATCGAGCTCGACCCCGTCGAGGAAGATGCGAACCCGCCGCACGTCGCCGAGGACGGCCAGCGACGTCGGCGCGCCGAGCCATCCCGCCGCGAACTCGGTGAGCCCAGGTACGCGTCCGAGCAGGTCGCTGAGTGTGAGAGATCCCGTCGCGTACAGCGCGGCGCGATCGTAGATCCGCGCCGGACCGATCTCGAGAATGGGCGGCAGCGGTGCCCGCGCGAGCGGCGCCTTGATCGTGTCGGCCGCGGTCTTCGGCTTCGCCGCGGCGCGCGTCGTGTCGCCGCGCGGAACCGAGTCGGCGCGGGGCGGCAGCGGGATGCGGAGCGTGTCGGGACCGGCGGGGGGACGCCGGGCCGGCCGCGTCGTGTCGGCGCGGGAGGGCATCGTGTCGCGTCGACCGGCGACGGTGTCGCGCTTCACCGGGACCTGCGCGCGGCTGTACTCCGGCAAAACGGCCCCGGCGAGAACACCGAGGCCGAGGACGACGAGGGTGCGCCCGAGGCCGCGGAGGGTCACTCCGCGCGTCCCCTCACGAACTCGACGAACGTCCCGACGGGCACACCCGTCGGTCCGCGCGGCACCGTTCCGAGATCGGCTTCCGTGTACGCCGTGCCCGCGATGTCGAGATGCACCCAGGGATACCCGTCGGCGAATTCCTTGAGGAAGAGCGCGGCGGAGATCGTTCCTGCCGGGCGTCCGCCGGAGTTCTTGACGTCGGCGACATCCGACTTGATGAGCTCCTTGTAGTCGTCCCACATGGGAAGCTCCCACCCCGGCTCCCCGGCCCGGGTTCCCGCGGCGAGCACCTGACGCACGACGTCAGCGTCGTTGCCCATGATGCCAGACGCCGTGTGGCCGAGCGCGATGACGCACGCGCCGGTGAGCGTCGCGGCGTCGAGCACGGCCGCGGGCTCGTAGCGCGCCGCATACGAGAGGACGTCGGCCAGCACGAGCCGACCTTCGGCGTCGGTGTTGATGATCTCGATGAACTTGCCGGACATGCTGCGGACCACGTCGCCCGGCTTCACCGCGTTGCCGGACGGCATGTTCGTGGTCGAGCCGACGAGGCCGACGACGTTGATCGGCAGTCGCAGCCGCGCGATCGCTTCCATGGCGCCGAGCACGCCGGCCGCGCCGCACATGTCGAACTTCATCCACTCCATCCCCTGTGCGGGCTTGATGGAGATGCCGCCGCTGTCGAAGCAGAGCCCCTTCCCGACGAGCGCTATGGGCTTCGCGCCCGCGGCACCGCCCCTGTACTCGAGCACGATGAGCTTGGGGTCCTGCGGTGTACCCTGCGCGACGCAGAGGAAGCTGCCCATCCCCTCGCGCTCCATCTCCGCGCGGCCGAGCACCGTGACGCCGAGCCGGTGGCGCGCGGCGATGTCCCGCGCGGTCTCGGCGAGGAAATCCGGCGTGCAGAGATTGCCCGGCATCATGCCCAGCGTGCGCGCCAGAGTGTGTCCCTCGGCGATCGCGCGGCCGTTCTCCAGCCCTCGATCATCCGCCGAGAGGATCGCGGCTTCGGTGAGCGGTGCGCGGCGCTCCTCTTCGGGCGGCGGCGTCTTCGTGTCCGTGTACTCCCAGGCCCCTGCGGCGAGTCCGACCGCGATCGCCTCGGTCTCCTCGCGACTCAGCGTGCCCGCATAGAAGGCAAGCCGGCCGACGCCCATGCGGCCCGCCTGGCGCGCGGCGATCGCGCCGGCGCGACGCAGCGCCGCCGCGCGCTCGGTGATCTTCCCGAGACCGACGAGTAGCACGCGCGCCGGACCAGTGCTTCCGCCGGTGAGATGCAGCGTCTCGTCACGACCGGCGCGGAAATCACGGCGCTCGAGGAATCTGGACAGCGCGCCGCCGAGCGGGCCGTCGAGCGCCGTGAGGCGCTCGTCCGGTCGGTCGCCCGTCGCGAGCGCGACGACCAGCAGAGGGACGTCGAGCGCGGCCAGCTCGGCCCGCCCCGCGGTGAGATTCAGCGTCATGGTACCTGGTATCGGCGGTGACGGGTCGGACGTGTCAGGCACGCATTCCCTTGATGATCTGGTCGCCGAATGCCGAGGTGCTCACTTCGGTGGCGCCGGGCATCTGGCGCGCGAGATCGTAGGTGACACGCTTGCTCTTGATCGCGTTCTCCAGCCCCGACACGATCAGCTTGCCCACTTCCTTCCAGCCCATGTACTCGAACATCATCACGCCCGAGAGGACGACGCTCCCGGGGTTGATCTTGTCGAGGTTGGCGTACTTGGGCGCAGTGCCGTGGGTCGCCTCGAACACCGCGACGCCGTCGCCCACGTTGCCACCGGGCGCGAGGCCCAGCCCACCCACCTGCGCCGCCGCGGCGTCGGAGATGTAGTCGCCGTTGAGGTTCGGCGTCGCGATGACGTCGTACTCGTCGGGGCGCAGCAGGAGCTGCTGGAACATCGCGTCGGCGATCCGATCCTTCACGATCAGGCAGTCCGCCCGCGAGGCGCCACCGGCCTTCGTGAAGTCCGCCTCGGTGACCGTCTGCCCCGGGAATGACTTCGCCGCTTCGTCGTAGCCCCAGTCGCGGAAGGCGCCCTCGGTGAACTTCATGATGTTGCCCTTGTGCACGAGCGTGAGCGACTTGCGGTCGTTCTCCAGCGCGTAGCGCGCGGCCATGCGCACGAGGCGCCGCGACCCGAACTCCGACATCGGCTTGATGCCGAGCGCCGAGTGCTCGCGGATGTGCTTCCCGAACTTCGAGCGAATGAACTCGATGAGCGCATTGGCCTCGGGCGAGTCGGCCTTCCACTCGATGCCGGCGTAGACGTCCTCCGTGTTCTCGCGGAAGATGACCACGTTGAGCTTCTCGGGCTCCTTCATCGGGTTGCCGACGCCCTCGAAGTAGCGCACCGGGCGGATGCACCCGTACAGGTCGAGCACCTGACGCAGCGTGACGTTCAGCGAACGGATGCCGCCGCCGACGGGCGTGGAGAGCGGGCCCTTGATGGAGACGCGGAATTCCTTGAACGCTTCCAGGGTCTCGTCGGGCAGCCATTCACCGGTCTTCGTGTGCGACTCCTCGCCCGCATACACCTTCATCCACGACACCTTGCGCTCGCCGCCGTATGCCTTCTCGATGGCGGCATCGAAGACGCGAACGGAGGCGCGCCAGATGTCGGGACCGGTGCCGTCTCCCTCGACGAAAGGGATGACCGGATTGTTCGGGACGATGAGGGCGTTCTGTTCGAACGCGATCGCCTCGCCCTCGGACGGGCGCGACGCGAAGCGGTAGCTGGCCATTCGATTCTGAGTCTCTGTGTGGGGTGCGCGAAGCCGGCGAAAGCTACCCGGCTCGGCGGAGCGCCCGCAAGCGAACGAGCGCTGCCGCTAGATGGCAGTAGCGCTCACGGGCGCACGGCGTCGACGGTACCTGAATCGACGCGAACCAGCAGAAAGCGTGCATCGTCGTGGGCGACCGGCCCGAACGTGCGGAGCGCGTCCTCCGACACGACCGTCGAATCGGCTGGCGAGCGGCGCGGAGCGAACAGATACGACACGCGATACTTCCTCAGGATCCGCCCACGCTCGGCCTGGCTGGCTGCCGCGTCGAAGAACGTGATGACGTCGGCACGCCTCGCCTGCTGCTCGCTCCCGGAGATGAAGGCGAGCGGGTGCTGACCCGACACCAGCTTCCCGCCGAACGACGCGGCGATCCATCCCGTGCGCAGGTCGGCCATCATCACGTCGTACTGGCCGACGTCGCGGCGGAGGAACGCGTAGCCCGCGTCGGTTCGAGCGCCCCAGAGAATATCGCGAGCCGCGCTCACCAGCGGCCGTGCAGAGAGCAGCATGCACACGATGACCGTGGCGCCGGTCACGAGCGGCCAGCGGCTCCCTGCCCCACACGCGTCCAGCCTCGACTCGAGCTGCGCAACGAACCTCGCGATCTCGAACTGGAGCAGGAAGACGATGAAGAAGATGACGCGTCCGTAGTTGTATTCCGCGGTCACGAATCCGAGCGCGTAGAGGCCGAACAACATCGCGACCCATGCTCCCGCGCTCCAACGTCCGGTCCGTCGAACTTCCGCGACGAGGAGCGGGACGCCGATGACCGCCGGAAATGTCCGCACCAGCGGCTGTGAGTACATCGCCGCATTGTTCGCGTTGAACGCGGCCGACGCGCCCGTGAGGAGCTCCCAGACCGGGAAGTAGGGCCACGCCAGCGCGATGACGACGGCGATCACGAGCGCCCCTGCGGCGACGAGCATCTCGCGCCAGCGCTCCGGCGCATCGAGCGCCGTGGCAGCGAGTCCCGTCGCCGCGAAGAGGAAAACGGGCGGATGCACGAGAAGAACGAATGCGCTCATCGGTACGATGAGCAGGAGAAGTCGCGGCCTGCCTTCGGTGATGCGCTTCGCGTTGAGCGCGAGCAGGAGCAAGGACACCCAGAACGCGCACGCCGATGGATAGGCGAGCGTGTGGTTCAACACGTTGACGTGATAGAACCCGCTGAAGTCCCACGGCTCGCGCCCCCAGAGCAGAAGCATGAACAGCAGCAGGTAGAAGCTGACCGCCTCCGCCTGCGCGGGCGCGAATCGTCGCACGAACAGGCGGAGCGCGACGACGATCATCAGGAGATTGACGAGGCTCGCCACCATCAGTCCGGTCACCGAGGACGCACCGGTGATCCGGCACAGCGTCGCGACGATCAGCGCGTACGGGTTCGCGAACGCGTGTGGCGCGTCGACGAGCAGCAGCGGATGGCGCGGGTGGCCGGGATGCGTGATGAGCTCCCGCACCACCGCGCTATGCTCCCAGAAATCGCCGATCCAGTGGCCGTGCGCGGCGTGAATCGCGACCAGCGTGAAGACGAGCGACGCGAGTGCCGCGAAGCGCAGTCGGTGCAGCGCGCTCAGAACGCCTCCGGCTCCAGACTCCGCAGGCGGCAATCGATCTCTGCGGCGATGCAGTCAATACCCGGGACGAGACTCGAACTCGTATACGCCGAAGCGTGGGGGATTTTGAGTCCCCTGCGTCTACCGATTCCGCCACCCGGGCGTGGTCTCGACAATCTAGCGCTTACGGGCGTGGCGCGCAGGGATCGCGTCCCGAACGCTATGCCGTTCGACGCCTCACCGGAGGCTGTCGAGTGCCGCGTCTCCCCGGGTGCCGGTACGCTGGCGGCGCAGGTTCTCGGCGCGGCGACGAAGCTGCTCCTGCAGCGCCGCGTATTTCGCGCGTTGGAGCGGCGACATGAACGGTGCGAGCGCGCGCTGCTCGTCGATCTGGAGCTGTGCGCGCCGGCGCTGGAGATCGAGCACATGGTCGAGCGCCGTCGCGATGCGCTGCTGATCGGCACTCGGGCCGGCGAGGATCTCGCGGCGCATCGCGAGACGCTCCTCACGCTCCTGTGTCGCGAGCTGACGGCGCTGCGCGTCGAACGGACGGCTCGCCTCCGCCAGCTTCGTCATCTGCTCGTCGGTGAGTCCGACCCGATTCTTCGTGATGCGCCAGAGACCCTGGCGCAGCCGGGCCTCGAGCTGCTGCCGCCGAGGCGCGTTCCGGCCGGCGAGCGGTGGTTGACGCAGCCCTCCCTGCGCGGACAGCTCGCCGGCGAGCAGCGGCAGCGTGAGCGCGACCGCCATCACTAGTCGCCGCATCAGAGTTTCTCCTGGGCCGGGACCGAGACGGGCTCCGCGCTCTCGACCTCCGTCGACGGCAGACCGTCCAGCGACTCGATGCCCTCGACGAGCGCCGCGAGCTCGCCGTCGCTCAAGTCGCCGATCGAGCCGCCAGCGATCGCGAGCTCGCGTGCGGCGACGGCGGTGACCGGCCTCCGCGCGGGAGCCGCCTGCTCGCGGCCGCCAGCACCGGACGCGGGAGGCGTGGCGACGACCGACGTCGGATCCACAGGCGATACCGGCACGACCGCTACGCGAGGCGATACGTCGGCCTGGCTCGCGGGAGCGCGCTCACGAAGGAGCGCGATCGATGTGCCGCCCACCGCGATCGCGACGACCGCAGCGGCGACCCGCCACCTCGTCGCCCAACCGCGCCGAGCCGGTGCGCGATACGGTGGAATCACCGCGGCGATCGACTCGGCGTCGACGACGGGCGCGCGGCGCATCGTCACGCGCAGCGCGCGCAGCAGAGACAGCTCCTCGCGGCACGCATCGCACGCCGCCAGGTGCGATTCCACCTCGCGCCGGCGCGCCGCGTCGAGACGGTCGTTGAGATAATCGGGCAGCGCGTCGCGCACGGCACCGTTGGGACAATCAGTCATCGAGAAACTCCTTGATCGCGCGCATCGCGTTGTGATAATGAACCCTCGCGGCGCCCTCCGTCGTGTCCACCGCCTCGGCGATGTCGCGGTACGACATCCCCTCGCTCACGCGCAGCACGAACACTTCCCGCTGCGTCGGTGTCAGTGCGGCCATCGCCCGGCGCAGACGCCCCTGGGTCTCGTCCGCCACCACACCGTCCAGCGCGTCGTATTCGGTCGCGACATCTCCCTCCTGTATCTCCACCTGCTCGCCTCGGCGTCGCGCCGCGCGGCGCCGGTCGAGCACGAGCCGTCGCGCGATCGTGAACAGCCAAGTGCGCAGCGAGCTCTCGCCTCGAAAGCCGTCGATCGACGCGAAGGCGCGTACGAACGTGTCCTGCACCACCTCGTTGACGTCGCCACGGGCATCGATGCTCGCCACGAAACGCGCGAGCGCGGACGCGTGCCGCTCGACGAGCAGCGTTGCCGCCCGCTGCTCTCCCGCCTTCCACCTTGCCACAAGGTCGAGGTCGGTCCGCTCATCGGTGGTGGGGGCGACGTCTGTCATGCGGTCCAACTCGTTGGACGCCGGACGGATCACGGCGTTAAGGTCGGTTTTGCCGCGGTGGGTTCGGTCGGTAAGATAGCGCTGACCGTCGATCACTCTTCACTCCGCCCCCGGCCGATGGCTGTCCGTCCACTTCGGATCGCGCACCGTGGCATGCCACGGCGTGCGCGCGAGAACACCCTGCCCTCGTTCGCGGCGGCGCTGTCGGCGGGCGCCGACGGCATCGAGCTGGACGTCCACGCCACCGCCGACGGCGTCGTGGTCGTCCATCACGACGCTCACGTTGCCTGGGGCATGGCGATCGCCGGCACGTCGTGGTCCGAGCTACGACGAGCGGCGGCCGGCGGAGGCATCGAGATCCCGACGCTCGCCGAGGTGTGCGAGCTCGTGGGGGACCGCGCGGAGCTGTTCGTCGAGATCAAGGGAACCGGCATCGAGCACGAGGTGGCCACGGTGTTGGCCGGCCATCGCGGTCCGAGCGCGATCCACAGCTTCGATCACGCGGCCATTCGACGTCTCTGGCGGCGCGACCGACGACTTCGGCTAGGCCTGTTGTTCGAGGAGCGCGTGCCCGACGTCGTTTCGATGCTCGCCGAGAATGGCGCCCTGGACGCCTGGCCGCATCACAGCCTGGTGGACGCACCGCTCGTCGACGCCGTTCACGGAGCGGGTGGGCGCGTCATCGCGTGGACGGTGAACGACCAGCGAGACATCGCGCGCCTCGAGGCGCTCGACGTAGATGGCCTGTGCACCGATGACGTCTCGCTCGTCGCGGTGCCGTGAGACCAGCGACGAGCGCGAGACGCTAGACCGGCGGCGTGTCCGCCCCGCCCTCACCCTTCGACGCGATCTCGCGCTCGAGTCGCGCCACCTCCCCTTCGGCGCTCGCCAGGTTGGCCGCGAGCACGGAGTACCGCTCCGTCTCCAGCTCTGCCCCGGCAGCTCGAGCGCGGTATACGGCGTAGCCGAGCGAAGCCGCGGCGGCCTCGGCACGCTGCTTCGCGCGGTGCTGCTCGAGGCGCAGCTTTCCTTCATCGAGCGCGCTCTGTGCGGCGCGGCCCGCCTTGTCCAGCTCTCCCTTCAGCGTATTCCAGATGGCCATTGGTGTCTCCGTCGAATGCGAGAGTGCCTACGACTCAGCCTCGACGAAAGTTGCGCGCCGCGCCCCCAGTCGCAAAACGAGAAGAGCCCTCCACGCGTGGAGGGCTCTCGAGACGTCGTTCGGGAAACCGAGCTCAGGCCGCGGTCGTTCCGGCCGTCTCGGGATAGACGCTGACCTTATAGCGCGTCTTGCTCTGATGCTCGAACTTCACGACGCCGTCGATGAGCGAGTAGATCGTGTAGTCCGTTCCGAGGCCGACGTTCCTGCCCGGGTGCCACTTCGTGCCGCACTGCCGGACGATGATGTTGCCGGCGATGACCTTCTCGCCGCCGAACTTCTTGATTCCACGATACTTCGGATTGCTGTCGCGGCCGTTGCGAGACGAGCCCACGCCCTTTTTATGTGCCATGAGATCCTCGCGTCAGCCGAGAGTGATGTCGTTGATCTTCACTTCCGTGAAGCCCTGCCGGTGCCCCTGCTTCTTCGCGTAGTTCTTCCGGCGCTTCATCTTGAAGACGATGATCTTGTCGCCCAGCCCGTGCTTGACGATCTCGCCGGTCACCTTCGCGCCAGAGAGGGACGGAACGCCGGTCTTCACGTTTTGCCCGTCACTGCCGAGCAGGACGTCGTTGAACTCGATCGATCCGCCGGCGTCGCCCACGAGAGTGGGGAACCGATATTTCTTGCCCGGCTCGACGCGGAACTGTTTGCCGCCGGTGCGAATGATTGCGTAAGACATGAGAGAGGCTCGTGAGCGTGTGGCGTGGAGCCTAAAAAGTTAAGGCGCGCGGGGTTACGTGTCAACGCTTCAGCACCTCTCATGCGCACGTGCGGGCGGCGGAGAGGATGGCGAGGCCTCGAACGACTCGGTGACGCGACAAGCGCTCGTCCGGTTAGGGAGGGTGACGGGGCGGCGTGCGGCCCCGACCGCTCCGCGATAGGTGTCCCGATCAATCCATGTCGAAATCTCGCCCGCTGCAGCTGATCAAGTCGGCCTCACCCCCTGACGCACCCAATCCGGGCAGCGCGGCAGCGCGGAGCCTGCTCGTGGGGGCGGCCCAGCGCGGCGACGTGCGTGCCTTCGCGGAGCTCGTCGACGCGTACTATGCGCGCTGCCTGCGCTTCGCGATGCACATGCTCGCCAACCGGGGTGATGCCGAGGAGGCCGTGCAGGATACCTTCGTTCGGGTGTATCGCGCTCTCCCCGGCTACGAGGAGCGGGAGTCGTTCGAGCCGTGGCTGTTCCGAATCCTGGCGAATCGGTGCCGCAGTGCGGGCGCGCGAGAGCGACGCCGCTCCGAGTTCGTCGAGTTCGGCGAGGTCCCGGAGCGCGCGAACGATCACCGGCACGACGAGGCGATCGCCTGGCGCGAGGAGATCGTGCGCGCGCTGGCGTCGCTCCCGCCCGAGCAGCGCGAGGCGTTCCTGATGCGGCACGTGGAGGACCTGACGTACGACGACATGGCGATCGCGACCGGCGCGGGAATCTCCGCGCTGAAGATGCGCGTGAAACGAGCCTGCGACGCCTTGCGGCTCCGGCTCACGGAGGATTCCGGTGCACGACGAGACTGACGAGACGATCATCCGCATCGGCGCCGCGCTGCGCCCCCTGCCCGAGGTCGATCCGGGGCAGAAGGCGCGCGTGCTGGTGGCCGTGGCGGCGGAGCGGGAGCGGGCGCGGGAGCGACGGATTCTGGTCGCGCGTGCCTGGCGACTGGGCGGCGGGGCTGCGCTCGTGGCCGCCGCCGGCCTCGTTGCGGCGGTCTGGCTCCGCACGCCGCGCCGAGTCACCGCGGTGGCACCGAGTGCACGAACGGTCTCGGCGCCTGCGGCCGGAGCCTCCGACTCCGCGGCGGTCGGCGCGCGGCTCGCGGCGGATGCGAAGATGGCGGGCTACAGGTCCGTGCAGGTCGTGCTTCGCGTCCCCGCGGCGAGGCATGTGAGCGTCGTGGGCGACTTCAATGCCTGGGATGCCGACGCGGATGCGATGTCGCGCGATCCGGTGACCGGGCTGTGGAGTCACACGCTCGCGCTCCGTCCGGGCCGGCACGTGTACGCGTTCGTCGTCGACGACAGTGTCTGGATGCGTGATCCGCGCAGCCCAGAAGCGGTCGACGAGGACTTCGGACGTCCGGGATCGGTGCTGCTCGTGGGGCAGCCATGAGTGCGCGCCGCTTCCTCGCCGTCGCGGTCTGGGGCCTCGCCATTCTGTCTCCGGCCTCGGGCCGGGCGCAGCGGGTGGCGTACGCGGCGAACGCCATCACGGAGCTCGACAGTGCGACGCAGGCTGTGGTGATCCGTGAGCTCGATCGGGCGCGGTCGCGCGGGCTTCCGGTGCAGCCGCTGGTCGCGAAAGTCCGCGAGGGACAGGTGAAGCGCGCCGCACCCGACCGCATCCGCATCGCGGTGTTCGCGCTCGCGGCGCGGCTCGACTCGGCGCGTTCGGCGCTCGGTCCGACGTCGAACGCGGCGGAGATCGTCGCGGGCGCGGATGCCATCGCAGCCGGGGTCGCGATGCCGACCTTGCGGACGCTGCGCGCCGCGAGCGGCGCACGCGATCTCTCGGCACCCCTCGGCGCGCTCGCGCAGCTCGTGGCGAGTGGGGTGCCTTCAGCTCGCGCGACGCAGATGATCCTCGAGCTTCTCAAGCGCGACGCGGGGCCACGTGAGCTGCTGGCGTTCGGCATCGCGGTGGAGACGGACGTCGGCGCCGGGGTTCCGGCGGAGGAGTCGGCGGTTTTCCGGCTGCGCGCGATCGAGTCGCAGGGGATCGGCGCCGACCGGCTCACCGTGGCCGCGCCCGTCGGTGATCCGACGGCGCTCGGGTTGAGCTCGAGGCCCGGAGGTACCACGACCCGTGGGGCGAAGCGAAGACCGTAGGTGAGGCGCCCGATCGCCTCCGCCATCAGCGGCCTGCTCGTCCTCACGGGGATGGGCAGGCCGCTCGGCGCTCAGCAACGCTCCGCTCTGGACGTCGGCGTGTCGATCATGCGCTTCCTCGACGACAGCACGACCATCGCCGGCCCTTCGCTCGACCTCACCTCAGCGGCGGACGGGCGTCGGCTCTTCGGGTGGGTCAACCTGGGCGGCGTCGGGACGATTGGCGCCGCATCGGGCTCGGCGACGCTCGCCGGTGGTGCGCGGGCGCCGATCGGCCGCCGCTGGCTGGTCGAAGGATCGGCTGAGCTGTTCGGCCTCGCCGGCACATCAGTGCACAGCGCGGTCTCGGCGACGGCCGCCGGACGCGCGATGCGCCTCGTCGGCGACGGAGGCATCTGGGCACGCGGCGCGGCGTCGATCTCTCGTCGAGAGGCGGGCGGCCTGCCCGCGTATGCGCTGGAGGCCGGCCTGTGGTGGAGCTGGTCGCGCGCACGGGTGAGCGCGTTGCTGGTCGACCAGCACGCGAAAGCGCAGCTGTTCGCCGGACCGCAGCGCAATTACCTCATCGGCACGATACCCGTGCACTATCAGGAAGGCACGCTGGACGCGCGTGTCGAGGGAGATGCGGTCTCGCTCGATCTCTCGGCGGGTGTACGGCGCGATCCCGACGCCGCGTCGGTGTACGAGCCCGTCCTGAGCGCGACGGCAGCATTCTGGCAGAGCGAGTCGCGCGCGTGGACCGTTTCAGTGGCGCGTCAGCCGCCTGATTGGGTGCGGGGCGCCGACGCCGCGCAGTGGATTGCCTTGGGCATGCGCTTCCTCGAGCGCCGGCCGGCCACGGCGCGGGCGGAGCGCGTCCGTCCGATCGTGACGGTTCACGCGGACGATGGACAGCGCCGTGTCCGCGTTCTCGCGCCGGGCGCGCATACGGTCGAGGTCATGGCGGACTTCACCGACTGGGCGCCAGTGACGCTCGTCCCCACGCGTGACGCGTTCGAGGGCGGCTTCGATCTGTCACCGGGAACGCACCGGCTCGTGGTGCGCATCGACGGCGGCGCCTGGCGTGCCGCAGCGAACACGCCCGCCGTGGATGATGACCTCGGCGGGCGTGTAGGCCTGCTGGTCGTGCCGTAAGGAGTCCGATCAGGCGACGGCGTACTGGTGCGTCACGTCGCGGCCAGCGCTCTTCACGACGAGCTTGAACTCATCGGGGCGAAGCAGCGGATCGTCGCGAAGCTCGAGCGAGAAGCCGACGGCCTTCTCCAGCTTCCGCATCAGATCCGATTCGTTCTCCATCGCAAACATCGCGACATCGGGGTGCAGCTTCACCAGCAGCGGGTCGCGCTTTCCCTCCACTCCCATGCGCTTCACGCTGCGCTCCATGCGGCGAAGGATCGTCTCCGCCGTGAAGACGCGACCGGTGCCGGCGCAGGTGGGGCACGACTCCGTCATGCTCTGCAGGTGGCTCTGGCGCACGCGCTGGCGCGTCATCTCGATCAGACCGAGATCGGATACCGCGAACGCCTTCGTGCGTGCGCGATCGCGGCCGAGGTGGGTGCGAAGCTCCTGAAGCACCTTCTCGCGGTTCGACTTCGTGTCCATGTCGATGAAGTCGCAGACGATGATGCCGCCGACGTCGCGCAGACGCAGCTGACGCGCGATCTCCCGCGCCGCCTCGATGTTCGTCTTGAGGCTCGTCTTCTCCGGGTCCTTCTTGCCGACGAAGCGCCCCGAGTTCACGTCGATCGAGACGAGGGCCTCAGTGGGCTCGATGATGAGATAGCCGCCCGACGGCAGGTCGCACCGCCGCTTGAAGAGGTCGCGGATCTCGGGCTCGATCTCCTCCTTGTCGAACAGCGGCGTCGTGTCCTCGTAGAGGACGATGCGCTCCATGAGCTCGGGGGCGATTCCCTTCAGGTACTCGATGATCTCGTTGTAGACCTGCTTGGAATCGACCGTGATGCGCTCGACCTTGTCGCTGAAGATGTCGCGGATGAGTCCCCGCGTGAGCGACGTCTCGCGATGCACCAACGCCGGCGGCCGCACGAAATGGGTCTTCTTCTTGATCCGCTTCCACGTGTTCATCAGCGTGGTGAGCTCGCGTTCGATCGTCTCGGGCGTGACGTCCTCGCCAACGGTGCGCACGATGACGCCGCCGGAGTCGTCGGGAAGCATTCCCTCGACGAGGGCGCGGAGCCGTTTGCGCTCCTCCCGATCGCCGATCTTGCGGCTCACGCCGACGCGCGACGCGAACGGCATGTAGACGAGAAAGCGGCCGGCCATCGAAACCTGCGCCGTGACGCGCGGTCCCTTGGTGGAGATGGGCTCCTTGCTCACCTGCACGAGGAGCTCCTGTCCGCGCTTCAGCACGTCCTGGATGGGCGGCGCGTCGCGCTCGTCGCGCTCGAGCTCGCGATACGTCTCCTCGCCGTCGTCATCCTCGTCGTCGCCGCCGGCGTCGGGATAGACGAGGTCGGACGCGTGGAGGAAGGCGCTCTTCTCGGTGCCGATGTCGACGAACGCGGCCTGAAGGCCGGGAAGGACTGCGTCTACCTTGCCGAGGTAGATGTCGCCCACCATACGGCGGGCATCAGGGCGATCGACGAGGAGCTCGACGAGCTCGTCGTCCTCGAGGATGGCGACCCGGGTCTCCCGCTGGGTCGCGTTGATCAGGATCTCTCGTTTCATCTGGGACCGCGCCTGTGTTGGCGTTCGGCGACTCGTCGGCCGCGGCGCGGTAAGTGTGAGGATGGGTGGTTCGGACGCGTCTCACCGGACGGGGTCGAACCGAGGCGGGATGGGCCGTCACGACGCGCTGGGTGATCGAAGACGGTGCGTCCGGGCGAGCCGCGCCAACCCGTCGAGCCAGGCGCCGGAAGGGCGCGAGGACGACGGCGACGACGGCCGCCAGTAGCCGGAGCAACGTACGATCGGCCGGCCGAAGCCGGCGTGCCGCAGCGGATGCGACGAGCGCGTCGACGCGGCCGAAGACTGCCTCGGCCGCGCCAACGCGCGAGAAGTCCCGACGGCCGCGCGAGTCGCCGCGCGGCGTCGGAAGCGGACATACCTGGGATGCAATCACTGGTGAATAGCTAACGATCACCAATCGGACTCGCAACGCGATGCTGTGCGCCGCTGTTCAATCGGCGAGCTCGCGCAGGATGTGGCGCGAGATCACGATGCGCTGGATCTCGGACGTCCCCTCGCCGATCTCGCAGATCTTGGCGTCGCGCATCATGCGCTCGACCGGGTAGTCCTTCGTGTAGCCGTACCCACCGTGTACCTGCACCGCCTTGATCGTGGCACGCATGGCGAGCTCCGAGCAGAACAGCTTGGCCATCGCGGCCTGCTTGCCGAACGGCTTGCCCTGCTGAGCGAGCCACGCGGCGTGATAGGTGAGGTGCCGGCCGGCTTCGATCTCGGTGGCCATGTCGGCGAGCTGGAAGGCAATCCCCTGGAAGCTGGCGATCGTCTGGCCGAACTGCTTTCGCTCGCTCGCATACTTCACCGCCTCCTCGTAGGCGCCGGTGGCGATGCCGAGCGAGAGCGCAGCGATGCCGACCCGACCCGAATCGAGCGTCTTCATGAAGTTCACGAACCCTTCACCTTCGCGGCCGAGCAGATTCTCGGCCGGCACTTCGACATCCTCGAGGATGAGCTCCGCGGTGTCCGACGCGCGCCAGCCCAGCTTGTCCTCCTTCTTGCCGGCGCGGAAACCGCGCATGGCCGGAAGTGACGGCTCGTGGCCGATCCCGAGATCCTTCACCTTCTCAAGATCGGAGGTCGGCTTCGTGACGATGAACGAGCTGATGCCCTTCGTGCCCGCCCCGGGATCGGTGACCGCCGTGACGACGAAGATCTCGCCGACGCTGCCGTGGGTGATGAACCGCTTCGTGCCGTTGAGGACGTAGCAGTCGCCGCGGCGTACCGCGGTGGTCTGAGTGCCGCCGGCGTCGGAGCCGGCGTTCGGCTCGGTGAGCCCGAACCCGCCGAGCACCTTGCCGCTCGCCAGGAAGGGCACGAAGCGCTGGCGCTGAGCGTCGCTGCCGAAGTGCACGATCGGCGACGTGCCGAGCGTGGTGTGCGCGGAGATGGTCAGTCCGGTCGACGCGTCGACACGCGCGAGCTCCTCGATGGTGATGACGTAGCTCAGCAGGTCGAGCCCTGCCCCGTCGAGCGATTCCGGCCACGGCACGCCGAGCAGCCCGAGCTCGCTCATCTTCTTGACGGTCTCCCACGGGAACGAGCCGTCCGCGTCGTGCTTCTTTGCCACCGGGCTGACGTCATCGCGCGCGAACTGGCGAACCATCTCGCGGACGGCGAGGTGCTGCTCGGAGAAGTACAGTTGATCGTCCATGTCGTCAGGCCGCTTCCGTTTCGTCGGTGGTTCGCACGAGCTGGAGGAACCGCTCGCCATACTTGTCGATCTTCATCGGTCCCACCCCGCGAATCTCGCCGAGCGCGTACGGAGACTTCGGCCGCCGAACGGCGATCTCGAGCAGCGTACGGTCGGGGAAGACGACGTAGGCGGGAACCTGCTCCTCGCGAGCGATGCTCGTGCGCAGTGCGCGCAGCTGCTCGAGCAGACGTGCGTCAGCGGGACTGGCAACGAGCTCGGACGGCTCGGGCCTGGGCTGCCGACGATCGCCGCGGGCGCGCTTCTTTTCCCCGGGCTTTGCCGGCGCCGCCGCGGTCTTCGCGCGCCGCGTCGCGTCGTGCGTGCCGAGACAGTTGTCGCAGCCGCCGCAATCCTTGCCTGCCGCCGGATCCCCGAAGTAGCGCAGCACGAAGCCGCGCCGGCAGCCGGTCGCATACGCGTACTGTTGCATCGCGTCGAGCTTCGAGAGCTCGTTCTTGCGGCGCCGGTCGAACGCGGCCCAATCCAGCGGGTACGCCGAGAGCGGACGCCTCGGGTCGGTGATGTGGTCGCCGCCGCCGAGTCGATGCCACTCGAGGAACTGTCCGCGCTCGAGCTCCGCGAGCAGCGGCATCGTTCCGATGGCCCCGCCAAAGCCCGGCGGCAGTCCGTCGAGATCGACCGGCACGCCGTCGTAGAGCGCATCGCCGCCGACGCGCCAGAGCGCGCGAAGGAGTCCAAGCTCGAGCGCGCGGTCGGCGCCCACCTCGCGCTTGATGCGGTCCGCCGTGGCGAGGAGCCGCACGAAGACGCGACCGCCGCTCTCCGGATCGGAGCGAAGTGCTCCCGCCTGAATGAGCAGCCGCAGTGCCGACTCGACCTCGCGGTCGCTCACCTTGCCGGGCATCGCGGCGGCGATGGCTCCAGGCTCGAGCGACACGGCGCCAGAGCGGTCGGCCATCTTGCGCGCGCGGTCGTACACCTTTTCCACCAGGCCGCGGTCGGGAAAGGCACCCTTGATGAAGAACTCGTGAGTAAAGCGGTCGGGAAAGGCGTGGAGCAGGAACACCTCGGCGGGCTTGCCGTCGCGGCCCGCGCGTCCCGCTTCCTGATAGTACGCCTCGAGCGTTCCGGGCATCGCGTGGTGCACGACGACGCGCACATTCGGCTTGTCGATTCCCATGCCGAACGCGTTGGTCGCGACGATCGCGCGCACCCGCTCCGACATGAAGGCGTCCTGCACCTCGTGCCGATGCGCATCGTCGAGCCCCGCGTGATATGCCGCAGCGGCGATGCCGGCGTCCTCCAGCGTCCGCGTGATCTTCTCGACGTTGCGGCGCGTCGAGGCATACACGATCGCGACGCCTTCCTGGTGCTCGCGCAGGATGCCGGCGAGCGCGGCGTCCTTCTCCGCGTCGGTGCGCGTCGGCACGACATGGTAGCGCAGGTTCTGCCGGTCGAACCCCGTGATGATCGTCTCGGGATTCTCCAGCCGGAGCTGCCGCGCGATGTCGGTGCGCACGTGCGGCGTGGCTGTGGCGGTGAGGGCGACCGTCTGCGGCGAGCCGAGCCGCTCGCGCACCTGAGCGATGCGAAGGTAGCTCGGTCGGAAATCGTGTCCCCACTCGCTGATGCAGTGCGCCTCGTCGATCGCCAACAGTGAGACGCCCACGCCGCGCAGGCGCTCAGCGGCGGTGCCGACGTCGAACCGCTCCGGAGCGAGGTAGAGCAGCTTCACCTCGCGGCGCATGACGCGCATCATGCGCTCGGACACCTCGCCGCTGGTGAGCGTGCTGTTGACGAAGGTGGCCGGAATGCCGCGCGCGGTGAGGGCATCGACCTGATCCTTCATGAGCGAGATGAGCGGGCTCACGACGACGGTGAGGCCGGGCAGCACCATCGCCGGGATTTGGTAGCAGATCGACTTGCCGCCGCCGGTGGGCAGCACGACGAGCGTGTCGCGGCCGGCGAGCACCGAGGTGACGGCGCGCTCCTGCCCCGGGCGGAACTCAGGGAAGCCGAAGCGCGCGCGGAGAACGGCGCGCGCCTCGTCGAGAGTCGGACGTGGTGTAGTCATGCCGGCAGCGTGCGGCTCGCCCGCGCTGCACGCGTCACCACACGGCCGCGCACCGTCGCGCTAGACCGCACGAACGAAGTGCCCGCGGGTGAAGGCGTCGTGCACGGCGGGTCTCACAGCGTTCGCGATCTGTCGTGATCCACCAGCAAGCTGCTCGAGCATGGCGCGATAGCCGGACACGACCTGCGCGATCGGATCACCGGTCACGTTGAACACTAGGTGGAAGTTCCGCAGCCCGCCGCGCCAGAGCCGCGGAAGGAACTCTCCACCCTCGATCGGCCGCGAGTGCAGCAGCCGATTGCGGCACGCGGCGTCGGTGGCGACGGGAAAGCTGTAACCGGCCGGATCGGTGAGCTCGACGCTCGGGTGCTTCTGCACGCACAGATCGCGGCACGTCGTCGGCACGCGGTCGAACGCGGCGGAGAGCACGCAGTGCTCGATCGTCATCCCCTCCGGTCGTCCGTACAGCAGCACGTCAAAGCCATCGCCTTCCCATGGGGCGGCGACGGCGAGCAGCTCGTCGGTCGTGAGCTCCACCGAAAGGGCGATGCGTCGCGCGCCGAGCCGGAAGAGCTCCGCCGCGGTGTGCTGATTGAAGCAGTTGACGGCGTAATCCGCGATCACGTCGCGTCCGCCGCGCGACAGCTCCGCGACGAGGCCGACGTGCCCGCTGAGGATCGGCAATTCGAGGTCGAGCCACTTCTGCACCATGCGACGCTCCTCCGGCCGCACGATGGTCGGCGTCCGCAGGCGCAGCACGACACCCTGCGCGGCCAGCTCGTCGGCGAGGGCGCGCACGCGCGTGACCGGTGGCGTCGGGTGGCGGAGGAAGACGTCGAGCACGATCGTCGTCGCGCCCGCCGCGGCAGCGGTGCGCGCGTCGTCGAGCGTGAACACGGACGCGAGGAGGTCGAAGGGAAGGTGCAGATCCCTCGACTCGCTACGCTCGCTCGGGATGACAGTGGAGCTGCGCTCGCTCGGGATGACGGCAGTCGCGGGCGACAGCGCGATCGCCTGTTCGATGCGTGCGCGCCGTTCGGCGAGCTTCGTCTCGTGCGCCCAGTCGCGGCGCTGCAGCAGCTCGTCGACCGCCCGCTGCCGCAGATGGTTGATCTCGCTGATCGGCAGAAACAGGCCGGGCGCCAGCCCCGAGAGCTCGAGCGTGGTGAGCGCGAACGGCGTCTCGCCGAGACGGCCGAGGTGCTCGCGCAACGCACGCTCGTCGAGCGCGCGCTTGGACGCGGGCGCGAGGTTGAGCTCGGAGCGGACGGTCACCGTCTCGCCGTCGGCGACGAAGACGGTCTTGAGCTGTCCGCCCGCCGAGCCGAACACGCGCACGTCGAGCCGCGACTTCCGCTGGCGGACCTCGGCCGGAAGCGCCGCATAGCTGGCGCGGGCGCGCTCGAGCAGAGCGGCCTCGGAAGAGCGCACGACGCGCCACCCGTCGCCGATCGACAGTCGGGGCGGCGCAACGAGCGCTTGCCGGACCGTCGAGTCCGAGGAGAGCGTGCGCACCTCGGTGACCGCGAACCCGACGGTCGCGCCGCCGCGCTCGGAGGGCGACTCGAAGCCCACGCCATCGCCAGTGCGCAGCGGCGTGCTGACGTCGACGATGAGCTCCCGCCCCTGCCGGCCGACGACTGTGCCCAACTCGCGCCCGCGGTTGTCGGGATGCTCGCGCGTGATGTACCCGCGACCCGCGCGGCCGCCGTACATGCCACCCGTGAAGCCGCGGCTGTAGATCTGCACGAGCGGCTCGACGTCGGCCGGCGATGGCGCCGTACGGTCGCCCTCGGCGAGACGGTCGAGGAAGGTGCGATAGCCGTTGGTGACGGTGGCGACGTATTCGGGCCGCTTCTTCCGTCCTTCGACCTTGAGGCAGCCGATCCCCGCGTCGGCGATCTCGGCGAGGTGATCGGTCGCCGCGAGATCCTTTGCCGAGATGAGATAGCCGCGATCGAGCTCCGCGCCCGATTCGAGCTCGGTGAGCACGTAGTCCTTGCGGCACGACTGAGCGCACGATCCGCGGTTCGCGCTGCGCTCGGAGATCATCCCCGACAGGTAGCACTGTCCGCTGT
>JBJMNN010000062.1:0-6399 GCA_045804245.1 Gemmatimonadaceae bacterium | reverse complement strand
TCGAGCTGCAGGCAGTGCTTCTGCGCCCTCTCGCTCGCGTCGACGAGCGCCCAGAGGTCCTTGAGCGTCGTACCGATGGGACACTCGCTCGCGGCGTGCTTGCCGTGCGCGAGCGCGGCGAGCATCACCGGCGTGTGCCACTCCCACGGCGTCGCCGTGTAGACGAGGTCGAGGTCGTCGCGGGCGACGAGCTGCTCGAACGCGTGATCGGAGCCGGTGTGCATGGCGGGCTGGGCCTGTCCCGCCTCGGTGGCCATCTTCGCGGCCATCTGCGCCTTCTCGGGGACGAGATCGCACAGGGCGACGATCTTCACGTTGGGCACGCCGAGCAGATCCTTCAGCAGCGACTTGCCGCGCAGCCCGGTGCCGACCATGCCGATGCGCACGACGTCGTGCTTCTCGAACGGCACGGCGCGCATCGACCTGCGCGCCGCGGGCGCGGGAGGCGCGAGATCAGGGTGCGTGATGGCCGAAACGTTCTCGGCGATGGCGTTGGTGAACGGACCGGACGTCGCGATACCGGCGGTGGCGAGCGCAGCAGCCTTGAGCAGGTCGCGGCGAGAGAGCTCCGACATGTGCATCCTCGGGTGTGGTCGACGATCAATATGAAGCCGTGCCTGGCTACCCGCGACGGTGCGCGGGGCGACGAGCTTCCTCGACGCGGGCTCGACGGGTACGTTCTTCCGCGCTCCGCTGCGCACGCTCCCACTAACCGGAGGAGCCGCACCGATGTCTCTGTCCATCTCGCCGGCGACCGCCGCGCCGAGCGCACCCGCGCCGATCGACACGGACGAGCGCCTCCACACGCTCGACATCCTGCGCGGACTGGCGCTCGCCGGGATGATCCTCGTGCACTTCCATCAGCGGCTCGAGAAGCCGATGACCGGTGCGGAGGATCTCATCGGCTGGTTCGTCTGGATCTTCGTCGAGCAGAAGGCGTGGGGGACGTTCGCCTTCCTGTTCGGTGTCGGCTTCGCCGTGCTGCTGCGCCGGCTCGAGGCACGTGGCGAATCGATCGTCCCATTGTACCTGCGGCGGCTCGCGGCGCTCGCGCTGTTCGGCATCATCGCGCAGGTGGGGCTCGGATTCCACATTCTGTTCGAGTACGCATACTGGGGCTTGGTGCTGCTCGTCGTCCGGCACTGGCGCACGCGCACGCTGCTCGTGCTCGCGTTGGTCGCCACGCTTGCGCGACCGATCGCCGCCGAGACGACGACGCTGTATCACTGGTGGTCGGGGACGCCGCTCCCGCCCGACGGCCCGAATCTCTGGGCCGGCGCGGAAGCGGCGACGCGACTGGCCAGCTACGGCGCCACGCTCGCCGCGCGCTGGGCGCTGTTCCTCGCGACCGTTCCACAGCACTGGCGTGACTTCCTGCCGACCTCGAACCTGACGCTGTTCATCCTCGGTCTGCTCGCGATTCGGCACCGCGTGCTCGACGAGCCGCTGCGTCACGTGCGGTTGATCGCGGGATGGGCGACGTACGGCGTGCTCGTATGGGCGCTCTGGTGGGCCGTGCTGCGTCTCCTGCCCGACGTGCCTGCGCCTGCGCTCGACTGGCCGCTGAAGACCGGCTTCGGGCTCGTTCAGGATCAGTGGCTGACTTTCGGCTACGTCGGTGGCGTGGTGCTGCTGCTGGCGTACCGTCCGTACTGGATGGGGCGGATGCGCTCGTTCGGGGTGGCCGGACGGATGGCGCTCACCAACTACATGATCCAGGCGGCGGTCTTCGACGTCCTCGGCTCGGCGTACGCCCTTAACGTCAAGGTGCGTCCATACGTCTACATCGTCGCCGCGCCGCTGCTGTTCGCCGCACAGGCGGGATTCAGCGCGGCTTGGCTGGCACGGTATCGTTTCGGGCCCCTCGAATGGCTCTGGCGGTGCATGACGTATGCGCGAGTGCAGCCGCTGCGACGCGAGCGCATCGCGCCGGTGCCCGTCGTGGCGTCGGCGACCTGACGCAGTCCCGCCCACGCTGCGCGGGCGTTGCGCTGGAGCCGTAGGGTGGTCGCCGGGCGACGTGTCTAGTTCACGACCGTCGACGGAGCGCCGCACCTGACGCTCGGGGCGTAGGGTTCCGGCGCCGTCGCGTGTTCTGCCTCTGTCCACGCTCAACACTCGTCACCGGAGTTGATTCCATGAACCGCACAGTCACCCGGCTCTCGGTCGCCGGTCTCGCGACGCTCGCCGTCGTCGCGTGCACCGATACCACGAGCACCTCGAGCTCCTCGCTCTCGGCGTCCGCGCTCGCCGCCGCACTTGGCTCGGTGCCCGTCGGCTACGGCGAACTCACCTCGAGCTTCATCGGCGCGGCGGCGTCCGACGCGCCGACGGCCGGCCTGTGGCTCGCCGGCGGCCGAGAGGCCTCGTTCGACCGCGGTGGTCTGATGGGGGGCGGGATGCGCGACGAGTTCCTCGGCGGTGTGATGTACGAAGGACGAGGGGGACACCGCGGTCCGTTCGGCGGGCCGTTCGGCGGTGGCCTCGGCTGCAACGGAACGTTCGACGCCGCGTCCGGCCGCGTGGTGTGCCCCGACCTGACGCGGAACGGGATCACCGTGAAGCGGTCGGCGCAGTACAAGGACGCGGCTGGTGCCATCCAGCAGGCGTTCGACACGCTCACGACGAACAGCGTGAACGCGCAGTCCTCGACGAGCGGCACGCTGACGTTCGACCGCGCGGCCGACAGCGCGTCGAACCGCGGACCGGGGGGCGGATTCGGCGGCGAGCACGAGTGGGGTCGCGGCCGCGGTGCGGGGGGCAGGCTGCTCGGCGACACGTCGACCGTGCTGACGGCGACGACGACGATCAACAGCTCGAGCTCGCGCACGGTGAGCGGGCTGGCGCAGGGCAGCACGCAGCGCACGGTGAGCGGCGCATCGGCGGGCACGGAGTCGACGACTGGCACGTCGACGCGCGGCAGCTTCAGCGCGACACGCACCGTCGGCGATACGACGGCGGGATTGGTGATCCCCGTAGCGACGAGCACGACGACTCGTCCGTACCCGACTGCGGGAACGACGATTCGCAGCATCCAGGCGTCGCTGCAGTACGCGGGCGAGAGCGCCGTGACGCTGACGCGGCGCGAGGTGGTGACCTACGACGGCACCGCGACCGCGCAGGTGGTGATCACGGAGAACGGCACGACGAAGAACTGCACGAAGCCGTTGCCGCGGGGGCGGTTGAGCTGCGTGAACTGATCGGGGGTTCGCAGGTCCGCGGGTCCGCAACGCACACGGCCTCGGTAGGCGCTTGCTTCCCGAGGCCGTTCGCGGACCCGCGGACTAGCGGACTAGCGGACTCCGTCAGTCCGCGGTGCGCAGCCAGGCGCCCAGCACGAACTGGATGACGCGCTGGATCCCCATCGGAACGCACATCGCGTCGATCGGCGTCTGCCCGTCGAGCTCGGGGCGTGGGGTGCGCAGCCAGGTGCGAACCCTCGCGGAGTCGCCGCCGTACACGTCGCGCACGATGCCGATCACCATCGCGAACGGGTCGAGGCGCTCCTCGAGCCCCGGCGGGGGCGGCGATGTCTGCACGGCGTCGAGCGAGACCTCGAGGCAGTCGGCGAGCTGCTGCGGATTGAGCCCGATCGCGCTCGCGACCTTGCGAGGCTCGAGTCGCCCGTGACGACCACGAAGGTCGGACACGAGTGGCGCGAGGGCGCGCTGCGCGAATTCCTTCGCGAGAGCGGATTCCCCGATCTGGGGATCGGACGCACCGCGGATGATTCCGAGGTCGGGCTTCTTGCCCTGAGCGCGCTCGGCGTCGTCGCCTTTGCCTGACTCGTTGTGTATCATGCCGCAGAGATCCCCGGTTCCCGTCGCAATAGAAATAAGCGCCGAAAGAAACGGGCCAGCCGGGAACGTCGGAAGATGCGGGCCAGCGCGCCCACGAATCGAGCGTTTGCCGCGAAGGATCACCGCCTTCGACCCGCGAGCACCTCGGCGTAGAGGCGCTCGAAGCTCGCCGCGGTGAAGTCGGCGTCGATGGCCGCGGCGCGCCGCTGAGCCTCGCGCGCGAGTCGCAGCCGCCTCGACTCGTCATCGAGCAGACCGGCGACGGCGTCGGCGAGCGCGACGGGGTCGCCCGGAGCCACCGCGACCGCGGCATCCGGCGCCCAGTCCTCCACATGGCCCACGCTCGTGCCCACGGTCGGCACGCCCGCGATGGCGGCCTCGAGGACCGCCATCGGACCGGCCTCGTGGCGCGAGCTGTGGAGCAGCAGATCGCTCTCGCAGACGAGCGGGTGCAGCGCCTCGCGACCAACCACGTCATGCCAGCGAGTCACGTCGGCGACGGCGCGCGCCGCGTCGCTGCGCCGGACCGCTCCATCGGTGGTATCGTGGCCGGCGAGGTGCAGCTCGAATCGCACATCGCGGTCGCGGAGAAGTGCCGCGGCTTCGAGCAGAGTGCGATGGTCCTTCACGGGCCTGATGTCGGAGACGTTGAGCAGCCGAGCCGCCCTGCTTTCGTCGCGCGGACGCGGCGCGCTGAGCGGCCATCGATCGAGCGCGACGCCGAGCGGAGCGAGGCGCGCCGAGATGCCGAGCTCGCGCGCGAGACGCTGCATGTAGGTGGTGCCGACGCTCACTTCGCTCGACATCGCGACGACGGCGCGCGTCTTGAGGCGGCCGCGCAGGGTGAGCTGATCGCCGTAGCCGACATCGGGCAGCCGCAAGAGCTCGCCGCCGGTGAGGTGCGTGACGACGGGGATCCCGAACCGTACCGCTGCCGGGATCGCATGGAGCGCCGATCCGCCGAACAGGGCGTGCACGAGATCGAACGGAGCAACGCGGTGCTCGCGCGCGAAGGTGCGCTGGAATCGCAGCCGGCGCGCGCCGACGCTGCCCACGTTGTGGACGCGCGCACCGAGCAGCGACCAGTCGCGCGGGCGCGGCTCCTGAGCGAGCGCGAAGACATGGACGTCGTGGCGGCGCGCGAGACGCTCGATGAGCCAGAGGAAGGCGGGGATGACGCGCTCGGTGCCGCTCTCGTCCACGCCACCGGGGGTCACGAGCGCGAGCTTCACGCGCGCGGGCGCATGGCGTCGTACGCGTGGCGCAGGTCGACGCATGGTCCTGGACGAGGAGCGGCACGCGTGCCAGCGTGGTCGCCGTCGCGCCTCACGCGTTCGGTCACGCGTTCGGATGCACGTCGGCGTGCTTGTCGGCCAGGCGGTGCACCCGCGCCGTCTCGCGCTTCGTCTGGATGCGCGGCCGCCGTGGCGTCGTGTCGATCGTACCGTCCAGGATGTGGTCGATCAGTTGCGCCACACCCGCGCCGTGCGTGGCGGTCAACACGAGATCGGCGTGATCCTTGAGCGCGGGGAGCGCGTTCGCCACCGCGGCGCCCACGCCGCACATCTGCAGCAGCGCGTGGTCGTTCTCGGCGTCGCCCACCCCCGCGACGTCCGCCGCAGTGATCGACAGCTCGTCGAGCGCGCAGGTCAGGCCGCTCGCCTTGTTGACCCCCGATGGCAGCACCATCACCGCGCCCTTGTTGAAGATCACCTGCCGCTCGAGCCCATGCTCCTTGATGACGTGCAGCACCGCGGTCTCGTGCGGTTCGTACGTGGCGACGATGACGCGTCCCACGGAGAGCGGCTTGACACCGCGCTCCTTGAGCGCGCGAACGAACGATTCCTCGGGAGGATCACAGAGGAGGCGCTCCTTGCCCGTGTCCGGCGTGTAGAGCAGTGCGCCGTTCTCCGCCACGACCATGTGACACAGGTCGAGATCGGGGAAGACCTGCTTGAGCGGCGGCAGCTCGCGGCCGGTGACGAGGATCAACGTGCCGCCTGCATCGCGGAAGCGCCGCAGCGCAGCGAGCGTGTCGGGGTCCACGACGCCATGCGTCGCGATCGTGCCGTCGTAGTCGGTAGCGAGAGTTCGAATCGGCATGTGTCAGGGGACGTCGCCCCACTCCCAGAGTCGGTAGCCGCCCCGGATGCCCGCGGCGCTGTCGATGCGCGTCACGCGCGGTGGCATGTCGCCCTTCAGTCGCTCGGCGTTGCCGCCGCCGACGTAGAGCCGGTCGTAGTTGGTGATCCAGCTCAGCTGCTCGAACAGGTCGCGCACGCGCTTCTCCCAGCGCGCGCGTCCCACTTTCTTGCGCGCCGCGTCCCCGTACGCGCTGAACGGCTCGTCCTGCTCGGGCAACGTCTGATAGTGGGCGGAGAGCACGCCGTCGATGAACAGCGCGCTGCCGAGCCCCGTGCCAAGGGTGATCACCATCTCGACCCCGGCCCCGCGGATGGCCGCCAGCCCGTGCATCGCCGCGTCGTTCGTGACGCGCACGCGTGTGCCGAGCAAGTCGGAGAGCCGCGCCCCAAGCTCGAATCGCTTGAACGCGCGGCTCTTCGACGCCGGAAGCGAGTAGACGACGTCGCGATGCACG
>JBJMNN010000061.1:0-13010 GCA_045804245.1 Gemmatimonadaceae bacterium | reverse complement strand
GACGAGTACTCGACGCGCTGGTTCCGGTATCCGTGGCCGCAGATGAGCGCCGTCGAGGGCCCGATCAGCGGCATGGAGTACCCGATGCTGGTGATGGAAGCGAAGAGCGACGACAAGTACGACCTGTACAACGTCGTCACGCTCGACGAGATCCGATCGGGTGCCGCTCGACCGAAGTCGAGCAGCGCGACGCTGACGTGGAAGTTCGCGGCGAAGAACGTGCGCGACGTCGCGTGGGCCGCATCACCGGAATACATCTGGGACGCGAGCGGCTGGAACGGCATCCTCGCGCAGGCGTATTACCGGCCGAGCGCGGTCGAGCCGTGGAAGGACGCAGCGGATCAGACGCGGATGTCGATCGACGAGTACTCGACGCGCTGGTTCAGATATCCCTGGCCGCAGATGAGCGCCGTCGAGGGACCGATCAGCGGCATGGAATACCCGATGCTCGTCATGGAAGCGAAGAGCGACGACAAGTACGATCTGTACAACGTCGTGACGCACGAGATCGGGCACAACTGGTTCCCGATGCTCGTTGGCTCGAACGAGCGCGTGCACATGTGGCAGGACGAAGGCTTCAACACCTTCATCAACACCTTCAGCGAGGGGCGCCGCTATCCCGAGCGTGGTGATCAGATGGCACGTGCACACGATGAGCGTCGCTACGTCGAGGCAGCGATGAAGGCGAATTCCGACAAGCCGATCGACGTGATGCCCGACCGCATCGACCCGCGCCTGCTCGGTCTCGCCTCGTACGTGAAGCCGAGCGTGGGGCTGCAGCTGCTGCGACAGGAGATCATGGGTCCCGAGGCATTCGACGACGCATTCCGCACGTACATCCAGCGGTGGGCGTTCAAGCATCCGACGCCGACCGACTTCTATCGCACCATGGAGGACGTCGGCGGCCGCCGGCTCGACTGGTTCTGGCGTGAGTGGTTCAGGGAGAACCCGCACTTCGATCAGGCAATCGACACGGTGCTCACGCGCCAGAACGGCGACACGCAGCAGGTGGTCGTCGCGTTCGGCAACCGTGCGCGCGGCGTGCTGCCGATCCATGCGCGGTTCACGTTCAGCGACGGGTCGACCGAGCGCTACGACTATCCGGCCGAAGTGTGGAGCACGAACACGACGCGCTACGTGCGGCAGTACGCGTTCCGCAGCAAGACGCTGCGACGCATCGAGCTCGACCCGGACGAGCGTTTGGTCGACATCGATCGCTCGAACAATGGCTGGGGCACTGCCGCGACGCTGGCTCCGCAGCCGTGACAGTGACGCAACGCAAACAACCGGAGTGAAGTAGGTATGGGCGGTGCACCTCGACCGCCCATCCGCGCACCAGCTTGCTTGGCGCCGTTTTTGCGCGTATTGCTACTAGCAGACGTCATCGTTCGTTGCGGCGAGCGCGGCCATGAACACGCGACGTTGCGCGCTCGACCGAGTGAGTAGGCCAGGCAGCCGAGACCGTATGCGGTATCGATTCCGATCGCGAAGCACGGTTCGACACCAGCACGCCAGCCAAGCGCCGTCGTCGCGAAAGCGTGGAGCCGGTGTCGCGAATGGCGTGGTCGCATGACTGACGAGCGACGGTTCGAGGAGCTGCTGTCCGAGTTCAAGCGCGTGGGTGTGGACCTCGACAGCTTCCCCGCCGGCATCGGAGTTCATCGCGACGACGCGCTGCGCATCCTTCGCTCCCTTCCCGACGGTGCGGGTCCTGGCGCCTTCCTGAGCCGAGTGCGACACGAGCAACAGGCCACGGCGCGCGCCGACGGTGGCGACGCATTCTCGGCGGCGGGAGACTGAACGGCGGTGAGTTAGTTGGCCAGTTCGTCCAGCTCCGCCACCAGCTCCGCCCCGAAGTAGTACGCCAGCTCGCTCCGCGCCATCTCGTATGCCGTGGGGCCATCCCCAGCGCACACGAGCGATCCGTCGTGGAGCTCCTCCGAGCAGAGGAGCGCGCCGCCGCCGAAGGTGACGGGGAAGAGCGATGAGACCATCGGCTTCAGTGCGTGATAGTCCTCGCCGGCGGCCAGCAGCGCGCCGTGGATCAGGCAGCCCCGCCCGTCGCGCCGGAGGAACACGCATGCCCCGTCGACGACGGCGGTGCGCGTCGCGGCGCCTCCGGGAAAATCCGGATCAGGCGTGACGTCGTCGACGAACCAGCGCTCACGCGGGAGCGGGACGACGTGCGCGAGCTCGTCGGCGCGCGCGAGGATTCGGTCGCGCTCTACGACGGAGACGTCGACCCCGTGGGTGCAACAGGCGTCGGCGCAGAACGAGCAGCGCAGGCAGTGCCCGTAGTAGTGGCGCGTGAAGATGGCGTCGTCCACCTCGTGCACGACGGGCGCGCCGTCGCGCGCGACGTACGCGTGCGAGAGTCGGCGGTACGTCAGGCGGCGCTCGGGTCGGCCGTGCCGCCCGACTCACCCGGCGACGCCTCGTCGGGCCCGCCGCGCCGTGCCGAGCCGCGCCGGCGACCGCGACCGCGCTTTCGCGCGCCGGTGGGCCGAGGCGCCGTGACCCCTGCCTCGATGCTCGGCGCGCGGCGCACGACCGATTGACGGCAGGCCTCGAGCACCGCTTCGAGCGCCTCGATGCCGTCGTCGGTCGCCTCGAGGAAGAGATCGTGCACGACGGACTCCGCCTTCTCGAGCTGCTTCACGAGGGCGAGTGCCATGGCGCGGCTGGGCATGGTGCCGCAGAGCTTCGCGTCGATGCGGTTGCCCGCGGGACGACGATAGACGGTGACCGCACCTTGCTTCCCGGGCTGCAGGAAGTAGGGCGACCTGGTGGCGGGGCGCTTCTTGGGTGGTCGGCGCTTCTTCTCGGTCATGATACGAGCATCGTCATGTGCACACTGAAACGTACGCCGGCCGTTGGCGAGGCGGGAGGTCCGGGCGATGCACTCGCGTGGCCGCGGTCGGCGCGCATACCTTGCAAGAACTCGCCCTCGAACTCCTACACGAGAGACTGTGTCATGACGTCACCCACCGCCTCCGAGCAGGACCTGCGTTATCCGATCGGCCCGCCGGACATGACGACGCCGCTGGCACCGGGCGTGCGTGCGCAGCGCATCGACGCCATCGCCGCGGCGCCGGCGCAACTCCGCCTGGCCGTCGCCGGCCTGTCGGACGAGCAGCTCGACACGCCGTACCGGCCAGGCGGATGGAGCGTGCGTCAGACCGTCCATCACGTCGCGGACAGCCACATCAACGCGTTCGTCCGCTTCCGCCTGGGACTCACGGAAGACAAACCGACGATCAAGCCGTACGACGAGAAGGCGTGGTCCGAACTGTCGGACATGCGTCTGCCCGTCGAAGTCTCGCTACGTCTGCTCGACGCGCTCCACGAGCGGTGGGTCCACCTTCTGCGCGCCCAGCCCGGATCCGCGTTCGAGCGGCGGATCTTCCATCCCGAAAACGGACCGATGACACTCGACGCGATGCTCAGCCAGTACGCCTGGCATGGACGGCATCACACGGCCCACATCACCAGCCTTCGTCAGCGGCAGGGCTGGCACTGATGCGTCGTGCGCGGCGAGATGGGGCGCGGAGCGCGCAGCTGCGCACACTCGCGCTGGGCCTCGCCGTGAGCGCGTGCACGAAGGCCGAGTCTCCCGGCGCCGACTCGGTGCGCTCGCCGGGCTCTCCCGCCGCCGCGTCATCGCCGCAGCAGACGGCCGTCGCGGAGGCGAACACGCGGCAGACGCGCGCGGCGGCGTGTCCGAAGACCGGTCACTGGATCGACTGCCAGGTGCGCGAGCGTCTGATCCGATCCGGATTGGCACCGCGCGACACGACGCATGAAGCGCTGCCGTCGCTAGGCCCCGCGCCGATCGTGTATCGGCTCGGCAAGGGCGCGCTGGCCGTGTATCTCTTTGTCGATTCGACGGCGCGCGTGCGCGCCGCGGGGACGCTCGACACCGTGAAGTACGTGCGCACCCCACGGGGGCCGACGGTGCTCTCGCAGGCGACGGTGATCGAGAACGACAACCTGATCGGCCTCCTGTTCAGCAAGAACGAGCAGCAGATCGAGCGCGTGTCGGACGCGCTCACGGCGGGAGCACCGCAGCCGTGATGCGCTGGTTCGCGAGTTCGGGGGTTCGCGCGTTCGCTTGCTCATACGCACTCGTGATGCTCGTCGCACTCGGCTGCAGCGTGAGTCAGGACGAGGAAGTGGAGCTCGGCCGTCGCAACGCGGAGCAGGTCGAGGCGCAGCTGCCGCTCGTGCACGATCCGGTCGCGTCGAACTACGTGCAGGCACTCGGCATCTCGCTCGCGCGCAACACGCCGCGGCAGGATCTCGACTGGCGGTTCCGCATCGTGGACAGCCGCCAGATCAACGCGTTCGCGCTGCCGGGTGGATTCATCTACGTGAATCGGGGACTGATCGAGCGCGCCGAGCGGCTCGACGAGCTGGCGGGTGCGCTGGCGCACGAGGTCGGCCACGTCGTGCTGCGGCATTCGGCGCGGCAGATTGAGAAGCAGACGAAGACAGGAGTCGCCGTCGAGCTGGGATGCCGGCTCACGGACCTGTGCAACAGCGATGTCGCACGCGCGGCGATCCAGGTCGGCGGAGCGGCGCTGTTCGCGCGGTACAGCCGCCACGACGAGGCGGAAGCGGACTCGGAAGCGGTGCAGCTCGTCGTCGATGCGGGAATCGATCCGAACGGGATCCCCGCGCTGTTCAGGCGACTCGTCGATGAGCGCCGCAGGTCGCCGGCACGAATCGAGGTGTTCTTCGCCTCGCACCCCTTCGAGGAAGACCGGATCGTCGCCACCGAGCGCGAGATCGCGGCGATAGCGCCATCGTTGCCCGCGGGACTACGACAGGACGATCCGAGCTACCAGGCGTTCAAGGCGCACCTCGCGCGGTTGCCGAGAGCGCCGGAACGGGAGATGGGGCCGGTGGGACCTTGAGCTGGTGAGTTGGTGAGTTGGTGAGTTGGATCGTGAGGTCGTGAGGTGAACGGCCCGAGTGCAGATTCCTCGACTCGGAGAGCAAGCGCAGATTCCTCGACTCGCTGCGCTCGCTCGGAATGACAGCTCGGTGGCCAGTGTAGTTCATCTCACCACCTCACCACCTCACCATCCAACTCACCGATTCTCAGTGTTGCCGATGTCGCGCCGCTTAGGGCGCTCCCGCTATCCGCTCAGCGTCGTCGCTCACACGCGGCGGCGGTGCGAGGTCGCGACGCGTCGGCGGCACCGTGACGCCACCCGAGACGATGAACGCCATCACGTCGGCGCTCTCGGCGTCGAGCACCGTGACGGCGCTGGTCGGGAAGATCAACAGCGAGCCGGCGAAGTTGTACGACTGCGGAAGGTACACCGCGACGTGCTCGAGCATGCCCATCGAGGTGAGGGTCTCCTGGGTGATGAAGCCGAGCGCGCGAGCTTCGCCCGAGGCGAAGGGGGCGACGAGGACCGGCTTGTCGAACCGCCGCTTCTCACCGACGAAGGCGTTGAGGAGATCCTTCGTGGACGAGTAGAGCAGTCGCACGAAGGGGAGTCGCTCAAGCACCCCCTCGACGAGGGCGAGCATTCGGCGCGTGATGAAGCTCGACGCGACGAACCCGAACAGCGTGATGAGCACCACGGTCGCCAGGAACCCGACGCCGGGAATCGGGATGCCGAGCCATCCGTCGATCGTCGCGAAGACGCGCACGCACACGTAGACGGTGAACGCGAGCGGCGCGAGGAGGACGACTCCCCGGAAGAAGTGGTTCAGCAGTCTGGACATCAGCTCCTTCGGCGACAGTGCCCCACTGTCCGACATGGCGGTTGATCACGAGTGGGCGGACGGGGGGATGCGGCGAGCATGCCGATCTCCGGAAGAGCACGGATGCCCGACGAGAACTATGGTAGCGCGGTTCGCAACCCTGCGCACGGGCCGGCTGGCCCGGCGATTGCCCCCTGCCGTGGTACACGGTCCAGTGTCGGACCCGGATCTCACAGCGAGGGAGTCGATGCAGACACGCGACGGAAATCAGAAGGGCCAGCAGCAGCACGCCGAGGGGCAGCACGGGGAAAAGACGCACTCCCGCTTCCTGGAGCAGATCAACCATCCGATGTATCGCGACGACGAAGAACCGTCCGAGCATGACGACACGAGCGAGAACAGCCGAGACGACCGGAAGCGCCGCTGACTTCCTTCCCCGTCGCAGCACGCTACCATCGCTGCGGCGTGCGGCGGCCGGGTGTCGCGGCTGTCACCTCTGGAAGGTCGGCACGCAGACGGTGTTCGGAGAAGGGGCGCGCACGGCGACGTTGATGTTCGTCGGCGAGCAACCGGGCGATCAGGAGGATCGCGCCGGCCATCCGTTCGTCGGCCCATCCGGCCGGCTGCTCGACGCGGTGCTCGATCGCGCGGGGCTGGACCGAGGCGACGCGTACGTCACGAACGCGGTGAAGCACTTCAAGTGGGTGCCCGACGGCACCGGCAAGCGGCGCATCCACAAGACGCCGTCGTCCTCTGAGGTGCGCGCCTGCCATCCATGGCTCGATGAGGAGATCGCCGTCGTGAAACCGCGCGTCATCGTGGCGCTCGGCGCCACGGCGGCGAAGGCGCTGTTCGGGCCCGCGATCCGCGTGACGACGCAGCACGGCAAGGTGATTCGCACCGAGCTCGCCGAGGCGGGGTTCGCGACGGTGCATCCGAGCTCGGTCCTCCGTGCGCCGCCCGACGTTCGGGCCGAGGCGGAGAGGGCGTTCGTCGAGGATATGAAGAAGGTGGCGAAGTGGCTCAGGCGATGAACTCCCCCTGCCGTACCGAGTAAACCCCAGCTACTCGGTACTGCCGTGGTCGTCGCAGTTATCTTCATGCATGCCCTCTGCCACGCATCGCCGAGCGATCTCCCACCTGAAATCGGCCGACCCAGTCCTCGGCAGCATCATCGCCCGGGTCGGCCCCTGCCGCCTCGAGCCTCGGCGCACAGGGACGCACTACGATGCGCTCGTGCGGTCGATCGTATTCCAGCAACTGTCGGGGAAGGCGGCGAGCACGATCCATCGGCGGTTCTGCGAGATCTATCCCGCGAAGCGTCCGCGCGCCGAACACGTGCTGTCGACCGAGGACGGTGCGCTGCGCGCCGCGGGGCTCTCGCGGCAGAAGATCAGCTATCTGCGCGATCTGTCGGCGCGCGTGGCCGACCGCTCGCTGCCGCTCGCGCACCTCGGACGACTCACCGACGACGAGATCATCGAGCACCTCGTGCAGGTGAAGGGGATCGGCCGATGGACGGTGCAGATGTTCCTGATGTTCCGACTCGGCCGCCCCGACGTGCTGCCGGAGCTCGACCTCGGGGTGCAGAACGCGATCCAGCGCGCGTATGGTCTGAAGAAGCGGCCGACGCCAAAGGACGTGCTGCGCATCGGCGAGAAGTGGCGGCCGTACGCTTCGATCGCGAGCTGGTATCTGTGGAGATCCCTGGAGAATGGGGAGGGGCAGGCCGGAGAGTGAACTGCCCTGCAGGTTGGCAGTCCAAGCCACCCTTTACCTTTCTGCATGCTCGTCGTTCGCGAGGACACCGAAAAAGTCCGCCTCTACGCCATCATGCGCCGCCGCGCGACGGGATTGCTCGCGGGGTTCGCGCTGCTGTTCGTCGGCCTGACGGTGCTCGTGCATCTGCGTCCGGATTTCGCGCCGTTCTGGGTGCGGCTCGCGCGGGCGACGTCGGAGGCCGCGATGGTCGGCGGACTCGCTGACTGGTTCGCCGTCACGGCACTGTTCCGGCATCCGCTCGGCATCCCGATCCCGCATACGGCCATCGTCGCGCACCGCAAGGACCGGATCGGGCGCAGCCTCGGCAACTTCGTCGGCAGCAACTTCCTCGCGCGCGAGGTCATCGCGCGGCAGCTCGCCGGCATGCGGCTCGGCGAGCGCGCGGCACGCTGGTTGTCCGAGCCGGCGCATCAGGCGCGGGTCGCGCGCGCGATCGCCGGCGGAGTGGCGCGCGCGGCCGAGTCGGTGCCCGACGACGAACTGAAAGAGAGCGTGCACATGACGCTCGTCACGCAGCTGCGGAAGGCTCAGATCGCACCGCTGCTCGGTGACCTGCTCACGATGGCCACGACCGACGACCGGCATCAGGAGATGCTCGACCGACTCGTCCTGCTCGTGGGCCGAGTGGTACACGACAACAAGGAGCTCATCCGCGTGCGGATCGCCGAGGAGAGCCCATGGTGGGTGCCGGATGTCGTGGACGACAAGCTCTATCAGAAGATCGTCGCCGGCATCGAGCGCACGCTGGACGACGTCTCCGCCAACGACGCGCATCCACTGCGCGCCCAGTTCGATCACGCGTTGCGCGATTTCACGGACAAGCTGCACAACTCGCCGGAGATGATCGCCCGTGCCGAGGGAATGAAGCAACGCCTACTCGAACATCCCGCCGTGTCGGAGCTGTCCGGTGCACTGCTCGGCGCGGCGCGACAGTCGCTGGCGAAGTACGCCGGACCCGACGCGCCGTCGCCCGAGCCGCTCGAACGCGCGCTGGCCGGGATCGCCGAACGTGCGCTGTCGAGCGATCAGCTCCTGCAGGACATCGACGACGCACTGGAACGACTGGTCCTCGGCGTGGTAGATCAATATCGGCCCGAGGTCGCCGAGCTCATCGCCCGAACCGTCGAGGGCTGGGACGCGACCGACGCGTCGCGAAAGATCGAAGTCCAGGTCGGCCGCGACCTTCAGTTCATTCGCATCAATGGCACGCTGGTGGGCGGCCTCGTCGGCCTCGTGCTGTATCTCGTCACCGTGCTCGTCGGCTGAGCGCGGTATTTCCGGAGGAGGTTACGTGATCCGTCGTCTCGTCTCGTTCTTGCTGCTCGTGCCCGCGCTGTTGAGCGCGCAGTCACAGCAGGAGTTCGCCGCGCGTCGCGCCGTCGTCGTTGACGGCATGCCCGATGGTGCGCTCGTCGCGCTTGGCGCGCACGAGCCCGCGCAGGACTACGTGAGCTTCGTGCAGTCGCCGTCGTTCTACTATCTCACGGGGTTCAGGGAGCCCGACGCCGCGCTCATCGTCGTGAAGCAGGGCGGCCGCGTCGTCTCGTCGACGATGTTCGTCGAGCCGCGGCTCCCCAGTCGCGAGGTGTGGACCGGCACGCGGCTCGGTGTCGAAGGGATCGCGAAGCTGACCGGGATGAACGGGCGCAACGTCGCGGATCTGCCGAAGGTGCTCGACTCGCTCGCGACGGCGGGCGTGGCGATGGCCGTCGTCGGCGACCTCGGCGAAGCGAGCGAGGGGAGCGGCGCGGCGGCGCTGCTCGCCGCGCACAGCCCCGACCGGCAGATCTTCGAGCGGCTGAAGGCGACGCACGCGAATCTCAAGGTCACTCCCTTCAACGACGCGGTCGAGCGGGCGCGCGGCAAGAAGAGCGACGTCGAGCAGCGCTACATCCGCCAGGCGGTCGACATCACCGTCCTCGCGCAGCGCGAGGCGATGGCCGCGATCGAGCCGGGAATGAACGAGTTCGAGATCCAGGCGCTGATCGAGTACACCTTCCGCCGCAACGGTGCCGACCGGCCGTCGTTCTCGACGATCGTCGGGTCGGGGCCGAACTCGACGACGCTGCACTACAACCAGGACGACCGGTTCATCGAGCCGAACGACGTGGTCGTGATGGACATCGGCGCGTCGTACAAGGGTTACGCGGCCGACGTGACGCGCACGGTGCCGGCGAGCGGGAAGTTCTCACCGCAGCAGCGCGCCGTGTACGAGATCGTGCGCGCCGCGCAGGCCGCCGCGGAGCGGCAGGCGAAGCTCGGCGCCACCGCGCGACTGATGACGGATTCGTCAAACGCCGTGCTCGCGGCGGGACTGGCGAAGCTCGGTCTCATCGAGTCGCCCACGGCGACGTACGACTGCGCGGTGGGCGACGCGCCGCGCAAGTGCCCGCAATACCGCATGTACTACATGCACGGCCTCGGGCACGGCATCGGCCTCGAGGTGCACGATCCGGATCAGTACTACTTCACGCGCACCATCGCACCGGGCAGTGCATTCACGATCGAGCCGGGGATCTACGTGCGCGAGCACGTGCTGGAGGAGTTGCCCGACTCGCCGGCTAATCGCGAGATCGCGGCGAAGCTCCGCGCGGCGGTGAGCACGTACAAGAACATCGGCGTCCGGATCGAGGACGACTACGTCGCCACGGACAAGGGCGTCGAGTGGATCTCGCGCGCGCCGCGCGAGGTCGAGGAGGTCGAAGCGGCGATGCGCGGCGGCTACGCCGGCCCGCCGAAGCGCGATCCGGCGCTGGTGGAGAAGTACAAAGGGGAGTAGTCGCTCAGCTCCCGTAGACCTCGAAGACGCCGGCGGCGCCCATCCCGCCGCCGATGCACATCGTCACGAGCCCGTGGCCGCCACCGCGGCGGCGAAGCTCGTGTACGAGTTGCGTCGTCAGCTTCGAGCCCGTTGCGCCGAGCGGATGACCGAGTGCGATCGCGCCACCGTTCACGTTGACGCGGTCCGCTGGCATGCCGAGCTCGCGCACCACCGCGAGCACCTGTGACGCGAATGCCTCGTTGAACTCGATCAGGTCGATGTCCTTCATCTCGAGTCCTGCCTTCTTGAGCGCCTTCGGCACCGCCTTGATCGGTCCCACTCCCATCACGTCGGGGTCGACGCCGGCCACCGCGAAGCTCACAAAGCGCGCGAGCGGCGTGAGGCCGAGCTCCTCGGCCTTCGAGCGACGCATCAGGAGCACCGCGGCCGCGCCATCGGAGTACGGGCTCGCGTTGCCGGCCGTGACCGTGCCGTTGGCCTTGAACACCGGCTTGAGCTTCGCGAGCGCCTCGGGCGAGGTCGCACGCGGCAGCTCGTCGCGCGCGAAGGAGCGCGTCTCGACCTTCTTCTCCGTGCCCTCCCAGCTCACCTGCTCCACCGGCACCGGCACGATCTGATCGTCGAACGCGCCGCTCGCGACCGCGGCCGCCGCCTTCTGCTGGCTGCCGAGCGCCCATGCGTCCTTATCCTCGCGACTGATCTTCCAGCGCTCCGCGACCCGCTCGGCGGTGAAGCCCATGCCGATGTACGACTCGAGCGCTTCCGGATCGAGGCGCGCGTGGTAGCCCGACATCGGCACCTGGCTCATCATCTCGACGCCGCCCGCGAGCACGACGTCGGACATGCCGCTCATGATCTGCATCGCGCCGTCGGCGATCGTCTGCAGACCCGACGAGCAGAACCGGTTCACCGTCTGCGCCGGCACCTCGACGGGCAGTCCGGCGCGCAACGCCGAGAGCCGCGCGACGTTCAGCCCCTGCGATGCCTCGGGCATCGCGCAGCCCCATGCGACGTCGTCCACGATCGCCGCATCGACGCCCGCGCGGTCGAGCGCCTCCTTCATCACGAGCGCAGACAGCTCGACAGGATGCGTCGAGGCGAGCGCCCCATCTTTCTTCCCCTTGGCCACCGCAGTGCGGACCGCCGAAACGATCACGACGTCGTCGGGGCTCTCTGGCCTAGCAATTCTGTCCGTCATCTCACTTTACCTCTAATTGCGGAGCGGCTTGCCTGTCTTGAGCGTGTAGGCGATGCGCTCCTGCGTCTCTTTCGTACCCAGCAGACGGAGGAAGGCTTCGCGCTCGAGGTCGAGGATGTCCTGCTCGGAGACGACGCGTGCCGGACCGTCGCCGCCGCAGAGCACGTAGGCGAGCTCGCGCGCGATGCGCACCTCGTGATCGGTGATCTGTCCACCCTCGTGCATCGCCCAGCCCGCGTAGAGCAGATTGCCGAATGCGTCCTTCCCCAGCGCCGTGATCGTGCGCGGCCGCGGCGCGACGTAGTCGAGCGCGAGGTCGAGCACGCGCGCCTTCGCATCGGCGATGAGCCGGTCGCGGTTCATCGTGATTCTATCCGCCATCGGGCGGAGGAAGCCGAGCGCTCGCGCTTCCAGCGCGCTGGTGCTCGTCGTCGCCATGGCGATGACCTTGAACGCGCGCTTGACTCCTTCGAAGGGATCGGCCTCGTCGTACGCGGTGAGCTGCTCGACAAATCGGAACAGCAGTTCCTTGGTTCCACCGCCCGCGGGGATGAGTCCGACTCCCGCTTCGACGAGCCCCATGTACAGCTCGGCGTGCGCCTGGATGCGGTCGGCGTGCAGCGCGTACTCCGCGCCCCCGCCGAGGGTGAGCCCGAACGGTGCGGCGACGACGGGGAATGGCGCACGACGCACGAGCTGCGCGCCTTCCTGGAAGTAGCGCACCATCTCGTCGAGGCCCTTCCAGTCGCCGTCCTGCACCTGCTGCACGACGGCACCGAGATCCGCGCCGGCGCTGTAGGCGCGCGGATCGTCGTTGCCGATCACGAGCCCTTCGTACTTCCCCTCGGCGACGCGATCGAGCGCGGTGCGCAGCATCGCCAGCACGCCGGCGCCCATCGTGTTCATCTTGCTGCGCGCTTCGAGCAGCAGCACGCCGTCGCCGAGATCGAGGAGGTTCGCGTCGCGCGAGCTCTCGAGCACCGCACCCTTGCGCGCGCGAACCTGGTCGAGCGCGATCTGACCCGGCACCGGCGGTACGGGTAGATAACCACCGGCATCGTTGAGGTACGTCAATCCGTCGGCGCTGGCGTGGAAGAAGCTCCCGTCCTTGGCCGCGGCGAGCAGCGGCGGCACGTCGAGCCCGAGTCGAGCGAAGCCGTCGCGCAGGAAGTCGTGGCCGAGCGCGTCCATCTGCCGGAACGGGCCGGCGTCCCACGCGTAGCCCCACTCGATCGCGCGGTCCACGGACACGATGTCGTACGCGATCGACGGCGTCGTCTTCAACACGTAGTGCGACATGCGCAGCAGATAGTTGCGCACGAACTCGCCGTACTTGCCGGGAAGCTGCGTCGCCGATTTCAGCCGTTGCTCGAGCGGCTGCTTCATGATCGCCGCGAGCGCCGCGTCCTCCACTTTCTGCTGCGGGCCGTAGTCGAGGGTCTTCCAGTCGAGCGTGGTGATGTCCTTCCCGACCTTCTTGTAGAAGCCAGCCTGCGTCTTGTCACCGAGCCGGCCGCTCGCGGCGAGCTT
>JBJMNN010000060.1:0-8007 GCA_045804245.1 Gemmatimonadaceae bacterium | reverse complement strand
GGACGGCGAGGTGCTGATCGTCGACGAGTTCACGGGTCGCACGATGCCGGGCCGGCGCTGGTCGGAGGGACTGCACCAGGCGGTCGAGGCCAAGGAAGGCGTCCGCGTGAAGGGCGAGACGCAGACGATGGCCACGATCACGATCCAGAACTACTTCCGCATGTACGAGAAGCTGGCCGGCATGACTGGCACCGCGGAGACCGAAGAGTCGGAGTTTTATCAGATCTACAAGCTCGAGGTCGCGGTCATCCCGACGAACAAGGACGTGATCCGCGACGACCGGCAGGACCTCGTCTACAAGACCCGTCGCGAGAAGTACAACGCGATCGTCGACGAGACGCGCCGGCTGCACGGGCTCGGATATCCGGTGCTGATCGGCACGACGAGCGTCGATGCGTCCGAGACGCTGTCGAAGCTGATGCAGCGCGGCGGCATGCAGCACAACGTGCTCAACGCGAAGTACCACCAGCGTGAGGCGGAGATCGTCGCCAACGCGGGCCAGCCGGGCGCCATCACGATCGCGACCAACATGGCCGGTCGTGGAACCGACATCAAACTCGGTGAAGGAGTCACCCCGTCGAAGCCGTCGGTGGTGAAGGATCTCGACGGCAAGGACGTCGAGGTTCAGGAGGTAGGCGGACTGCACATCATCGGCTCGGAGCGCCACGAATCGCGGCGCATCGACCGGCAGCTGCGCGGCCGCGCGGGACGTCAGGGAGATCCGGGAGCGAGTCAATTCTTCCTCTCGCTCGAGGACGACCTGATGCGCCTGTTCGGCAGCGACCGCATCGCTCGGCTCATGGACCGCATGGGCGCGCAGGAGGGCGAGGTGCTCACGCACCCGCTCATCACGCGATCGATCGAGCAGGCCCAGAAGCGCGTCGAGCTGCAGAACTTCCAGAGCCGCAAGCGGCTGCTCGAATACGACGACGTGATGAACCAGCAGCGGGAGGTGATCTACTCGCTGCGCGCGTTCGCTCTCGAAGGCGGCGAGGAGCTCAAGGGCGAAGCGATCAAGATGGTCGAGAAGGCGCTCGGCCGCCGCGTCGAGACCGTGCTCGCCGAGTACGAGACGGTGGAGGAGTGGGATCTCGATCTGCTGCGGCAGGAACTCCTGATCCACTACATGATCCAGCTCGACTCACTGGTCGATCCGGAGCGACGTCCGATCGACCTCGTGGCGGCGCAGGAGCAGGCGATCGAGGCGGGGCGCGCTGCGTTCGCCGCCAAGATCGAGTCGCTCGACGCGGTTCGCGACGACGAAGGCGGTTACGGCGACCGGCTGCTGCGCTACGTGATGCTCAACGTGCTGGACGAGAAGTGGAAGGACCACCTGTACGACCTCGACCAGCTGCGCAACGCGATTCACTATCGCTCGTGGGGGCAGAAGGACCCGCTGCTCGAATACAAGCAGGAGGCGTACACGATGTTCGTCGACCTGATGAACGACATCGCCGAGACGTTCACCGATCGCTTCCTCAAGGTCCAGCTCGTGATCGAGCAGGGCCCGCCAGGCGACGGACAGGGCGGCTTCCCGGACGCGCCGGCTCCCCCGGCGCCGACCGCACCGACGCGTCGCTACAACGCGCTTGGCGTGCTCGAGGACATCGTGCCGGAAGTGCCGGTCCCGACGGGGGTCGACGAGGTGATGGACGTCGGTCCGTCCGAGACGCCCGCGCCCGAAAAAGCCGCCGCGGCGCGGAGGGATCCGGTGATCGTCGGAGCTGGTCGGGCACGCAGCCTCGGCGACGTGACCGCGGGCGCGCCCGCGCCGGTCGACTGGTCGAGCGTGGGACGCAACGATCCGTGTCCGTGCGGCTCGGGCAAGAAGTTCAAGAAGTGCCACGGCGCGACGCTCTGAGCCGATCGAGTTCACGAGAGAGCCGGCCCCCGAACGGGGCCGGCTCTCTCGTTTTCAGGCCGCCGAGCGACGCGGATGCGGAGAATCGATGCCGGTGGTCCGCGAGCATGCGACGATGATTCCGGGAACCTCCATGTCGTTCCAGGATCATATCATAGGGGACCCGATGTCGACTCAACTATCTAGCCAGTCGTCGTTCACGGCACTATCTATCAGAGAGCTGCCTCCGTCGGAGCGCCCGCGCGAGCGGCTCGTCGCACTCGGCGCGTGCGCGCTGAGCTCCGTGGAGCTGCTCGCGCTCCTGGTCGGGGCGGGGAGCAGCGGCCGGTCGGCGCTGCAGGTCGGACAGGCGCTGCTGGCAGGCACGGGCGGATCGCTCCGCCGGATGGCGATGCAGCCCGTGGCGTCGCTCACGGCGACGACCGGGATCGGAATGGCCAGGGCGGTGACGGTGCACGCCGCGCTCGAGCTCGGCCGACGACTGGCGGCGGAAGCGCGCGAGGATGGCGCACCGGTTCGATCGCCGCGGGACGTGGCTCGGCTGTTTGCGCCGCGGCTCGAGGACCTGCCGGTGGAGGAGTTTCACGTCGCGGTGCTGGACGCACAGCACCGGCTGGAGCGAGACGTCACGATCACGCGGGGCATTCTCACCTCGTCCCTCGTGCATCCGCGCGAAGTCTTCCGGGAAGCGATCGCCGAGCGGGCGGCGGCGGTCATCCTGGTGCACAACCACCCGAGCGGGGATCCCACCCCCTCGCCGGATGATCGGATCGTAACGGAGCAGCTTGTCGCGGCGGGAAAGCTGCTCGACATTCCGGTACACGACCACGTGATCATCGGTCGTGGACGATACACCAGCTTTGCGGAGGCAGGCCTGTTGTGACGACGTCGCTGCTGCACGAGATCATCCCGGGATGGAGCTTCCGCGAGGGCGCCAATGCGCGCCTCGACGAGGAGCTGCTCGTGCGCGCCTACAAGTTCAGCGAAGAGGCACACCGCGGGCAAACGCGCAACTCGGGCGAGCCGTACGTCATCCACTGCATCGAGGTCGCCAAGATCCTCGCTGACCTGCAGCTGGACAGCACGACCGTCGCGAGCGGATTGATTCACGACGTCGTCGAGGACACGGTCGTCGAGCTGGCCGACGTCGAACGGGAGTTCGGGAAGGAGATCGCGGCAATCGTCGACGGCCTCACGAAGATCGCCAAGCTGCCGAACAGCGGCTCGAACCAGGATCGTCAGGTCGAGAGCTACCGCAAGCTGCTGCTCTCGATCGCGAAGGACGCGCGCGTCATCATCGTAAAGCTGGCCGACCGGCTGCACAACATGCGCACGCTGGAGTATCTGCCCGAGGAGAAGCGCCAGCGCATCGCCCTCGAGACGCGCGACCTGTATGCGCCGCTCGCGCACCGCTTCGGGATGGCGAAGGTGCGGTGGGAGCTGGAGGATCTGGCGTTCAAGCACCTCGAGACCGAGGAGTACAAGGCGCTGGCGAAGCAGGTCGCGCAGAAGCGTGGCGAGCGTGAGGCGCTGATCGCGGCGCTCAAGGAGCCGCTCGTTCGCGAGCTCACGAAGGCGGGGATCAAGAACGTCGAGGTCACCGGCCGGCCGAAGCACCTGTGGTCGATCTACAAGAAGATGAAGCAGCGCGACAAGCCCTATGAGGAGATCTACGACCTCCTCGCGATCCGCGTGCTCGTCAACTCGGTTCCCGAGTGCTATCACGCGCTCGGCGTCATCCACGACGGCTGGACGCCGGTGCAGGAGCGCATCAAGGATTACATCGCCCAGCCGAAGTCGAACGGCTATCAGTCGCTGCACACGACCGTGTTCGGACCCGGACGACAGCTGTACGAAGTGCAGATCCGGACGCGGGAGATGCATCGCACGGCGGACTTCGGCATCGCTGCGCACTGGTTGTACAAGGAGGACGCGAAGAGCCAGGATGAGCTCGATCGTCACCTCGCCTGGTTCCGGCAGATCCTCGAGTCGCAGCTCGAGGCCGAAACGCCGGACGAGTTCCTCGAGTTCCTCAAGCTGGACCTGTATCAGGACGAGATCTTCGTCTTTACGCCGAAGGGCGACGTCATACAGCTGCCGAAGGGGGCGACGCCGATCGACTTCGCCTTCGCGGTGCACTCGGAGGTCGGCTTCCGCTGCGCCGGCGCGCGCATCAACGGGCGCATCGCGCCGCTGTCACGCCCCCTGCGCAACTCGGAGCAGGTGGAGATCATCACCGCCGCCGTCGCGCGACCGAGCCGCGACTGGCTGGCACACGTGCGCACGGGCCGTGCGCGGCACAAGATCCGGCAGTGGCTCCGCCACGAGGAGCACGCCTCGTCGGCGAAGCTCGGACAGGACATCCTCGAGCGCGAGCTGAAGCGGCGTCGTCTCTCGCGTCCCGACGACGCGGCGCTCACCGCCATCGCGAAGTCGCTCAACCTGGGCGACGTCCAGCATCTGCACGCGTCGATCGGCCAGGGCGACGTCAACGTGATGGCCGTGCTCAAGCAGCTCTTCCCGGACCTCGACGAGAAGGAGCCGGCGAAGCCGACGCTCGTCGAACGGCTCGTGGACCGGGTGCGCGGCACGAAGGGCGTCCGCATCCAGGGCGTGGATGGGCTGATGGTGCGCTACGCGCAGTGTTGCCAGCCGGTGCCGGGCGATCCCGTGACGGGCTACGTTACGCGCGGGCGCGGCGTCAGCATCCATCGCGCCGACTGCCCGAACCTGCTATTCCTCGCGCACGAGCCTGAGCGCCGGCTGGAGATCGACTGGCAGGAAGCGGACGGCGAGCGCTTCCTCGTGCGTCTGGCGCTCGAGGGCAACGACCGCCGTGGTCTCTACGCCGATGTCGCAGCGGCGGCGGGCGATACGGGTACGAACATCCGCTCCATGGAGCTCAAGAGCACTGACGGCAAGGCCGCGGGCTCGCTCCTCGTCGAGGTGGAGAACCTCAACCACCTGACGCGCATCATCAAGGCCGTGCGCAAGGTGAAGGGGATCACCGACGTCGCACGTCGCGAACGGATCACGCAGGAAAGCTGAGCCCGGTCGGTTGATCGGCAGTCGCGGCGAGATCTGGCGCGATCCTTCCCGGTACTTCGCTCGACTCACACCAGTGGAGCGTATCCGCCATGACCGCATCGACACACATCCACGAGCAGGAACTGATGGACGTGGAGCGTCGCTTCTGGAACGCGATGAAGGAGAAGGACGCCGCCACGGCGAGCGCGATGACCGACGATCAGTGCGTGATCGTCGGCGCGCAGGGCGTCTCGGCAATCGACGCGCCGACGATGGGCAAGCTAACCCGGGAAGGAAAGTGGGAGCTCGAGCAGTACTCGTTCGATGATCAGCGACGTCAGGTGCGATTCCTCACCGACGACATCGCGATCGTCGCGTACGCCGTGAAGGAAAGCCTGGTCGTGGACGGCGAGCGGCTCCCGGTCGAGGCCAACGATTCCTCGGTCTGGGTCCGCCGAGACGGGCAGTGGCGATGTGCGCTCCACACCGAGTCCCTCGCCGGCGACCCATTCGGACGTGACAAGGCAGCGCGTTATCCGAGCTAGTCTTGGCGCGAGGGCGGCTCGTGCCCGTGTCGCGCCGACGCGAGCGCGGGCTACGGACCCCGGAGCGCTTCCTGAATCGCCGCCTCGGCGAGCGGCGCCATGATGCGGTATCCCGCTTCCGTGGGATGCACGCCGTCGGACGCCATCTCCGGCGAGAGGCCGCCGCGCGCGTCGACCATCCTGCTGTAGTAGTCGAGGTAGACGGCGCCGGCCTGTGCGGCGTAGCATTTCATCCATGTGTTCAGCGCAACGACTTTCGGCGCGGGCGCGATGCCTCGCTTCCACGGGAAGTCGTACGCGGGCAGCACGGACGAGAGCACGACGCGAATTCCGTTCGCCTTCGCGATCTCGGTCATCGACATCAGGTTGTCGGCGATCATCGCCTGGGTGCTCGGCCCCGTGTTGCCGGCGATGTCGTTGATCCCCGCCAGGATGACGACGACCTTCGGCTGGAGCGCGATCACGTCCTGGCGGAAGCGCACGAGCATCTGAGGTGTCGTCTGCCCGCTGATGCCGCGGCCGACGTAGGGCTTGCCGGGAAACATCGTCGGGAACGACTTCGCCCACGCATCGGTGATCGAGTTGCCCATGAAGACGACACGCGACTCACCCGGCTTCGGAGCGCCGAGCGCCGCGTTGGCGCCGCGATAGCGAGCCAGGAAAGCCCAGTCGTTCCGGTTCCGTGCGTCGACGGAGCGCTGGTAGTCCGAGAGGCTGTCGGCCGAGATGGGCGGAGCGGGGGCCCATGCCGCGTTGGGCGAGCACGACGCGCCAGCACTGCCGGCGGAGCTCATGCCGGTCGACGAAGTCCCGGCCGAAGCACAGCCGATGGTGGCGACGAGTGCGACCAGGAACGCGAGCGTTCGGAGTGACAGCATAGCGGTGTGAATGGGAGAGAGTCGCGGGCAAAGTACGTCCGAGGCGCGGTATGGCCAGTCTGCTCGACCGTACCCGCCGGTAGCCGGATGACGGCATCAGCGAGCCGAGCCTCCCGAACAAACCCCGATAGCGTTAGATTGCCTTCCATGGCGCGCGCCAACTTCCAACTTCAGGCTCCGTTCGAGCCCGCCGGCGATCAGCCGAAGGCGATCGCCGAGCTGATGGCGGGGCTCGAGCGGAACGACCGCTTTCAGTCGTTGCTCGGCGTGACCGGCTCCGGCAAGACGATGACGATGGCCAACGTCATCGCGCGGTACGGAAAGCCGACGCTCGTCATGAGCCACAACAAGACGCTCGCGGCGCAGCTGTATGGGGAGATCAAGAGCTTCTTCCCGAACAACGCGGTCGAGTACTTCATCTCGTACTACGACTACTACCAGCCGGAAGCGTACGTCCCGACGACGGATACATACATCGAGAAGGACGCGTCGATCAACGAGGACATCGATCGGCTGCGATTGCGCGCGACGTCGTCGCTCATGGAGCGCGACGACGTCATCATCGTCGCCACGGTGAGCGCGATCTACGGCCTCGGCGATCCGGTGTCGTACCGCGAGCAGATGGTCACGATCACGCAGGGGCAGCGCGTGAACCGCGACGACATCCTGCGCTCGCTCGTGAAGATCCAGTACAACCGCAACGACGTCGCGTTCGAGCGCGGCACCTTTCGCGTGCGCGGCGATACGGTCGAGATCTTCCCGGCGTATGAGGAGCAGGGGGTGCGCGTCGAGCTGTGGGGTGACGAGGTCGAGCGGATCTCCAAGATCAACGTGCTCACGGGTGAGACGATCACGACGCTCGAGCGCGCGGCGATCTATCCGGCGAAGCACTTCGTCACCCAGCGCCCGACGCTCGAGCGCGCCGTGAAGCTGATTCGGTCGGAGCTCGTGGAGCGCCTCACCGAGCTGCGAAACGCCGGCCGCCTGCTCGAGGCGCAGCGTCTCGAGAGCCGCACGAACTTCGACATCGAGATGATGCTCGAGATCGGAACGTGCGCCGGCATCGAGAACTACTCGCGGCATCTCTCGGGACGCGCGAGCGGCGAGCGTCCGGCCTGTCTGTTCGACTACTTCCCCGACGACTTCCTCGTCGTCGTGGACGAGTCGCACGTCACTCTGCCGCAGATCGGCGGAATGTTCAACGGCGACCGCGCGCGGAAGCTCACCCTCGTCGACTACGGGTTCCGGCTTCCCAGCGCGCTCGACAACCGGCCGCTCATGTTCGACGAGTTCCTGTCGCTCACGCCGCGCGCGGTGTTCGTGTCGGCAACGCCGGGCGAGCTGGAGCTGCGGCTCTCCGAGGGCGTGGTCGTCGAGCAGATCATCCGGCCGACGGGGCTGATCGATCCCGAGATCGAGGTGCGATCGGTGCGCGGGCAGGTGGACGACCTGCTCGGCGAGATCCGCAAGCGTGCCGCGATCGGCGAGCGGGTGCTCGTCACGACGCTCACGAAGCGGATGTCGGAGGACCTGACCGACTATCTCCAGCAAGCCGGGGTCCGGGTGCGGTATCTCCACTCCGATATCGACGCCATCGAGCGGATGGAAATCCTCCGAGGGTTGCGGTTGGGCGACTTCGATGTGCTGGTGGGTATCAACCTTCTTCGTGAGGGACTCGATCTGCCCGAGGTATCGC
>JBJMNN010000059.1:0-7709 GCA_045804245.1 Gemmatimonadaceae bacterium | reverse complement strand
TCCGGCAGCCGGTGCGTCTTCCCCGCCGCCGTCACCGCGTGCTCCTGCATCGCCTGCAGCAGCGCCGCCTGCGTCTTCGGTGGCGCACGGTTGATCTCGTCCGCCAGCACGATGTTCCCGAACACGGGGCCGTGCACGAACTAGAAGAACCGCCGCCCCGACGCGTGGTCCTCCTCCAGCAGTTCCGTGCCCGTGATGTCGCTCGGCATCAGGTCGGGGGTGAACTGCACCCGCGAGAACTGGAGATCCAGCGCCTGCGCTACGGTCTGCACGAGCAGGGTCTTCGCCAGCCCCGGCACGCCGACGAGCAGCGCGTGGCCCCCCGCCAGGATGGTGGCGACGAGGTTGTCCACGATCTCACGCTGCCCGACGATCCGGCGCGCGATCTGCTCGTTCAGCGCGCTCCGCGCCGAGGCGAGCTTGTCCAGCAGCTCCAGGTCGCGCGAGTCGTCACGCGCGCTGCGTACGTTGGCGGTCGTCGTCACGGGCTCGGCTCTGGTCCGGTCGAGGCTGCGCTCATGCTGCAAGATAGAGGGCGGTCCGGGCCGTCAGTAGCCGGAACGCGCGGCAGGGTGTCCGCCATTGGACACCCCGCCTTGCAACATGTTCGCCCTGTCTTGGACGATCAGGGCACGACGACGGCCGCGTACGCTTCCGACCGGTGGCTCGTGCTCGTGAGCAGCGCGTGGGCGAGATACAACCCGCGCTTCGGCGGCGTCCACTTCTCCGTGAAGGTCAGCGTGCCCCCCGCCGGAATGGTCTCCTCGCCGAGCGCCTGCACGAAGCTCCTGTTCGCCGACCAGGTCCAGACGACCTTCCCCGTCCCCGAGTCGGCGACGACGAAATCGTATTTCTGACCACTCGGGTACACGACCTTCACCGGCGCGTCCGACGTGTTCTTCACGGTGAACGTCAGCGTGACGTCGCCGTTGACGGTGGCCGAGAGCTTCGCCGGCAGCTCGTTGGCGGGACGCACCTTCACCGGAGGCAGCAGCGGCAGCGAATCGATCGGCTTCGTGCACGCCGTGTCGCACGGCAGGTTGTTCACCGTCACCGCGCGTAGCGTGCCGGCCACCGTCTGCGCGCTCATCGCGATGGTGTGCGTTCCTTTCGCGGCAGTGCTCGTGAGCTGGAAGGGCGACGGGATCAGCGCGCCGGAGAACGACACCGTGTGATCCGCCAACGTGCACGTGCCGTTCGGGCGCAGGTAGCCGACCTTGCCGCTGTCCGTCGGCTCGGGGCAGGGAGTGGCGCTCTTCGTCACGTCGAACTTCTGGCTGCCGCTCGTGCCGATGTACGTGCCTCCCACGCCGTCCATGTAGACGAGCGACGCCATCCGCGCGTAGAGCGCCAGCGGCGACGGATCGAGGATCGCGCCGATCACCTCGTCGTTGTTGCTCGACGAGAGCTGCACGAGCCGCTTCGGGTGGTCCTTGTCCCACGCGATGAGGTTCCGAAGGGCGAACGTGCTCGGTGGCGCGAAGCACTGCGCGCCCTTCGGGCAGTCGTTGATCGTCGTCTCGAACGTCGACGCCGCGGCGATGAACGTCGTGGCGACGCCGTCGACGGAGAGCACGATCGGCGTGATGTGACCCCCCGCGCGCACGATGCCGGCGATCCCCGCGTACGCCGCGCCGACGTCGGCCTCGCCGCCGTTGCGCGCCACGGAGTCGGCGAGCTGCGCGAACGTCTGCGCCGCGCGCGCGGCGTCGTCCGCCGCGTCGATCGGCGCCGTGCTGTCGCCGCAGGCGAGGTACACCGCCGCACTGGCGACGACGGCAGCTCGGCGCGCGAATGATTGCGTGTGAACGGTCATGATGACGGTCCCGTGTCGAAGACTGGCAATATGACGAACGCCGCCCGGAAACCCGAGCGGCGTTTGGGAATCCTTCGCCTCGCTCAACCCGCGACGCGCCGGACCGGTCACAGCGTCACGCTACCGCAGCTCGAACGCGACGCGCTCCTGCACGGGAAAGTTGGTGCTCCGCAACGTCGCCACGGCGACATAGCTCCCCTGCGGCAGCGACGGCGTCGCATGCTCGGCGATGCGCAGCGTCTCGCCGCGCTCGATCGTCCGGTTCTGCAGCGACTGCGTGAACATGCGTCCCTCGCCCCAGCGATACACCTCGCGGCCAATGCTGTCGAGGACGGCGAAGTCGTGCGTCTGGCCGTCGGGGAAGTTCAGCTCGACGTGCTTCTTCCCGACGTTCGTCACGTCGAGCGAGAAGCGGATCGTGTTGTGGTCTACCTGGACGGCAAAGCTCGGGGTGATCTTGGCCACACTCGTTTCCCGTTTCCGCGGCTTCGGCTGCTGGGGCTTCGTCGCCGCACGGGTGGCCTGGGCCAGGCTCATCGACACGAGCGATGCTTCGGAGTGGGATCGCGGACCGCAGGCGAAGGCGACGGCTCCGAGGCAGAGCAGCGGGATGAGCAGAGTTCTGACGTTCATTCCAGGGACCGATGGGGGCTCGGTGGCGGCGGGCGAGCGGGCATCCGCTGGCACAGCGACCGGCAGCGAAGTTATCAACAGGCCGACGATCCGGCAACCGGGATCGTCACATTGAAGTTGTGATGGCGCCTACACTTGCGAGCCTGGCACGAATCTTCGGGCCGTGTTCGGTTCGGGCGCCCGATTCGCTTGCGAAAAATTTCACAAGCGCTAGATTCACCCCGCGATGAGTGCGTCGCCAGGTGGGGGACCAGCCAGTGGGCCGCCCGATGGCAAAGGGGTGGGCGGGGGACCGTCCGTCGCCGAATTCGCCGGAGTCGGGCTCCAGTTCGCCCTCTCCATCCTCGTCTGCGTCTTCCTCGGCCAGTGGCTCGACCGAAGGCTGGGCACCGCACCCTGGTTTCTCATCGTCGGAGTGTTTCTCGGAGCAGGGGCCAGCTTCTACAGCATGTACCGGAAGCTCATGAAGGCCCAGGCGCGCGAGGATGCGGCACGGAAAGCGCGCCGCGAGGGCGGCCGGTGAGCGAACGTGGCGTCGGTCGGGGTCTCGCGCTCTACGCGCTGGCCAGCGTCGTGACGATCGGCCTCGCGGCCGGCGTCTTCGTCGCCGTGTATTCGGGGCCGGCCGAGCGGCAGGCAGTGCTGGTGAGCGCGCTGGTGGCGCTGGTGGTCCAGCTGGTCGCATTCGCCTTCGCCCGCCTGCTGGCGGGAAAGGGGAACGCGATCGCCGGCTGGGGAATGGGGGCCGTGCTGTGCTTCGTGACCCTGATCGTCTATGGATTCGTGAGCCGCGCGCTCGGGCTGCCGTCGAACGCGGCGCTGCTGAGCCTCGCGACTTTTTTCTTCCTGACCGAACTGATCGAACCGCCGCTACTCACCGTATGAAGACCGGTTCCCTCATCCTCGCATTGCTGCTGGCGTCCGCTCCGCTGGGCGCTCAGGCGACCCCGCCGCAGGCGACCGAGTCGGCGCACGTCGAGCGTGGCCCGCACGAGCTGTGCGGCTCGCACGACCCCGCCGACATCATCACCCCGCACATCACCGACTCGCACTGCATCGAGCTTCCGGCGGATGGCTGGAAGATCTGGGCGCCGCGAGAGCACGCGCTGCCGCGCTGGGCGCCGATCCACATCGGGTCGCTCACGCTCGACATGTCGCCCACGAAGCACGTCGTGATGTTGCTGGTCGCCGCGCTGCTCTGCTGTGTCGTCCTGATCGGCGCCGCGCGCGCGCACGAGCGCCACACGCGGAAGGGCGGCAGCCCGAAGGGGTTCGCGGCGGGGATCGAATCGATGGTCCTCTACATCCGGCAGGAGGTCGCGCTGCCGAACCTCGGCCATCACGGCGAGGGATACGCGCCGTTCATCCTCGCCCTCTTCTTCTTCATCCTGTTCGCCAACCTGCTCGGGCTCATCCCGTATGGGTCGACGGCCACCGGCAACATCTCGGTCACGGCGACGCTGGCGATCGTCACGCTGATCGTCGTCGAGCTGGCCGGCATCCGCGCGCAGGGACTCGGATATCTCAACACGATCTTCTACTGGAACAAGGATCTGCCGATGATCGTGCGGATCCCGATGTTCTTCCTGATGACGCCGATCGAAATCGTCGGCAAGCTGACGAAGCCGTTCGCGCTGACGATCCGTCTCTTCGCCAACATGACGGCCGGGCACATCGTCGTGCTCGCGCTCATCGGATTGATCTTCGCGTTCAAGAGCTACGTCATCGGATTGGCGCCGGCCGTGATGGCGGTGGCGATCATGATGCTCGAGCTGTTCGTGGCGTTCCTGCAGGCGTTCATCTTTTCGCTGCTGGCGTCCGTGTTCATTGGACAGATTCGCGAGGCGGCGCACTAGGCTGCGCGTTTCTGGGTTGTCGGCAATCGGCAATCGGTAATCGGTAATCGGTTCTCGGCGATACTTCGGCACGCGGAAGCTTCCCGAGGCAGGCTGACAACCGACAACCGACAACCGACAACCGACAACTGTCGTTCGCTTCTCGGCACCTGGGTCTCGCCCCGCCAGGCGCCACGTACCCGGCCGGGCGGCCGGGGAAGTCCGTTGAGACCCGGGTCTCGCTGACGGACTGCGGTGAAGTCGATTGCCGCGGGGCGCTGACGAATTCACGAAGGCACCATCGGAGACTGTACGATGCTCGTTCATTCGATCCTTCCTCTCCTGCAGGCGGCGGCTGACACGGCTGCGGCCAGTCCGCGCGGCCTCATGGCGGTCGGTGCAGGCCTCGGCGCCGGCGGCGCCGTCATCGGTGCCGGCATCGGCATCGGTCGCATCGGCGGCCAGGCCGTCGAGGGCATGGCGCGCCAGCCGGAAGCGGCCGGTCGCATCCAGACCGCGGCACTGATCTTCGCCGCGCTCGTCGAGGGCGTCGCGCTGTTCGGCGCCGTCATCGCGTTCCAGATCCAGGGCAAGCTCTGACATCGTCGGCACGCCGTCGCCCCGGGGCGACGGCGTGGCCGCTCACTCCAGTCGAACCTCTGATGCGCACCCTGCTTCGCTCGCTCGTCATCTCCGTTCTCGCCGCCGCACCCGCGCTGGCGCAGGAAGAGGCGGGCAGACCCGACCTGCTGTCGCCCAGCTCCGGCCTGATGGCGTGGACGCTGATCATCTTCGTCGCCCTCGCGATCATCCTGAGCCGGTACGCGTTCCGCCCCATCACCGCGGCGGTGCGGGCGCGCGAGCAGGCGCTCGAGGCAGCGATCAACGACGCCAAGCGCGACCGCGAGGAGGCCGCGCGCCTGCTCGAGCAGCATCGTACGGCACTCGACGCCTCGCGCGGCGAGGCGCAGAAGCTCATCGCCGACGCGCGTGTGTCCGCGGAGCGCGTGCGCGCCGAGCTCGCAGAGCAGGCGCACGCCGAGCAGGCCAGCATGCTCGCGCGCGCCCGACAGGAGATCGAGAGCGAGAAGTCGCGCGCCATCGCCGATCTCCGCCGCGAGGCGGTCGATCTCGCGATCGCCGGCGCGAGCAAGGTGATCGACCGGAACCTCGATCAGGCGGCGAACCGCCAGCTCGTCGAGAGCTTCCTGGCGAGCGTGACGCCGGCCGCCGTCTCGTCGAGCCGCTGACGATGCGCGACACGACGATCGCGCGGAACTACGCCGAGACGCTGCTCGTCCTCGCGACGCGCGCCGAAGACCTGCGCGGCTGGGGGAAGATGCTGACGGACGTCTCATCGGCGATCCAGGAGAATCCGACGCTGCGCCTGTTCCTGGAGTCGCCGAAGGTGTCGGGCGCCCAGAAGAGCGAGGTGATCGGCAAAGCATTCATCGACCGGATGCCGCGGCTGATGGTGCGATTCCTCCAGACGCTGATCACGCATCGACGGCAGATGCTGATCCCCGAGATCGCCCAGGAGTACCTCAACCTCGTCGACGCGGCCGAAGGGCGCATCCACGCGCGTGTGACGGTGGCGAAGGAGACCGACGACGCGGGACGCGACGCGATCGCGAAACACCTCTCGCGCATGTTCGGCAAGGAGGTCGTGCCGCACCTCACCGTCGACCCGTCGATCATGGGCGGCGTGGTGGTGCACGTGGGTGACACGGTGCTGGACGGCTCGGTGAAGAAGCGGCTGGCGTCGTTGCGGAGGAAGATGCTGACGGGACGGTGAACCGCGCGCGTCAGCGCGCGCTCGCCCCGTACGTGATCCTGTAAATCCTCCCCCCCGCATCGTCCGTCACGATGAGCGCGCCGTCGGGCGTCTGGGCGAGGCCGGTGGGGCGATGCTTCGCGGTGCCGGGTTGGAGCGCCAGCCCCGTGTCGGCGACGAAGCCGTTGGCGAACGTCTCGAAGTCGCCCGACGCCGCGCCGTTGGTGAGCGGCTGGAAGACGACGCGGTAGCCCGCCTGCGGCTCCGGCGCGCGGTTCCACGAGCCGTGGAACGCGATGAACGCGCCGGTGCGGTAGCGCGCGGGAAACGTGGTGCCCGTATAGAAGAGGAGTGACATCGGCGCCCAGTGGCCGGGGAAGACGGCGACGGGCCCCTTCTTCGACGTGCAGCGGTCCGTCTTTTTGCCGTCGCCACCGTACTCCGGCGCGTCGACGAGCTTCTTCTGATCGACGGCGTAGTAGCAGTAGGGCCAGCCGAAGTCGTCGCCCTGGTTGACCTGCAGCAGCTCCTCCGCCGGGTTCTCGGCCGAGTACTTGGCCGTGGGGAAGATCTTCGGCCAGTTCTGGTAGAGCTGATCGCGGCCGTGCTGCGTCGCGTAGACCTGGTTGCCGGAGAGGGCGATCCCCATCCCGTTGCGGATGCCGGTGGCGAAGCGCTCCTTGGGCGAGAAGACCTGGCCCGGCTTGTTCGCGTCGTACTTCCAGATGCCGGCGCGCGTCTCGAGCTCGGTGCAGGGGTCGACGCCCGGCGACTCGTTGGCGCGGTCTTTCTGCTGGCAGCTGTTGGTCTTCGAGCCGAGGTTCATGTAGAGCGCGCCGTCGCCGCCGATGGCGATGTTGCGCGCGCGGTGGCCGCCGCTCATCGGGATGTTGCTCACGATCACCTCGCGCTTCCCCTCGGGGGCGAGCGCCGTGTCACTGCGCGCGTAGCGCACGATCTGCTTCCCCTCGTCGACGTAGAGGAAGCCGTTGGCCAGCGCGACCCCCGTGTTGCCGATCGAGCCGATGCGCTTGACGATGTCGGCGCGGCCGTCGTGGTTGGTGTCGCGCAGCGCGACGAACGACGCCGGAGTCGGTGCGCCCTTGTCGGCGCCCGACATCTGCTTCTCGGCCGAGGGCTGGGTCCCCTCGATCGTGGTGTAGACGTCACCGTTCGACGCGACGGCGACGTGCCGCGCTTTGCTGATGCTGTCGGCGAAGATCGTGGCGCAAAAGCCGGCGGGGAGCGTGAGCTCGGCGGTGCCGGTGGTGCAGGGCTGCGGTGTCGCGGGCGCGGTCGTCGCGGCCTTGGTGGCTCCGACGGTATCGGGGCGCTGCGCCGCCGAGTCGCCGCCGGCAGAGCAAGCGGCAAGGAGCAGCGCGGCGGAGAGGCCGAGCAAGAGGTGAGTGGTCGATCGGTCGTACACGGTGGATTCCTGGCTGAGGGTGACGGACCCGAGCGGCAAGAAATCGGCCCGTGGATGCGCGGCGCTGGGGCTGCAGGCGGGGGTGCCGTCTTGGATAGGCGCGGGGCATATTGCGTCGCCCGCGCCTGGGCCCGGTGCGCTCCTTGCACCCGCACCGGTCATTCGTTTCCCATCGACTCTACGACATGAGCGGTCGCACACCGGTACGCACCGTCCCCAAGCCCT
>JBJMNN010000058.1:0-12911 GCA_045804245.1 Gemmatimonadaceae bacterium | reverse complement strand
CTGCTGCGGACCCGCCACTTCGCGGATGCCGTTCAGCGGCGCTCCCTCGGCGGCCCTGCACACCGCATCGGCGACGTCCGCCGCCGCCATCGGCTGGAAGAGCACCGGTGGGATGCGCACGGTATTTCCGTCCGTCGCCTCATCGGCGATACGCTTCACGAACTCGAAGAATTGCGTCGCGCGGACGATCGAGTATGGGATCGCGCCGTTTCTGATCAGCTTCTCCTGCGCGACCTTGGCGCGGAGGTAGCCGCTCTCGGGCACTCGGTCGCAGCCCACGACCGACAACGCGACGTGATGACCGACACCCGCTGCCGCTTCGGCGGCAAGGAGATTGGTCGTCGAGGTCTGGAAGAAGCTCAGCACCGCCGCGTCGTCGAACGATGGCGAGTTCGACACGTCGACGACGACGGCCGCTCCGGTGAGGACTTCGGCCAGTCCCTCACCGGTGAGGGTGTTGACGCCCGTATCCGGAGACGCCGGCACGGCTTCGTGGCCATGCTCGCGCAGGCGGGTGACGACCTTCGAGCCAATGAGCCCGGTTCCGCCGATGATCACGACTTTCATGATGAGATCCGTTTCAATGAGTGGTTGGCGCTGCGGCCATCGCGTCAGTTGAACGCAGTGCCGGAGCAGCGTTCGCTGCTTTCTTGGAGGCCACGGTCGGCGACAGTGCGTGCCGCTCGGCCCACGAGAGCGCGTAGTCGGCGATCTCCTCCCAGCCGCGCTGCGCGGGGAGCAGATGAGATCGGCCCTCGAACACCGTCACCTCGGTGAGCGATGCCGCCGTGTAGTGCGCCGCGTTGGAGTGCTGCACGACGGGCGGCATCAGATGGTCTTCGCCGCCGGAGATGAACAGCAGCGGGGGCCGCGCCGCGTTGCGGTAGTCGACCCACGTCTCCTGCGGCCCGGGCTCGAAGTTCGCCAGCACGCTGTCCCACAGAATGCCGCCCGACGCGGGCACGTGATACCGCTCGTACGCAGCGCGGGCCTCCTCCCCGGAGAACGTGTTCGTGAAGGTGTAGCGCCACTGCTCGTACGTGAGTCCGACCGCGCGGTGCCGGTTCGCCGGATTCTTGAGAACGGGGAACGTCGCGCGGATCTGCGACCACGGCGCGACGAGGACGCCCTCGGTCGGCGCGGAGTCGAACGTCACGCCCGCGGCGCCATAGCCGTGGTCGAGCAGGATCTGCACGAACGTGCCGCCCGCCGAGTGGCCCATGAGGATGGGCGGGGTGTCGAGCGCCGCGACGATCGATTCCAGATGCGTGATGATCGCGGGAACGGTGAGCCGCTCGACCGGCGTCGGGTCGGCGTTGAGGGCCTCGACTTCGACCTCGAGACCGGGGTAGGCGGGGGCGAGGACGCGGTAGCCCTTCGCCTCGTAGTAGGTGATCCAGTGCTCCCAGCTGCGCGGCGTCACCCAGAAGCCGTGGACCAGCACGATCGTGTCGGGCGTGCGCTCTGAGGTGCGCCGTGTCGTCGGCGTCGGCATGTTCGCTCCATGTGGATGGTGAGGTGCGCGCGCCGGGCCGGCACGAGCGGCGACTGCGGCGCGCGCGTCATGATGAGTCCCGTCAGCGAGTCGTCGAGGCTTCGGCCATCGCGCGGTCGCCGCGCCGTGACGTATCCGGGGCGCCCTGCAGAAACGCGAGGAGCTCGGCGTTGATCTGATCCTGGTGCGTGGCCGTGATGCCGTGCGGCGCGCCGGGATAGTAGACGTCCTTGGCGCCCTTGATGAGCCGCGCGGACTTCACCGCCGAGTTCTTCACGGGCACGATCTGATCATCCTCGCCGTGGAGCACCAGCGTCGGGACGTCGAACTTCCTCAGATCCTCGGTGAAATCGGTCTCGGAGAACGCCTTGATGCTGTCGTACGAGTTCTTGAGGCCGCACTGCATGCTCCACAGCCAGAACTGATCGAGGATGCCCTGCGAGACCTTGGCCCCCGGACGGTTGGCGCCGTAAAAGCTGCTGGCGAACTCCCGGTAGGTCTGCGATCGATCGTTGAGGAGGCTCACGCGCAGTCCATCGAACACCTCGATCGGCAAGCCGTCGGGATTCGCGGCCGACTTGAGCATGAGTGGCGGCACCGCGGCGATCAGGACCGCCCGGGCGACCCGCTTGGTTCCATGGCGGCCGATGTACCGCGCCACTTCGCCGCCGCCGGTCGAGTGTCCCACCAGGGTGACATCGCGGAGATCCAGAGCTTCGATGAGCGCCGCGAGATCGTCGGCATAGCCGTTCATGTCGTTGTCCGACGACGCCTGGCTGGATCGGCCATGGCCGCGACGGTCGTGCGCGATGGTGCGGAAGCCATTCTGCACCAGGAACAGCATCTGGCCGTCCCACATGTCGGCGTTCAACGGCCAGCCGTGCGAGAACGTGACGACAGGACCTTCGCCCCAATCCTTATAGTAGATCTCGGTGCCGTCTTTCGTGGTGATGGTGCTCATAGCAGTGCTCCTTTGAGAGGGGAGAAATTACGAGGAGCACTATGCGGCCGGCGCACGACCAATCGCGTCCGTCGAACACCCTAGTCCGTCGCCTGGCACAGAGCCCAGGGTGCTCTTCGTCACTCCTCGAACGGAGCGTTCATGAGGAAGTCGACGGTGGACGGCCGCTTGTAGCCTGGCACGAAGCGCTCGCCGAAGTCGCTCGCGAAGTTGTCGTAGGTGGTCTCGGGTTTGGTGTTGACGATGCGACAGACCGAGTCCGTGAAGCGTCGCTTCATGTCGAGGCGGGGAAATGCAGCGAGGATGCTCTTCATCTCGTTCGGCGGAATCCGGTCGTACTGAAATCCGAACTCGACGCCGATCCCAGCCGTGCAGAGCGCGACTTCGGCTTCCTTGTACAGGCCGATCGAGGGTGTGGAGTTCAGAGCGACGCTGTCCCAGATCAACTGCACGCGCCGATCGTCGACGCCGTGCTCACGCGCGAAGGCACGCGCTGCGTCGGCTCCTTCTATCTCGAAGCGCTTCGGACCTGTGAAGCCGTTCGTGAGGCCGAGGTCGTGGAGCAGCGAGCCGACGGCGACGACTTCCGCGTCGTGAGGCACGTCCTGCAGCTGCGCGAGCCGAACCGCGAACAGCCAGGATCGGACGGCATGATTCAACAGATACGGCTCGGAATGGATGCGGGCATAATCCATTGCGCGAGCGATGAGTGGCGTGTCGATCACGGTGATGCCACCCAGGACGCGGGTCTTTCCCGTCGTGACGGTCGGGTCGGCCAGTATCGGCATGGTCAGCTCTCGGTGAGGTGTCGTGACACTCTCGCACGGGGGCGGGCATGCTCGCGTCCGTGGAACACCCTAGTGGAGCGCTGACCGCGCGGCCGGCTTCTCCGAAGCAGCCCGCCGCGGCGGGCTGCGGTCACTTCCTGCGCTGGGTTGGTTGCGGCAACGACAGTGTCTGTTTCGAATCCCGGAAGGCGTCGCGCAGGCGCCTGCGTGAGCTGATTCCGAGTTTCGCGAACACCTTGTGCAGGTGGTACTCGGCGGTGCGAGGGCTGATGAAAAGCTGGCTACCGATCTCGAGGTTCGTGCGCCCCGTGGCGGCGAGCTGCGCGACCTGCGCCTCCTGCGCGGTGAGCACGTCGGCTTTTGCCATTGTGCGCTTACGAACCGTCTCGCCGGTGGCCAGGAGCTCGCGTCGGGCGCGTTCGGCGAACGCTTCGGCCCCGATGTCGCTGAACTTCTCGTAAGCGATACGCAGCTGCACCCGCGCGTCGACGCGGCGGTGCTCGCGACGCAGCCACTCGCCGTACACCAGGTGGGCGCGGGCGAGATGCACGACCATCCGGCTCCGCCCGAGCCGGTCGATCGCCTCGCGGTACAGCGCGTCGGCGGCCTCGCCGTCGCGCAACAGTGCTGCCGAACGGGCCAGCATGCCCAGGGCCCAATCCGTGTCGGCGGCGCGTGTTCGTTCCTCGAGCCGCTGCAGCGCGTCGATCGCCACCTCGCGCGCGCCGCTTCGGACGCCTGCCTCGACGAGCTCGGCGAGGGACCAACCGAAGAACCCCTGGTTCTCGTGCTCGCATGCCCGCCGCGCACCAGCGAAGGCGGCCTCGTAGCGACCGAGACCGTTGTACAGCACCGCCATCACATAGCCGGCCAGCCCGAGCATCCTTCCTTCACCCCTGGTGGTCGCGTCGTCGACGGCCGCCTGGATCAGATCCACTGCCCGAGACTCGTCGCCGCGCCACGCGACGAGCACGAGCGCCGCGTAGCGCAGTGACGCGTACCCGCTCGCCGCCGTGATCGCGTCGGCCTCCTCCAGCATTGCCGCTGCCGCCGCGAACTCGCCGGCGTGTACGTGCATGCCCGCCCGGTAGACGAGCGCGATCGGAAGGACGCCGACCGCGCCGGCATCGCGCGCGAGCCGCACGGCGCGAGTGGCCAGCTCGTGCCACAGCGCGTCGTCCCACAACTCGTGCAGCACCGTCTCCTGAACGACGAGGCACGTCAGCCAACACCAGCGCACGACGTCGTCACCGCTGCGGAGCGGCTCATGCCGGAACTTCTGCAGTGCGGCCCTCAGGCGAGGTGCACCCGCCGCGTAACCTTCGGTGAACCGAGTCGCCACGCCGTCCAGCAGGAGGTCGATCGGCCGCGTTGGGTCCGGTCCCGGAGGAGCCGCACGTGCTGCCGCGGCGGCCCTGCGCACGCCGTCTGGCTCGCCGAGCGGGCCGGCGAATATCGCGGCACCGAGCGCATAGAGGTACGTCTCACGCGCCAACCCGACGTCGAGCGCTTCGAGCCGCTTGGCCGCCTCGAGCAGCAATCTCGGCGCGTCACTCCCGCGCTCGCGCGCGTACACGATCCTCGCCCGGATGCGCGCCAGCCGCGCGCGCTGCAAGTCATCCAACGGGCTCAGCTCCGCCGCTGCCAGGAGCTCGTATGCGACGTCGGGCGCGGCCGCGTCGAACTTCGCCTCCGCGGCTGCCAGTGCCCGCGCGCCGCGCCGGGCCGGGTCTGCGGTCAGCTCGGTCGCCCGCTCGAGGAATGCTGCCGCGGCAGCCGCGCCACCGCGGCTTTGCGCCCGGTTGGCTGATCGTTCCAGCTCGTCGGCCACGGCGTCGTCGAATCCCACCGCCGCATGGGCACGATGCCACGCCCGGCGATCCGGATCGGATGCAGGATCGGTCGCCCAGGCGAGTGCGCGATGTACTTCCCTGCGGTCCGACGCGCTCGCCGCCCGGTATGCGGCGGAACGCACCAGTGGGTGCCGGAAGCGTACCCCACGAGCACCGAGCTCGATCAGTCCTGCCGCCTCGGCCGGCGCGGCGGCGTCGACGGCGCTCCCAAGCCGTTCGGCGGCGCGCTCGAGCAAGCTCACGTCGCCCACCGGGTCGGCGGCTGCCGTGAGCAGGAGGCGCTGCGTCTCTACCGGGAGCGACTGCACGCGGCGAAGGAAGCTCTGCTCGATGCGGCTCGCCAGCGGCTGCGCATCGGGTCGCGCGAACCCACCGGCCAACTCGGCCGCCGTGAGTCCGCGGGGCAGCTCAAGCAGTGCGAGCGGGTTGCCGCGCGTCTCGGCGACGATCCGGTCCCGCACTCGCTCGTCGAGTCGTCCGGGCACGGCCGAGTCCAGCAGCGCGCGAGCATCGCCATCGCTCAGCCCCGTGACCGCCAACTCCGGAAGGCCACGCAACTCCTGCTCTTCGCTGGGCTCCCGCACCGCGAACACCAACGCCACCGGTTCCGCCAGCAGGCGCCGTGCGACGAACGCGAGGACCCGCGCGGACGCCCGGTCGAGCCACTGTGCGTCGTCGACGAGGCAGAGGAGCGGCCCATCGCCGGCGACGTCGGACAGCAGGCCGAGCACGGCCAGCCCCACGAGAAAGAGATCCGGCGCTTCGCCGGTACTCAGACCGAACGCCGTCGCGACCGCATCGCGCTGCGGGGCCGGCAGCCGTGTCAGGCGACCGAGCAGTGGCGCGCAGAGCTGATGCACGCCGGCGAACGCGAGCTCCATCTCGGACTCGACGCCCGCCGCGCGCGCGATGCGAAACTCCGATGCGCTCGCCGCCAGGTAGCTCATCAGCGCAGTCTTTCCGACACCCGCGTCGCCCCGCACGACCAGCACGCGACTGTGGCCTTCCTGTACGCCCGCCAACAGTCGGTCGAGCGATTCGCACTCATTGCTCCGGCCGCGCAATCCCGGTCCGGGACGATCAGCGGACATTCTCACCGGCAAGGTCGATGTAGGCGCGCACGGATGCGGACTCTCAGGATGTGGTGAACGCGCTACGTCGCCGCGGCGCGCACCGCTGCTGAATCGAACTTCACCCCGAGCTCGCTCTTCCTGAGCGACGTCGCTCCGACCATCACCGCGCAAATCCCGCCATGCTGCGCGACGTTCACCACTTGGCGCTGCGAGGCACGCGCCATCATCGCCACGCCATACCGGTTCGGCGCCAGACCCTGCACGACGTAGAACGGCTCCAGCTCCACCTGACCATCCGCGTTGAACACATGGAACGACTTCACCGGGATCGGTGCCGCCTGCTGCAGCACCCACCGCGACTCGTTGTCGCCGAGCGCACGATCGAGCGCGGACTCCCAGTCGCCCTGTTCGGCCGCATGTCCGACGACGACCCCGTCGCCGCCGTACGATCGATTGGGCTTGAGCACGAGCGTGTCGCGCTCTCGGCGTGCCCACTCCGGCAGATCGATCCGCTCGCCGAGCGGTGACGTGGTGAAGCGCGCCGAGAGCAGCCGCGTCCACAGCACGTGCCGCCGCATCACCTGGCGCTCCTCCACCGTGAACAGCCGCTCCGCCAGCACGGGATCGGTGAACAGCTCGAAGCAGCTCTTCTGATCGAGCTCCGCGCTGATCGACGAGACGACGCGGTTCTGGCGGAGCAGGGTGCGCATCGGCGCGATGTCGACGCCCTCGGCGCAGTACGCCTGCAGATCGAGCACGCTCCCGTCACGATAGACGAGATCGACGCGCGTGTCCTTGTAGTACACCTCGTCGCCGCGCTGGCGCAGCTCGCTCGGGTCGGCGTGGAGCACGTCGATCCCGTGATTGTCCCTGTACCACCGCGCGACCGAGTCGGGCTCGTCGGGTCCCTCGGCGGCGAACTTCGGGTCGACGAACACGATCTGACCGCCGGGCCGACCAACGACGTCGAGATGCTCGAGCAGATCCTGGAGCAGCAGGTCACGCATGTCCGGCGGAAGCTGGAGCCGGATCCCCGGGTCATGCTTCAGCAGCGCAGGGACGACGAGCTCCGCGAGGATGCCGACGGCGGTCGGTGCCATGTGCAGGCCGCCGATGCCGCTCAGGTTCGGCTCCATGAACTTGATGGTGTCCTTCCACATCGCGGACGCGTAGTCGACGACGGCGTCGAGTCGCCCGAATAGCGGATTCGACTCGCGGTGCGCCGGAGTCCAGCACTCGCGCAGCCACGTTTCCTCGACGTCGGTGACGCGGAGGATCTCGCGCACCTCGGGCACCTCGAAGTACATGTCGGGGAGCCGCTTCAGCGCGTTGAGGATCGTCCCGGACACGTAGTGCGTGTACCCGAGCTGGTCGTTCCGCATCGTGATCGGGCACGGCAGAAGCTGCACGGTCTCGGCCACGCCCTCATGGTCGTACACGAGGTGTCGATCCGTGGCCATTCGACGAATGGATCGCATCAGATCCACCAGCTCCGCTGGCGGGACGCGGTCGAGCGCGTTCTGCACGCGCGTGGCGAGCCGCTGGCCCATCAGGCCGACTTCTTCGGAAGGGGAATACACGGGGGTTCGCGGGTTCGCGGGTTCGCGGGTGCGTGTGAACGAGAGGCCGCCGCGCTATTCTAGGGACCCGAGCCCTCTCTGCAACCAGCCACTACAGCGAACCGCCCGTGAACCCCGAGCAAGCCTACGAGGAGATGATCGCGCTCTCGCGCGCCGAGTCACTGCTCGCGTCGTGCCTCGACCTGCTGGAGTGGGACGAGGAGGTGTGCATGCCGAAGACCGGCGTCGAGCATCGTGCGGAGCAGCGTGGGCTGCTGGCCGGACTGGTGCACGACCGCGCGACGGATCCGCGCTACGAGGAGCTCCTCGGCGTGGTCGAGGGCTCCGCGCTCGTCAGCGACCCGGAGAGTCCCGCGGCGGTGAACGTGCGCGAGATCCGCCGCGAGTTCGACAAGGAGCGCCGGATGCCGCGCCGGCTGGTGGAGGAGTGGGCGCGCGTCACGGCGGTCGCGCAGCAGACGTGGGGCGAAGCGCGCCGGCGCGACGACTACGCCTCGTTCGCGCCCTGGCTCGACCGCATCTTCGCGCTGGCGCGGGAGCGCGCGGACGCAGTCGGCTTCGACGGCGCGCGATACGACGCGCTGCTCGACGACTACGAGCCCGGCATGACGACGGAGCGACTGACGACGCTGTTCACCGGTCTGCAGTCGCAGCTCGTGCCGCTGGTCGCCTCACTGCGCGGCGCGCCCGATCCCCCGGACGTCCTCGGGCGTGAGTTCCCAGTGGAGCGGCAGAAGCAGTTCGCCCAGGAGGCGGCCGCCGCGCTCGGATACACCCTGGAGGGCGGGCGGCTCGACGTCGGCCAGCATCCGTTCTGCTCGATGATCGGGCCAGGCGACGTACGCATCGCGCTGCGCTACAACCCGCGCGACTTCGCGCAAGGGTTCCTCGCGCTGCTGCACGAGCTCGGGCACGCGTTCTACGACCAGGGGCTCGACAAGCGGCACTACGGCACGCCGATGGGCGATGCGGTGTCGCTCGGTCTGCACGAGTCGCAATCGCGGATGTGGGAGAATCTCATCGGGCGGAGCGAAGGGTTCTGGCGGCACTTCTATCCGCGGCTGTGCGACGCATTCCCCGACGCGTTGCACGACGTCTCGCTGGAGACGTTCCGCCGAGTGGTGAACCACGTGGCGCCGAGCCCGATCCGGGTGAATGCGGACGAGGTCACGTACGACCTGCACATCACGATCCGGTTCGAGCTCGAGGTCGCGCTGCTCTCGGGCGATCTGCGCGCGGCGGAGCTGCCGGGCGCGTGGAACGAGCTGTACGCGCGGCATCTCGGCATTCGCCCCACGGACGATCGCACGGGATGTCTGCAGGACATTCATTGGTCGGAAGGTCTGATCGGCTACTTCCCGACGTACACGCTCGGCAACGTGTACGCGGCACAGCTGTTCGCGGCGGCGGAGCGCGCGGTGGGACCACTCGACGAGTCATTCGCGCGCGGCGACTTCGCGCCGCTGCGCGAGTGGCTGCGGCAGCACGTGCACCGGCACGGAATGCGGTGGCCGGCTGCGGCGCTCGTGGAGCAGGCGACGGGGGAGGGGCCGGATCCGGCCTATCTCGTGGAGAGTCTGACGCGGCGATATGGGCGGAGCTGATGTCCGCGGCTGCGTCGCTTACGAGCGGTCCGAAGGTCTGATTCGCTACGGACGGGACGGGGCGTTGCGACGCGGGTCGACATCGCGCCTGAGCAGTGTGATCGCCAGCGTCAACGCCGCATCCCGATGCGCGAGTAGATCGTGGATCGAGCTCGTGACGGGATAGTCGGGAACCGCGCCTCTGCTCCGCCGATGTTCACTCACGATCTGCCCGCCTCTACCCATTGAGGTCCGGCGAGTAGCAACGCTCCCACGACGGTGCCTGTGACGGTGCGATGACGCGCGGCGCGTAGAGCACCCGCGCCCGCCCGGCACGCCGTTGCGCCAACCAGTGTCTCAAAAACCGGGATAAATGTCGCAATTTCCCGGTTGACGGATACGAGACGGGCTCTAACCTCAGGACGCGACGACGCTGTCGTGCAGTTCACGCTCTTCATTGACGCTTGACCGTTTACGACGCGTCGCCGCTTCCCCTCCCCGGTCCGATGCACGGAACGATAGTGGCGCATACCTGGTGCGCTTGGTTCAGTGCGCCCGGCCTTGCCAGGCGACGGAGCAGCTGTCGCAGTCGCCCGCGCTGGCAAGCAGTCATTAGATCGAACGTGAAATTCAGATCGCGTGCCCGACCTCGGCAAATCCGGATGCCGAGGGTCCGACTCATTGCTGGCATCCAAAATCGCGCACCGGAAGACTTCTCCGCGAGCCGATCGCGGCGTACCACGCTTTACGGGGGTGGGGAGACCCGCGGTCGTCCTGGAGAACGTCGAGACTGCGCAGATGGTGCGCACAAGGACGAGTCCTCGCGAGGAGACGCAGGGAAAGGCGGCGCTTCTCGACGGCGATACTCACGTTCGCGACCTCGGCTCGCGTGAAGCCGCTGATCCGCGCCTCGACAGAACGAAACGCACCGCGATTCGACAACAGAATTGTGCTCGTGGCCCCATCGCATCGCGTCGCCACGCCACGTCCGGCTTACCCGCGCCGGTGCAGTTGACCTCACCCCTCATACCCAACAGCCCATGACATCCTCAGCAAGTACTCCGATCGCTGGCGGGCCGCCGCCACGAAGTCGTCGGCTTCTCCTGGAGCTGCTCTGCGGCGTGTGCACTCTGATGGGCTGCGAACAGCCTCTGACTCTCCCACCCGCTCCTGTCGCGCCGCAACCCGGCGCCAGATTCGCGACCATCGTCGCTCCAGTAACTGACAAGGCAATGGGCCCGTTCTCCCCTCTCGCACGCCATGTCAGTGCGGCGCTTCGCGACTCCACTATGCGTATTGCGCTCCTACGAGCGATGAAGGACTCCAGTGCACTCGGCAGCGGAGTTGATCTGCAGGACTGCGCGAAAGCCTCCGTGGCGCAAGACCTTCTCGCAAGAGGGGAACGAAACGGGGCCGGACTCGCCGCGCCGCTCTGTGCCATGCTCACGTCGCTCTCGGGTGCCATTCTCTACATGGATCCGCAGCGACTCCAAGCCTGGAACGGACGCGCTACTCCCGTCGTGACCGCCTTGAGCGATCCTCGCGCGGCTCTCGCCGACTCGATCGTGGGATATCGCACGCCATCACGCACTATTACGATGGCGGCCGGACACCTCGACGATGGTCCTCTCCTCGTGATTCTTCCCTACGCGCATCCGCGAACGTCGGGAATGCGTCGTATCACGAGCGCAACACGGGTGATTCGAGTTCAGGTTCCGGATTCTGCGTCGGCCAAGAGGGCCCCATGAGACACTCCTTCCGAAGCGTTCTCCGCAGGCACGCAACGGGCGTGCTGGCCACGCTGATGCTGATCGTCGATGGGCAATCGACAAGTGCTCAGAACTGGAATCTCCCGTCGGGCCTCCGAAGCGTTGTCTTTCACAACGCGCCCTACTTTATCCAGGAGGCACATGCGGTCACCGACCAGATCTGGCCGGTCGACTACGACGGCGACTATCTAGCGAGTAACAACACCGGACCGTACGCGGTGGCGGGTTCTGGGTATACCATGCCGTATGTCAGTAATGCAACTCCGAAAGTGTACTACTCGGTAGTTGAGACAGGCTACGGTCCAGACGCCGGATATTACATCATTGGTTACTTCCATTATCACGCCCAGGACCTCGGCTTTAGCATCCTAGAGTTTTGGGGCTCAGCCGGTCACAAGAACGACATGGAGGGCGTCTGGCTGGTGGTTCAGAAGTCCTCGCTGTGGCCCTACGGCAGACCGGTGCTGGCGCTCACTGAGGCACACGCTGCGCTCATCCCCTACTGGAGCGATACCAATCTCCCCGATTACAATGCCGGCCCCCAACCGACGGGCGGCTTTCAGGGGCGCCTGCACTCATGGATGGACACGCGGTACGGGCACGACCGCCCGGTCATTGGTATCGCCGGGGACACGCATGGTACCTATGCCGCGCAAGACTGCTCAGGCCACACCCTACCCAACACTGCTGGTTCAGGTCTAGAAACTGGGCAGGGGGGAGTCGGAATGTGGCGTTTCAGCGAGTACGACTACGGCCAGTTCATCGCTTGCATCCGTAGCGACTACACTGACGCCATCTTCTACTATCCGCAGACTGTCGAGTCACTCTCGCCTTATGACGGTAATGATCCAGTGCAGTTGCCCTTCACCCAGGTCGGTGGACTCGCTATGTACGGGCTCGAGCACATCCAAGAAAGCGTCATGTGGCCACTGCGGACCACAAGTGGACAGTTCTTTTCGGGCAATGTGTTGAGCCTTCAAGGTGGATTGAGTGGTCTGGAGTTTTTTGATGGTCCCAATGGTAGCCACGACGCGAATCCGCCCTGGGCATTCACCGGCGGCACAGGGGAGTGCCACGTCAACACGTGCTATTACAGCTGGTACTATGACGGGACAGCCGGTGGGTATACTCCGAGACAATGGCTCAGCGCCTCACCCGGAGCGTTGCTTGGCGGGAGTGCGTCTGAACTCGCTCGTCGCTTCCCATTTCTTCCCGATCTCAATCAGGCCGAGCGCTTCAATCCATACATTGCGAATCCACCTGACTACAACCAGCCGTCAGTTGCCCCGCTCTCAGCGGCGATCACTGGCAAGCCCGCCGTGATCGCGGGGCGATCGGGAACCTGGTCCTCAAGTGTTAGCGGTGGAGTTGCACCATATAGCTATTCGTGGAGCGGCGTACTCTACGGAAGCGGGGCCACGGTCAGTGGTGCGCCACAAACGGGCTATCTCTACCTCGATGTTTGGGACAGCGGTGGCCGACACGCTACGGACAGCTTCTGGATCGATGCCCTGGAATAGGATTCTTACCGCTTGCGCTCCGCACTCTGGACTTGGGAGCGGCCAGTGCTAAGGTCGCTCTCACGCCGGGTCGAGCAAAGGAGGCAGTCGTATGGTTTGTGGATTCGAAGTTCTCAAGCGCGCCGCAATTGGACTCAGCCTCGTTCTGGTAGCTTGTGGAGGAGCCGTCACTACCAGTTCACCTCCGTTGCTGGGTCGATTCATGTTGGCCGCCGTTGATGGCGTCAGCTTGCCCATTCCCGCAGGTGGCAGCGTCCTGTCGGCGGGGTCACTGGAGATAGCGCCGACT
>JBJMNN010000057.1:0-9900 GCA_045804245.1 Gemmatimonadaceae bacterium | reverse complement strand
GGAGCCGTTCACCGTTCAGGAGTCGATGCAGCCGGTGCCGAGCTCGGGACTGGATCCGGGGGTCTGAGCCGGCGCTTCCAACCGAGGTCTCGCGCCGAGGCGCGGAGCACGCCCAGGACTGTCCTCGGCGCGCCATCACCCGGTTGCGCGAGGATCTCGAGAACGGCGGATCGGATAGCGTTGGGAGTCTCGGCGCTGGGATCAAGAACGGAGGATTGAACGCGGATGCGGCGGATTGGGCGGATACGAGGGCAACGGCAAAAGCCCGCCTGCCGAACCCACCACCGACCCGACCTACGATCCAACTCGCACACCAACTGATTTCGGGGGTGCGCCACGAGAGCCTCGACGCGGCGGACCCCCAAGAAGCAGTTCTGGTAGTCGTTGCAGTTCTATTTATGGTTGCTGTTTCAGTTGCCGTTGCCGTTGCCGTTGCTCCAGCATCCGCTCGATCCGCCGCATCCGCGTTCAACCCTCCGTTCTTGATCCCAGCGCCGAGACTCCCAACGCACCCCAGGCCGCGGTTACTCTCGCGCGGCTCGATGGACAGTGGATGGCGATTGCGACTCGGACTAGCTCATCTTCTCGTTGCGTAGGAAGCGCTCCGGTCTACGCACGGAGAGTTTGAGGAGCTCATCGTCCGGCATCGTCAGGTTGAGGCGCCGTGGCTAAGCGGGCCGCGCATCGGTGCCGCGTGTCCTCTGCCCCTGCGGCGGACACACGACGCGCAGTGCGTCGCGGCGCAGCTCGTACTCCAGCGTCTCGTGCATCGCGACCAGCTCGCCGTCGATCGCCACCGCGGTCGGCCGCCGAAGCGTGACGCGGCAGCGGTCGACGAGAAAGCTGTCGAGCTCGGGGGTGCGAGCCAACGCGTCCACGCCGCGGGACACGGCTGCCAGCGCGAGCGCCAGCAGCCGCGCGCGAGAGCGCCCGTTCACGACCATCACGTGGAGCCCGCGCCCGCCGTCGCTCACGCGGTTCCCGAGCGTCGGAAGTTGAAGCTCGCGCTCGCCGACGCCGATGAATACGAGCGGCGTCCTGTAGATACGCGGCGCGCCGTCCACCTCGAGCTCCACCGCGACGCCGCGAAGCTGGAACAGGATGCGGAGCGCGGCGAGCGCCGATGCGACTCGGTAGCCGAACCGCCGCTCGAGACGCTCGCGGATGCGCACGAACTGCACGTAGGCGCCGACGCTGCTGGTGTTCAGGAAGACGTGGCCATTCACGTAACCGATGTCGACGCCGCGACACTGGCCCTCTACCGCGAGCTCCAGCGCTTCGGCAGCCTCGGTGCTCACGCCGAGGTCGCGTGCGAAGTGATTGAGCGTGCCGGCCGGCAGGATCGCGAGCTCCACGTTGCTGTCCAGCAGCTCGGTTGCCGCGGTCGCGATCGTTCCGTCACCGCCGCTGACGAGGATACGCTGCGCGCCGGCGTCGACGACTTGGTGGATCGTGCGGGCGATGTCTTCGGGCTGCACGGCGTGCACCTCGAACGCATCGCCCTGTTTCAGAACCTCCTGCGCTTCTTCGGCCGTGCCCGACTTGACGTTGACGATGGCGGGAATGCGATCCGTCACGCGACCCTGCGCCTCCACAGCAGGCGCCGGAAGCGCCACCAGAATGGCCGACGCCGATTTGGCCGCGATACCGTCGCCTTGCGCTCGAGCTTCCCCCACCCCTGGAGACGTCCGCTCAGCGCCGCGGCGAACGAGCGCACCACGACCCAGTACATCACCTGCCGGTACGCGAAGCGCTGCAGGAAGATGAGCCACGTGAGGCTCTTGTCCTCATCGCTCTCCATCAGGAATCCGATCACCGCCGCGAGCCAATCGACGAGCAGGAAGATCGCGTAGTAGGCGAGCACCTGCTCGAGGTTCGGCAGCGCGTACGCCAAGCGACCGTCCACCGTGTGGACGCGCGCGTTCATCCAGACCGACGCGATGCTCCACACGAACATCAGATCGGCGACGGGCGAGATGGCGGGCAGCAGCAATTGAAACAGGAAGACGTTCGGCAGGCCGACGAACCCCAGCGAGCCGTAGCGACGGCGAAAGAATGCATCGCGGTGCTTCCAGGTGCACTGGAGAGTACCGAACGACCAGCGGAAGCGCTGCTTGGCGAGACCGCGCAGCGTATCCGGCGCCTCGGTGTAGGCGACCGCCGCGTCGGCGTAGGCGACGGACAATCCGGCGCGCCTGATCGCCAGCGTCAAGTCCTGGTCCTCGGCCAGCGTATCCTCGCGAAAGCCGCCGACCTGCAGCACGAGCGAGCGGCGCCAGGCGCCAACGGCACCGGGCACGACGGTGATGCAGTCGAGCAGGGAAAAGGCACGCCGGTCGAGGTTCTGGCTCGTGACGTACTCCAGCGCCTGCCACCGCGTGACGAGATTGATCCGATTCCCGACCTTGGCGTTGCCCGCCACCGCGCCGACCCACGGGTCCCGGAGCGGCTGCACCAGCTCGGCCACGGTGTCGTCGTCGAAGATCGTGTCGGCGTCGAGACCGATCACGATCTCGTGCTGCGCGCGGGCGATGCCGAAGTTGAGCGCGCTCGCCTTGCCGCCGTTCGGCTTGCGAAAGGTGGAGACCAGTGGATGAGAACCGTACGCCTGCTCGATGACCGCCGTGGTGTCGTCGGCCGAGCCGTCGTCGACGACGACGATCTCGATGGGGCCGGTATACTGCTGCTGGAGCAGCGACGCGATCGTCTGGACGATCACCTTCTGCTCGTTGTAGGCGGGCACGATGATGCTCACGTCTGGCGCGTAGTCGCCGGGCCGATGTCGTATCTGATGCCGGCTCAGGCGCTGGGCGACCGCCAGCACACCGATGAAGAGCAGTCGCGCGATTCCCAGGGCGACCGCCGCGCTGAACACCCAGAACATGATCGTCTCGCCGAGCCCGAGCGAGAGAAAGCCGGCGCGCACGAAGAAGCGCGTCGCCTCCGTCGTGGCGGGCATCGGCGGCATCGCGTCGTCTCGCGTGATCCCGGCGAGCTCGCTCACCAGCACGAGCGTGTCGCCACGCGCTCGAAGCGAGTCGATGAGGGGTCCGAGCGCGCGCACGGTGCCACTGCGGTCGCCTCCGGAGTCGTGCAGGAGCACGACGTTCCGGGCCGAATCCTGGTTCGTCGCCTCGGTGACGCGGGGCAGCTCGCGCTCGCGCAGCACGTTGGCCACGATCGCTCGCGGGTCGGACTCGCGCCAATCCTCCGAGTCGACGTGGAGCCCGATCGTCCAGTAGTTGCGTCGCGACGCGATCCCCACGGGCACCAGCTCATCGCTCGTCGTCGGCTCGGCATCCCCGAAGTAGGGTGGGCGGAAGAAGGCGAGCCGCCGGTTGAGGAGCGACGAGACGAGTTGCGTCGTCATGTCGAGCTCGAGGATCGCGCGCGGCGCGCTCGTGAGCGCCAGGTTCGGATGCCTGTAGGTGTGATTCCCGATCTCGTGCCCCTCATCGTAGATGCGGCGCAGGAGACGCTGCTCGGTGTCCACGTTCTCGCCCACGACGAAGAACGTCGCCTTCACGCCCCGTGAGCGGAGCGTGTCGAGGATCATCGGCGTCCAGCGGCGGTCGGGGCCGTCGTCGAAGGTGAGGGCGACCTTGTGGCGGTTCTGGTCCTGCCCTCCGGTGCGCGCGAGCACGTACGGCACGGGCACCTGGACGAGTGAGCTCGAAGTGATGTAGCCCGTCCGCGGATCGACGGTGATGTTGCGGCGCCCGGTCGTCGGGAAGTACTGGATCTGCAGGATCTCTCCGGTGCCCTCGAACTCCGCGTCGTAGCTCGGCGGGATCCGCTGCAGACTGTCGGCGGCGAGGAGGGTGCCGTCGCGGCCGATCGCGTTCCAGAGCGACGGGTCCTCGCCGCCGAGATGCCAGATCGCATGTCCCGCCACGCCGAGGTGGTGCCCGACGAGCATCTGGTTGTACGCCGTCGTGGCGTCGAGGTACCAGAGCACGTGGTCGGTGGAATCGGGGCTCGTCCACTGCATGAAAGGATTGAGCGTCGCCGGGTCCATGCGCGTGTGCGGACGCTCGGGTCCGCGCGCCGCCCGCATCACCTCCTGGAAGTCGAACGCTTCGGCGCGGTGATTGATCACCGCCTCGGCGTCGTTCCAATCGTAGCCGTACGCGCCGATCATCAGGATCAGCTTCGATGGATCTACCAGGCGCGCGAAGCGCTGCGCCTGAGTGACGAAGAAGCGCTGGCTGGACACCGGTCCCGGATCGCCGCTCGCGTAGTGCTCGTCGAACAGCATCGGGAAGATCTTGTCGTTCTCCTTCGCGGCGCGCTTGATGTACGCGTCGTCGTCGCTCACGGCGATCGCCTGCGTCGAGAGCCGGCCGATGGCGTGCATCGCGTCGTGCAGCTCGCGGGCGAAGCCCAGCACCTCGCGCTGAAGGCTCGTGTCGAAGTTCTCCATGTCGAGCGTCGTGCCGGCCAGCCCGTACTCCAGCACCGCGCGTCGCAGCTGGCCGACCGCCTTGGCGCGCGCAGCCGGACTCTCGAGGAATCGACGCACCACCGCGGAGTCGAACTTCCCCGCCGCCGAGTCGGTGCCCGCGACGACGAAGTTGCTCAGCATGATGAACAGCGCCGGCCGCGAGTCGGCGGGCCGATTGGACAACAGGTCGATCACCTGCGGCTTCACGCGCAGTAGCAGCGTGTCGGCGTTGTCGGGGATGAACGCCCACTCGCCGATCACCCAATCGAGCTTGTCGTAGTTGCGCTGGAGCGAGGCGAACGAGTTGTCCGCCCAGTTGACGTAGAAGCCGGCCACGATCGCATCCGTACGTGGTGGCGTCTTCGCCCCGACGTCGATCACGGGGATGAGCTCCGGGCGGCGTGACGCCGGATTGCCGTACTGCTTCATGGTGGCCGCGAGCTTGCGCCGATAGGCGACGCGCAGCCGGTCGATCCGCGTGAACGGAGTCGGGCGCGGCTCGCTCTTCCCGGTGGACGTCCGAGTGGCGGAGACGAGCGGCAGCTCGGGTGGGATCGGCGGGAAGAAGAGCTCGGAGACGACGAGCACCAGCGCGAGCACCGTCGTCACCACGCCGAGCGCCAGAGCGGCAAGGCGGATGCGCCGCCAGCGCCGGCCCGAGGCATCGATGAAGACTGGTCTGTTCCGATCGGCCATCCGGGGAGCCGCTCCTTTGGGGGCGGCCGGATGAGGATGTGCGCGCGGCCGCGACTACACTAGCACGCGTTCGGGCGCGTGACGTAACAACGGATCTTCGTCACGGCGAAGGCGTGCCCGAACGTACGCGGCGGGGTGGGGAGCCAGCTCCCCACCCCGCCGCGTACAAGACGACGACTCAATGTAACGCCGCAGGCGATGCGGCGGCGCAGGAGTTCAGGCGGCCTGCCAGAACCCGGCGAGGGCGCGTCCGTCGGGCGACTCGCGCAGCTTCTCGAACGCGCGCTCGCGGATCTGCCGGATACGCTCGCGCGTCACGCCCATCAGCGCACCGATCTTCTCGAGCGTCATCGGCTCACCGCTCTCGTCCAGCCCGTAGTAGAGGAAGAGGATCTTCCGCTCGCGCGGCGTGAGGTACTTCCGGAACACACGCTCGATGAACTCCTTCATGAGCTTGTAGTCCGTGGTGTCCTCGATCTCCGTGCCGTCGACGCCGGCGAAGCGCTCGCCGAGCGTGGAGGCTTCTCGATCCGACCTGTCGATGGGAGCGTCCAGCGAGACTTCGGTGCTGGACATCTGCTTCGCGGCGCGGACCTGCTCGGGCGACTCCTCGAGGAGGCGGGAGATCTCGTTCTCGGTCGGGTCGCGCTTCAGGACCTGGGCGAGGATCGTCTCGGCGCGGGCGAGACGGATGAGCTGCGAATTCTGATTGAGCGGAATTCGAACGCTGCGGGTCTGCTCGGCGAGTGCCTTGAGGACTGCCTGCCGGACCCACCATACGGCGTACGAGATGAACTTCACGCCCTGATCCGGATCGAACTTCCGTACCGCCTTGAGGAGCCCTTCGTTGCCGATCGCCACCAGCTCGGAGAGATCGAGTCCGTGGCCCTGGTACTTCTTTACGTAGGAGATGACGAACCGGAGGTTCGCGGTGACCAACCGCTCGGCGGCGGCTTCGTCGCCCTTCTGGGCGAGTCGGGCGAGTCGCCGCTCTTCGGCGGCGTCACTGATCAGGGGTAGTTTCTGGATGTCGTGGAGGTATTGATCGAACGCGGTGGAGGGAGACGAGCGGAAATAGCCCTTGGACCTGGTCTCGGTCGCTTGCTCCATACACGCCCCTTACCTGTGCCGGAAGGTGGTCGATTGTCGCAGTCGCCGCTGACTGCGGACCCGCGGAGGTTCAACGGGAGCGCCAGGATAATGTCGGGTTGAAAACCCGTCAACAGCGAGTTTGCCAGAATGACCCGTCGCTCAGATTTGTGATGGAGCTAACTGCTGATATCGCAGACGTTTGTCGGTTACTCGCCGGAAGTCGGCAGTTTTTTGGGACTAATTGGCCGAGGCGGCGGATGAGGCTGGTTGAAGGGTGAGTCTCCGACCGATTCACCATTTTCACGGCATCACCGATTCACCGTACGGAGCGCGCGCAGCGCGCTCGGCGCGCTCAAGACCCCGGCGGCGCCGGTGGGTCTTTCATCTTCCCCCGCGTCGTAGCCATCAGTACGCCGATCCCGACGAGGACGATCACGCCGACCACGATCCACATCGTGGGGACGTTCAGCAGTGTCGCAGCGATCGCCAGTCCGACGATCAGGATGAGGAAGCCGAGGAGGTAGGTGCCGAATGAGGACATCGCGCCGGTCCGATGAGGTCGGCGAATAGGGGAGCAAAGAGTGAGCCGGTTCGGTGCCGGCTTCAGGCTCACCGGCTCGCCAGACCGCCGAGACGCCCGGTGAGCAGGGTGTCCTTGTGGGCACCGCGCGGGCGCGGGACGAGCACTGCCGTCCCGCGCTGGCGACCGAACCGGCGGGCCTCGCGACAGCTCGGCGTCCAGATGTCGAGGACGCCGTCGCGGATTCGACTCCCGGTGTCGTCCACCAGGAACCGGCCATGGTACTTTCGGCCGATGTACACCTCGATGTAGCGGCCGAGGGGGAACAGCTTCGGATCGGCGGCGACGATCCCCTCCCGAACGCGCTGATCGCGACGCGTCGTTCCCTGGAGACAGTAGGCGGTGAGCTGCACGGGCACCGGCTCGCCGATGCGGAGGGCCCGCTTCCGGCCCACCGCCCAATCGCGCGCCGCGCCGCGCACGAGCGCACCTTCCAGCCGGATGGGCGACAGGGGCGTCGAAGGGGCGGGTACCATGACGCCGGGGACTTCGATGTCGGCGCTCGCGCGCCGCCACATCGGATGCACGCTCACGGTTGCCGCAGTCGCGACGCCGAGCAGCGCCAGGGTGCCGCCGAGCGAGACGAGCGTGCTCCTACGACTGCGGCGGTCGGTCGGCCGGTCCTCGTCGCCGCGCGACGTCACGCCAACACCTCGTGCACGAGCTGGTCGTCCACGGGAAGCGCCCAACCCGCTTCCTCGCCGGCCATCGCGCCGATGCGCGCCGGCAGCGCGTACTCGACGCGGCCGACGCGGGCCTTCTTGTCCAGCCGTGTGGCGTCCACCACGCTGTCCACTGGGAGCCCGCGCGGCCGCGCGACAGGCAGGCCCGCGCGCCGCAGCACGCTCTCGATGCGTGCCGCCGTTCCCGGCTCGGCGAGTCCCATCCGTTCGGCGATGCGCGCTTCGAGCACCATACCGATGGCGACGGCCTCGCCGTGCAGGAGCGCGTAACCGCTCACGTGCTCGAGCGCGTGGCCGAGGGTGTGGCCGAGGTTGAGCGTCTTGCGGCGTCCGTGCTCACGTTCATCGGCGCGGACGACTTCAGCCTTGATCTCGACGCTGCGCGCCACCGTCTCGAGCGTCGCCGATGGCTCGGCGTCGAGGAGAGCCGGAAGCTCGGACTCGATACGCCCGAAGTACGCCGCGTCGGCGAGCACGCCGTGCTTGATCGCCTCGACCAGCCCGGAGCGCCGCTGCGCGAGGGGCAGCGACGCGATCGTCTCGACGTCGGCCAGCACGGCGGCCGGCGGATGGAACGCGCCGACGAGATTTTTCCCAGCGGCGGTGTCCACTCCCGTCTTGCCGCCGACCGAGGCGTCGATCATCGCGAGCAGCGTGGTGGGGCACTGCACCACGGGCACGCCGCGCATGAACGTCGCGGCGACGAAGCCGGCGAGATCGCCGACGACGCCGCCGCCGAGCGCCACGACCGTCGTGTCGCGACCGCATCCGGCGTCGAGCATGCCGTCGGTGACGCGCGCCCAGGTGTCGCGCGTCTTGTGCTCTTCACCGGATGGCACGACGTGAAGCGACACGAGTGAATGCGCGGCGAGGGCGAGCGTCAGCGGCTCGGCGTAGAGCGGAGCGACGGCGTCGTCGCTCACGATGGCATAGTGATGCGCCGGGGCGGCCGCGGTGATGGAGCGCGCGAACTGATGGCGCAGTCCAGCGGCCACCGTGACGCGATAGCCACCTGCATCGATCTCGCGAACGCGCTGGGTCGGGTGCTCGGTCTCCGTCGATGCGGTCATGCTACCACGTGACCTCGCCCGCACCGGCGCGCGTGTTGGCCAGACGCGCAAGCGTGAAGAGCAGATCCGACAACCGGTTCAGATAGATCACGGCGAGTCCGGGCAGCTCGACGGCGTGCTGCAGCCGCACGACGTGCCGCTCGGCACGCCGGCACACGGTTCGGGCCACGTGCAGCGCCGCCGCCTTCGGGGTGCCACCCGGGAGGATGAACGCGCGCAGCGGCTCGAGCTCCGACTCCGCGTCGTCGATGGCCTGCTCGAGCTCCGCGATCCGATGCTCGTCGATCCGCGCCTTCTGAAGGTGCTGCGCCATCTTCTCGCGGTCGGGGGTGGCGAGCAGCGCGCCGATGGCGAACAGGTCGCGCTGCACGGGGACGAGCACTTCATCGATGCGCGGCATCAGCTCGACGGCGCGCGCCATCCCGATGACGGCATTGAGCTCGTCGACGTCACCATACGCCTCGACGCGCGGATCGTCTTTCGGAACGCGACCACCGCCGAAGAGGCCAGTGTCGCCGGCGTCTCCAGTCTTGGTGTAGATCTTCACGCGGGAGAATCTAGCGGCACGGGTGGGCTCCTGGCGCCGATGTGAGGTTGGTCACACGGGCGCGTCTTCGGTTATCGGTGGTCGGTTCACGTCAGCGAGCAGGAACAGCGACGTTGGAGCCAGACGCGTGTGCCGACCGATAACCGACAACCGACAACCGCGTCTGTCACTTCACCATCACGTCCCGGAGACGCTTGATGATCCGCCGGTGACCGGCGAACCTTCACGGATGGAACACGAGATGAAGGACATCACCATCATCGGCGCGGGGCCGGCCGGGCTCTTCGCCCTCTTCTACGCCGGGATGCGCGGCGCGACGGCGCAGATCGTGGACGCACTCCCCGAGCCCGGCGGGCAGCTCGCCGCACTCTATCCGGAGAAATACATCTTCGACGTGGCGGGCTACCCGAAGGTCCTCGCCAAGGATCTCGTGAAGGCGCTGCGAGAGCAGGCGGCGCAGTTCAATCAGCCGACGCACCTGGGTCAGCGTGTCACAGGTCTCCACGAGCAGGACGGCCACTTCATCCTCGAGACGGACCAGGACCGCTTCCCGACGCGCGCGATCATCATCGCGGCGGGGATCGGCGCGTTCTCACCGCGACGGCTGCCGCACGCGAGCGCTGACCCCTGGTACGGTCGCGGCATCTACGACGTCGTCACCGACCCGCAGGACTACCGGGACCAGCGCGTCGTGATCATCGGCGGCGGCGACTCGGCGTTCGATTGGGCGACGCAGCTTGCCGGCATCGCGACCCACGTGTCGCTCGTGCATCGGAGCGACCGCTTCC
>JBJMNN010000056.1:0-17466 GCA_045804245.1 Gemmatimonadaceae bacterium | reverse complement strand
CTCGCCCGCGGTGGTCGAGAGGCCCGAGGAGAAGAAGAACTTGAGCGGGAGCACCCCGCGCGGCGTCTGCACGAACTTCTCGTTCGTCACGCGGCTCACCGTGCTCTCGTGCATGTTGATCACCTCGGCCACCTCACGCAGCGTGAGCGGCTTGAGGTACTGCACGCCCTTCTCGAAGAACTCGCGCTGCCGCTCGACGATGTAGTTCATGACCTTGAGCATCGTCTGCCGCCGCTGCTCGATCGCCTGGATCATCCAGTTGGCCGAGTTGAGCTTGTTCGAGATGAACTCCTTGTTCTCCCCCTCGAACTTCTTCTTGTCGCGCGCGATCTCCTGATACGCCTTGCTCAGCTTGAGGCGCGGCAGGTTGGCGTCGTTGAGGAAGACGTGGTACTTGCCGTCGATCTTGTCGACGATCAGGTCGGGAATGATGTAGTTGTCGCTCGCGTCGCTGTACACGAGGCCCGGCTTCGGATCGAGCTTCGCGATCTCGTCGGCCGCCTTCTGGACGTCGACGGGGCTGATGCCGAACCGCTTCGAGATCTCGCTCCAGCGGTGCGCGATGAGCTCGTCGAAGCAGTCGCGGACGAGGCGGAAGGGCACCGAATGCTCGAGGCCCGCTTCACGGAGCTGGAGCATCAGGCACTCACGCAGATCGCGCGCGCCGACGCCCGGCGGGTCGAGGCCCTGGATGATGCCGAGCATGTCCTCGGCCTCGGACATCGTGTACAGCGGCACGTCCGTGAGGTCGCGCTCGGAGTCCTCGGCGGCTTTCTGGACGCTCTCGTTGACTCCCTCGAGGATCTTGTCGAGCCCGCACGCGAGGTAGCCGTCCTCGTTGATGTTGCCGATGAACTCGTCGGCGAGGTACATCTGTCGCGGCGTGAGGTCGAGGAGGCTGACCTGGTCGCGCAGGTGGTCCGACAGATCGCGCGAGTCGACGGTCACGGGCTCGTAGTACTCCCGCTCCTCATGCTCCTCCCGCCGGCCGCCGGCATCGAAGCCGTCGAGGAGGATCTCCTCCCAGTCGATCTCCCCCTTCTCGTCCTTCTCCGGCTCCGACTCCGGATTGGCGCTCTCCTCCTGGACGTCGCCCTCGTCCTCCTCGTCCTCCTCCGGCTCGACCATGTCGAGGAAGGGGTTGTTGAGGAGCTCCTGCTTGAGGTGTTGCTGGAGGTCGAGCAGGGGCATGTAGAGCAGGTCCATCGCCTGATAGAGGCGAGGATTGATCTTGAGCTCCTGCTTGAGCTGAGTGCTCTGGGAGAGTCCCTGCCTCATGCGACGTCTCCCGGGCTCTCGTCGGCGAAGCGTGCACGGAGCCGCGCCGAGAGGGTCGGACCGAGATAGATGTCGGCGACGGTCTCGTCGAACACCAGCTCACGCACGGTGCCCGAGACCTTCACCTGGCCGTCGAACATGATGTAGGCACGATCGACGATATCGAGAGTCTGTTCCACGTTGTGATCGCTGATCAGAACGCCGATGCCGCGATGGCGGAGGTCGGCGACGATGGTCTGGATGTCGTGTACGGCGATCGGGTCGACCCCCGCGAACGGCTCGTCCAGCATCATGAAGTCCGGCTTCGTCACCAGCGCCCGCGTGATCTCGAGCCGCCGCCGCTCTCCACCGGAGAGCTGGTACGCCTTGCTGCGTCGCAGATGCTTGATGTTCAACTCGTCCAGCAACGTTTCGAGCCGCTTTGCCCGCTCGCTCGCGCTGATCGGAAGGGTCTCGAGGATCGCTACGATGTTGTCCTCGACGGACAGTTTGCGAAAGATCGAGGGCTCCTGGGACAGGTAGCCGATCCCCTTCCGCGACCGCTGGTACATGGGCATGTGGGTGATGTCCACGCCATCCAGCAGGATGTGACCCGCGAGCGGCTGGATCAGGCCGACGATCATGTAGAACGTGGTCGTCTTCCCCGCCCCGTTCGGGCCCAGCAGTCCCACGATCTCCCCCTGTTGCAAGCGGAGGGCCACGTCGTTCACGACCGAGCGCCGTCGATATTTCTTCAGCAGCCCGCGCGCCTCGAGGGTCTTGCGGTGCCCATCGGGACTGTAGACGGGCGCCGTGGGCCGGCTGGGACGCAGCGCAGGGTGCTCCCCGGTGTGCTTGAGCATGTCCGCCAGCTCGGCGCGCACGCCCCCGATCTCCCGCCACACCGGCTCCGCGACGCGCACCGGCGCGTCCGGAGACTGGAGGCCGCCCGGCGGCAGCACCACGACGCGCTCGGACGCCAGCCGTGGCAGCACGGAAGCGGCGAGGTTGCCGCGCACCTCGTCCATGCTCAGGCGGCCCGCCTCGCGCTCGGCGTCCACGCCGGCGGCACGAAGCGCGGCCAGGTGGTCGTTCCGGTACATCACGGCCACGTCGTTGAACGACGCGGTCCCCGTGCGATCGGCGGCGCTGATCAGGGCGTGAAGAGCGAGCGCGGCCGAGCGGTCGCCGCGCGCCAGCCGATTGACGAGCTCCTGGAGCCGGGTCGGCGGAACTGGAGGCGTCATGGTCGCCTCGGCGGCACGGTGGGCGGCGCCGTGGTGGTTGGGGACGGAGTCGGCGCCGGCGTCGTGGGTCTCTGCCGCGTGTCGCCCGCAGCCCGAGCCGCGGGCGACGGCGTCGCTGCGGCGCGCCGCGCCGCGGCAGCCCGACGGCCGGCGGCCGAGGTGTCGGACTTCTCGGGCTCCAGGTACAGCCCCGTCGAGAGCGAGTCGTCGCGGACGGTGACCTGCTTCACGGCGCCCGAGTCGAAGCTCACGTTGATCGCACTGCCCACCACGTAGACGATCGCCGGAATTCGCAAGGTGGTGTCGCGCGGTGGGAGGTGCTGGTAGGACGTCGCGTGCCCGTTCGAGACGAGCAGCCGGATCCTCGGCTTGCTCGTCGAGTCTCGCAGGAGAGACGCCGCCGTGTCGAAGTGCGCAACGATCGTGTCGCCCGTCAGGCGGTCGCGCTCGGACGTGCGGAATCGCGTCGAATCAGGGGCGCCCTCGGCCACCGCGTCGCCCACGGCGTGCATCTCGCGCAGGCGCTGGCCGGGCATCAGGACGTCCGTCGAATCCGAGATGACCGACTGGTTCGCCGACACAGCTCGCGAGCGCGATTTACCCCACGAGATCGCCCGGTTCAGCGAGTCGTTGACGATGCGCAGGTCGATCGTGTCGGACTTGAGGTTCATGTCCTGGCTCGTCGCCTCCGCCTTGGACTTGGCGAGCACGCGATTCAGCTTGCGCTGCTTCGTCAGCACGTCGATCGTCTCACCGACGAGACTGTAGGGTCGTCCCTTGCTGCCGAGGACGCGCGGGTTCCGCATCAACCGCAGCAGCTCGGTGCCCGCGTCGAGAAAGAGCGAGTCCCCCGACGCCGTGAGCTCCGGCCGGATGACGACGACCTGCCCCGAGGACGCGACCACGCTGTCGCCGACCATCCAGACGTTGTTGCCGGTCACGGTCACGGGAGGCCGGGGCTGGCCCGCGCTGTCCTTCTCCACGATCGAGATCGTCGGCCGCCCGACCGCCGTCGCATGCTGCTGGCGGACGCGCGGGATCGTGCGCCAGAACTCGAGCTGTGGACCCTTGAGGTTCGAGCCGCTCGGCAGCTTGGCGTCGACGTTGCTCGACGCGAGAATCCGCTCCTCTTGCTGGAAGTAGGTGAGGAAGTCCGACTTGAGCGTGAGCCGCGGCTCGACGTAGTCGACGCGCCCGAGGAAGTAGTACCGGTCCTCGTCACCGTACGCCTCGAGGCTGTCGGAGCGCAGAACGATCCGCTGCTCGGGACACCGTGCGACGACTCCACCGCCGATGTACGAGTTGTACTGCCCACTCGGCAGCTTGACGACGGAGAGGTGGTTCCCGGGCACCTCGTCCAGCACGAACCGGCACCGGCCGCTGGGTGGGGCTCCGATCTGCGCACGCATCGGGCTGGCGACGACCGCCAGCGAGGCGACGCATCCGAGGATTCGCGCGAGGCTCATTTGCCGGGCAGCGTGAAGCTTCCCTGCCCGCCGACGTTGCGCAGGACCTGGATTCTCGTGAGCTGAGGATCGGCGCGGAAGCCGACGCCTTTTGCAGTTCTTCCCGGCTCGACGAGCGTGAACGCCGAGTCGCTCGAGACTTCGTTCGTCACCTTCATGTACCGCATCTGCGGCGACGTGAGCCGCTTCCCCTCCGTCGTGACGATCACGACGTTGCCGAAGCCTTCCAGCTTCTCCTCGCGCTGGCTGTACGTGCCGCGGTCGGCGCTCAGCACGCCGTCCTTCGTGCCCGTGCTCGTGTTGAAGGTGGCGCGCACCTTTCGCAGCTCGAAGCGGGTCTGCTCGTCGAAGACGTAGCCGGTGTCGGCGAACAGCTCGCCGCGCTGCACGCCGCGGTCGGTGAGCAGCATGCGCACGCCGAGCATCACCTGCTCCGCGCTGTCGGCCATGGTGATACCGCGCCTGATCGGGGGCGTCGCTCCCTGTTTGGTGCAGGCCACGACGAGGAGCAGCGCAGCGACGACGAGCCAGACGTGACGGCGAATCATGCGACGCGGGCTCGCATGAGGTCGTGCAGGTGGACGACGCCAGCGAGCCGCTCGTCGTCGCCGAGGACGGGCATGGCCATCACCCCATTCGTCTCCATGCGATAGACGACGGCGCTCGCGAGCTCACCGCGGTGCGCGAGCCGCGGCGTGCGCGTCATGATGCGTTCGACCGGAGAGGAGAGCACGTCCGTCTCGTGTTCCATGAGCCTGGTGAGATCTCCTGCCGTGAGGACGCCCTGCAGCTGACGATCGTCGCCGGCGACGAGCACGATCCCTCGCTGTTCGGCGAGGACGACGACGGCCTGACGCAGCGTGGAGCCCGGCGGAAGGATCGGCAGTGGATCCGTGATCATCACCTCATCCACGCGGCGCAGCAACCGCCGCCCGATCGCGCCGCCCGGATGGAGCCGGGCGAAGTCTTCCCGCTTGAACCCCTTCTGCTCGAGCAGCGTGACCGCCAGCGCGTCGCCCAGCGCGAGCGCCGCGGTCGTGCTGCTGGTCGGCGCCAGGTCGTGTGGGCACGCCTCCTCACGGACCCAGGCATCCAGCGCCACGTCGCAGAGCCGGGACAGCGCCGAGCCCGAATCTCCCGTGATGGCGATGGTCCGTACCCCCAGGCCCTGGAGATGTTCGAGCAGGACGAGCAGCTCGTCGGACTCTCCCGACTTCGAGAGGAGGATCGCCACGTCGTTCGCGCCGACGATCCCGAGGTCGCCGTGGGCGCTCTCCGCCGGATGGAGAAACGCTGCCGGCGTACCGGTCGACGTCAGGGTCGCGGCGATCTTTCGCGCCACGAGCCCCGATTTCCCGACGCCGGCGACGATCACGCGTCCCGGAGACTGCGCGATCATCGATACCGCCTTTGCGAACGAGTCGCCGAGTCGCTCCTCGACGGTCGCGAGCGCTTCACGCTCGAGCCGGATGACGCGGCGGCCGCGCTCGACGATCTCGCTCGGCATCATCGGGCCGTCACTCCGGCGGGGAGCGAACGCTCCTGCACGTACGCCTCGGTCACCTGCTCCCACTGGCCGCGCGCCCTGAGCAGCAGCTCGGCGAACTCGCGCACGGCACCGCGCCCGCCGTGGCGCGCGAGCTGGACGGCGCAGGCGGCGCGGATCTCGGGGACGGCGTTCCCGACGGCGACGGGCAGGCCGACGAGCCGCAGCACGGCGAGATCGGGAAAATCGTCGCCGACGAATGCGGCCTCCGACGGAGCGATGCCGTGACGGTCGAGCATCGCGAGAAAACCGGGAAGCTTGTGCGCGCGCGGATCCTGCGCGACGTCGTCCACGTCGAGCTCGACGGCGCGCAGCCGCACGCTCTCCGAGACGCGTCCGGTGACGATGACGACGCGCAGTCCCGCTCGCTGCATCAGATGCACGCCGAGCCCGTCCTGGATCTCGTAGCGCTTGAGCTCGACCGGGCGGCCGTCCGCGGCGCCCAGGTAGATCCCGCCGTCGGTCATCACGCCGTCGACGTCGAGGCCGACGAGGCGAATCGAGCGGGCGAGCGACGGGTCGATCATGCGCGCGCGCGGTGCCAGACGTCCACGGCGCGGAGCACCAGATCGTCGAGCGCGTCGAGCGGCACCATGTTGGGGCCGTCGCTCGGCGCGTGATCGGGATCGGGATGCGTCTCGAGAAAGAGCCCGTCGGTGCCGACCGCGCACGCCGCGAGGGCGAGCGGCCCGACGAACTCACGGGCGCCTCCGCTGGCCCCGCCCTCGCCACGTCCCGGTTGCTGCACGCTGTGCGTGGCGTCGAACACGACGGGCGCGTCGCACGCCGCGCGCATCTGTGACAGGGCGCGGAAGTCGACGACGAGGTCACCGTAGCCGAAGAAGGTCCCGCGCTCGGTGGCCGCGACATCGGCCGCACCCGTCCGGCCCGCAGCGGCGAACCCCTGGCGCACCTTGGCGGCGGCACCGCGCATCGCTTCGGGGTGCATCCACTGCCCCTTCTTGATGTTCACCGGTCTGCCGGCCGCGCCCGCGGCGACCAGCAGATCCGTCTGGCGCGACAGGAACGCCGGGATCTGCAGCACGTCGGCGATCTGCGCGGCGGGCGCGCACTGATCGGGCAGATGCACGTCGGTGAGCACGGGCAGCCCCGTCGCGGCGCGCACGCGATCGAGCGCGGCGAGCCCCTCGTCGAGCCCCGGACCGCGAAACGCGCCGGCGTTGGAGCGATTGGCCTTGTCGAAGCTCGCCTTGAAGATGATCCCGCCGGGCACGCGTTCCGCGAGCCGCGCGAGATGCTCGGCGACGCGCAGATTGAGCCCGTCGTCCTCGAGCACGCAGGGGCCCGCGATGAGGAACAACGCGTCACGCCGGAAGAGCGGAGACGTCACGATGGCGACGCACTCACGAGCGACTCCTCCCTATCGGAGCGATCACGCCGCTTGCGCGTCGTCGCCGCCGCGATGAACCCCGCGAAGAGCGGATGCGGGCGCGTCGGCCGCGACTGCAGCTCCGGGTGGAACTGGCAGCCGACGAACCATGGATGGTTCGGCAGCTCGATCATCTCGACGAGCTGGCCGTCGGGGGACACGCCGGAGAGCCGCAGCCCGTGCTGGGTGAAGAGGTCGCGGTACGCGTTCGACACCTCGTACCGATGGCGATGCCGCTCACTCACCTCGGCGACGCCATACACCTCGGCCGCGCGCGAGCCGCGCGCGAGCCGGCAGGGATACGCGCCGAGCCGCATCGTGCCACCCATGTCGGTCACGTGCTGCTGCGACTCCATGAGCGAGATGACCGGGTTGTCGCACTCGGGCGAAAACTCGCTCGAATGCGAGTCGTCGAGCCCGCACACGTTGCGCGCGAACTCGATGATCGCGGTCTGCATGCCGAGGCAGATGCCGAAGAAGGGCACGCCGTGCTCGCGGGCATGCTGGATGGCGTCGACCATCCCTTCGACGCCGCGCACGCCGAAGCCGCCCGGGACGAGCAGCCCGTCGTGCCGGCCGAGGATCTCGGCCGCGGCTCGCGCATCGACGAAGTTGTCGCTCGAGATCCAGTGGATGTCGACGCCGACGTCGTTGGCGATGCCGCCGTGGATGAGCGCTTCCTGGACGCTCTTGTAGCTGTCGACGAAGTCCGTGTACTTGCCGACGACGGCGATCTTCACCCGCTCGCTCGGCGCGACGACGCGCTGAACCATCTCCTTCCACTGCGTGAGATCGGGCGCCGGGCGCTCGATCCCGAACTTCTGCAACACCTTGTCGTCGAACCCCTGCTCGCGGAAGGCGAGCGGGATGTCGTAGATCGTCGAGACGTCGGGCGACTCGATCACCGCGCCGAACTCCACGTTGCAGAACAGCGCGATCTTGCGCTTGATCTCGTCCGACACGGGCCGCTCCGTGCGCACGATCAGGATGTCCGGCTGGATTCCGATCTCCATGAGCTCGCGCACGGAATGCTGCGTGGGCTTCGTCTTGAGCTCACCGGCGGCGGCGATGTACGGGATGAGCGTGAGGTGCACGAAGATCGCGTTCTCGCGGCCGACGTCGTGCCGGAACTGTCGGATCGCTTCGAGAAACGGCTGCGACTCGATGTCGCCGACCGTGCCGCCGATCTCGACGATCACGACGTCGTTCTCCGGCGCGACGCGGCGCATCGCGCTCTTGATCTCGTCGGTGATGTGCGGGATCACCTGCACGGTCGAGCCGAGATACTCACCCCGGCGCTCCTTGGTGATGACGTTGAGGTAGATGCGTCCCGTCGTGACGTTGTTCGCCTGCGACAGGGAGCGATCGATGAACCGCTCGTAGTGTCCGAGGTCGAGATCGGTCTCGGCGCCGTCGTCGGTGACGTACACCTCACCGTGCTGGAAGGGGGACATCGTCCCCGGATCCACGTTCAGGTACGGGTCGAACTTCATCATCGTCACGCGCAGGCCGCGCGCGACGAGCAACCGCCCCAGGGAGGCGGCAGCGATGCCTTTGCCGAGCGAGGAGACTACCCCGCCGGTCACGAAGATGAACTTCGTCGTGTGCTGTCGCGTCGTCGTCTGCATCAGCTCTCGGTCGTCGTGAAGGTCGCCCACTGAGAATTCGCCAGCTCCAGGTCTTCCTCGGTATCGATGCCGCTGCGTGCCGCGTCGTCGGTGATCGCGACGCCCATGCGCATGCCGTGCGCGAGGGGACGCAGCTGTTCCAGCCGCTCGATGCGCTCGAGCGGATGGACGGGCAGCGCGACCCATCGGGCGAGCGCGTCGGGAGTGTACGCGTAGACGCCGACGTGGTGCAGCACCCGTGCGTCGCGGTCGGCGGCGTCGGCGCCGTCACGGAGGAACGGGATCGGCGCACGCGAAAAGTACATCGCTGCGCCATCGTCGGCGGTGACGACTTTCACCACGTCGGGGCGGCGAAGGACGTCGGGCCCGCTCCGCAGCGCGGCCGTGCCGAGCGCGAAGCCATGCTCGGTGACTTGCGACAGCGCGCCACGCGCCGCGGCGGCGGAGACGAAGGGCTCGTCGCCCTGCACGTTGAGGATGGCGTGAAAGCCGCGGCAGTCGGCGCGCGCCGCGACCTCGGCCACGCGGTCCGTGCCACTGGGATGCGCGGCGTCGGTGAGCACGGCCTCGCCACCGGCGCGCGCGATTTCGTCGAGGATCTCGCGGCTGTCGGTGGCGACGATGCACCGATCGGCGAGACGGAGCGAGACGACGCGCTCGAGCACGCGGACGACGAGGGGGACGCCAGCGAGAAGCCGCAGCGGCTTCCGGGGGAGACGCGTCGCGCCCAGTCGCGCTGGGATGACGGCGAGCGTCCTCACGTGCGGCTCGCTGGGCCGCGGCGATGCGCACGCGGAGCGCGCGCCCGATGCAACTTTCACGCCAGTTAACATACGCCTTCTCGTGGGAGAAGGCAATGCGCGGCGGGAGATGCTAGCGGCCCATCACGACCGAGAGGCCGTAGCGCGTGTCGCGCTCACCCGCCGCGTCGAACGTCGCCTCGAATTTGACGACGCTGATCCCGACGCCGACGCCGAGCTCCTGCTCGAGCTTCGGCAGCGACGCCACGCCCGCCGCGCCCATCAGATGGCGCAGATGCAGCGTCGGCGAGCCGAGCTTCGGCAGGACGACGATGGCGACAGGAATCTGATAGCGGCTCTCGACGAACACGACCTGGTCTCCGCCCTGCTCGAGCAGCTCCAGCAGGGGCAGCGTCCCGCCGCGGCCGAGATATGCGTAGCGCGCGCGCGGCGTGGAGTCGCCGGCCGTCGCGACGCCGTGTGCGTCGATGCGCAGCCGCTGCGAGCCGAAGGTCGGGAACTCGATCGTGCCGTTCAGCGTGAGCTGCGTGAACGACGACGTGCTGTCGGGAGTGCGGAAGCTCTGCTCGCCCTCGGCGTTGAGCTTCGCCTGCACCGGACCGACCTTGTACTCGAGCGTCGCGCCAACCAGCCCCGATCCGATCTCGCCGCGCTCCACGAGTGGATTGGGCCGCGCCATGCGCTCGATCGACGAGCGGCCGGAGAAGCTGTAGACGGTTCCGGTTGCACTGATCGGACTGACCTTCTCGAAGCGGCCGCCGACGAATGGCTCGAAGGTGATCCCCGTCCGCTCGACATGGACGATGGCGCGCGCCGTTCCGCCGTCGGCGCGGAAGTAATTTCGCGTGTCGTCCCCGAAAGCCAGCGAGACGGCGGAGTTGATCAGATCCGAATAGATCCAGCCTTCGTTGGTGCGCGTGCTGCGTCCCACTTCCGCCTCGACGCGCAGCGACCGTTCGGGTGCGATGTGGATCGACACGCCCGGATCGACGACACCGAGGCGGCTCCGGTACGTCACGCTGGGTTGGATCTCCGCGGCGCGATCGCCGAGCGTCACGAGCGCGCCGACTGGGAGCGAGACACCGTCCACGCGGTCGTACGTCGGGAGGAGCAATCCAGAGAGGCCCGCCGGCTGCACGATCGGGGGTCGATCTTCTCCGCGACCCTGATACGTCAGCTCGTAGCGCGCGGGACTCGCCGCGACGGAGTAGTGATCGTTCCGATAGCTCTCGATCGGTCCGCCGACGGTGCCGAGAAAGGTGCGATACACGCCGCCGCCGATCGCGATCGCCCGTCCCGTGATTTCGGAGCCGGTGCGCAGGAACAGATCGCCGCCGACGACCACGACGTCTCCGTGAACGCGACTCGAGACATACGTGGGCCGTCCGAGCACGAGCAGGTTCGTCGTCACCACGCTGTCGCGCGGCAGGACGAGATTCCCGCTGCCGGCGCGCAGCGCGTGCGGGCCGGAGGCTGCGCTTCGCACGATCGAAGCGACGCGCTCGGGGCCCGGCTCGCGCAGCACCACCTCCTGCGCGCCGAGCATCGACGGCGCGAGGAGGGCGGCGACCAGGCGATGTCTCACCGCGCGACCAGATCGAGGAAGTTGCGCAGGAGTTGCTTGCCGTCCGGCGTCAGGACGGACTCGGGATGGAACTGTACGCCCCACACCGGATGCGTCCTGTGGCGGAGGGCGTGAATCTCCGACTCGTCGTGCTCCGCCGTCGCGACGACGCGCAGCGAATCGGGGAGCGTGGACCGCTCGACGGTGAGCGAGTGATAGCGCCCCACCTGCAGCGGTGAGGGCAGCCCGGCGAACAGGTCCGACCCGTCATGGCTGATGCGCGACGTTTTCCCGTGAACCGCGCGCGCGGCGCGCACCACTCGGCCACCGTACGCCTCGCCGATGGCCTGATGTCCCAGGCACACGCCGAGGATCGGCGTCGTCGCGCCCCAGGCGCGGATGACGTCGACCGTCACGCCGGCCTGCGCGGGCGCGCATGGACCAGGCGAGAGCACGATGCCGTCCGGCGCGAGCTCGCCCACCTCGCCGACCGTGACGGCGTCGTTGCGGCGCACGAGCACGTCGGCCCCAAGCTCGCCCAGATACTGGACGAGGTTGTAGGTGAACGAGTCGTAGTTGTCGATGACGAGCAGCATGAGCGCGGTCGGACGGGTCGGCCGGGGGATTCACCCTCTCGGATGATAACTCCGATGCACCTGTCGCAGATACTCCCGGTCGACGTGCGTGTAGATCTGGGTCGTCGCGATGTCGACGTGGCCGAGCATCTCCTGCACCGCGCGGAGGTCGGCGCCCCCCTCCAGCAGATGCGTCGCGAACGAGTGCCGCAGGGTGTGCGGGGAGACGTGCTTGGTGATCCCGGCGCGCTCGACGTAGCCTCGAAGGATCTTCCACGCGCCCATGCGCGTGAGCGGACGTCCGCGAGCATTGAGGAAGAGAATGCCCTTTCCCTCTCCCTTCTCGAGCTTCGGCCGCAGCTCGCGCAGGTAGACCGCCACGGCGCCGATCGCCGACCGACCGATCGGTACGAGCCGCTCCTTGCTCCCCTTCCCGAACACGCGGATCAAGCCCTCCTCGAGCATGAGGTCACGCACTCCGAGCGTGATCCACTCCGACACGCGGAGTCCGGCGCCGTACGCGAGCTCGAGGAGCGCCCGGTCGCGGAAAACCATGTTGTCGTCGAGGGTCGGCGCGGCGATGAGGCGCTGGACCTCGTCGACGGTGAGCACGTCGGGGAGCTCGCGCCAGCGCTTGGGCGTCTCGAGCCGCTCGCTCGGATCGCGCACGACGACGCCGTCGCCGGTGAGAAAGCGGAAGTAGCTGCGCAGCGCCGACACGTTCCGGCGGATGCTCGCCGGCGAGAGCCCGAGGTCCTTGAGGTGGTACACGTACTCGCGCATGGTGCGCGCCGTGATGTCGAGCGGCGCGGCGACACCCTTCAAGTCGGCGTACTCGGCGAACCGATCGAGGTCCTTGCCGTACGCCTCCTGCGTGCGCAGCGAGAGCCCCTGCTCGAGCGCGATGTAGTCGGTGAACCGCTGGAGCAGGAATCGGCGGGTCCGTGCGTCGGCGTCGACCATCAGGCTGTCCGTTGGCGGCGACGAAGCCACCACACCAGCGCGCCCGCCGCGATCATCGCCGCGGCACCGACGGCGGCGAGGCGTCCGTAGCGCGTGATGCGCGCCATCAACGCGCCCCAGTCCGCGCCGGCGCGGAATGCCACGTAGCTGATCACACCGTACCACACGGCCGAGGCGAGCGACAGCGCCAACATCGTCGTGATCGGCGGGACGCGCAGCGCGCCCGCGAAGGGCGGCACGAGCGCGCGCACGCCGGGGATGAAGCGGCTCAGTACGAGCGAGAGGGTGCCGTACCTTCCGTGGAGCTCGCGCAGCCGTCGCTCGTTCTGCTCGTCGCCGAGCGCCGGGAAGCGCCGGTGCATCCACGCGGTCCCATGACGCCGGCCCACGGCGTACATCGCGCCGGCGCCAGCGACGTTTCCGACCCAGGTCGCGAAGAACGCCCAGAAGGCGCTGCCCTGCCCCCGCGCCGCGAGCCAGCTCCCCAGGGCGACCACCGTGTCGGCCGGCACCGGCGGGAAGACGTTCTCCACCGCGGCGAACGCCGCCATGAGGAGATACAGGACACCGAGCGGCACGTGCGACAGCCAGTCGAGCAGGCCGGCGTTCATGCTACGCGCGATAGAGCGTCGCGGTCGCCAGACACGCGAGACCTTCGCCGCGGCCGACGAACCCCATCCCCTCGTTGGTCTTCCCCTTGATGCCGACGTCTTCCGGCGCGCAGCGCAGCGCGCCGGCGATCCGCTCGCGCATCGCGGCGCGGTGCCGCGCGATACGTGGCGTCTCGGTGATCACCACGACGTCCACCTGACCGACCCGCCATCCCGCGGCCTCGACGTGGCCCACCGCGAGGATCAGCATCTCGATCGAGTCGCGTCCCGCGTTGACGGGCTCGGTGTCGGGGAACAGGGTGCCGATGTCGCCGAGCCCCGCCGCGCCGAGCACCGCGTCGGTCACGGCGTGGGCGATCGCGTCGCCATCCGAATGTCCGCGCAGATGCACGTCCGCGGCGATCTCGACGCCGCCCAGCACGAGCGGGCCGCCGGGGGCGAAGCGGTGGGAGTCGTAGCCGATGCCGGAGCGGAACGGCAGCCGCTCAGCCATGGCGCGGCACCGTCCCCGCCGGGATCACGCCGCAGCCACGGCCGGCGCGATGATCGAGTAGTCTTGCCGCCGGCGCGCCGGTGTGAAGCCGGCGTCGCGGATGAGGCGCTCCATCTCCTCGATCGTCGTGCGATGCGTCGTGTTCGCCGCCGACACGACGTTCTCCTCGATCATGAGCGAGCCGAAGTCGTTGCAGCCGAAGCGCAGCGCCGTCTGCCCGATCTTCATCCCCATCGTCACCCAGCTCGACTGGATGTTAGGGACGTTGTCCAGCACGACCCGCGCGAACGCGACGGTCCGCAGATAGTCGACGGCGTCCGTCTTCGGCATGCGCGACATGCGCGGCGTGTTCTCCGGCTGGAGCGGCCAGCAGATGAACGCGGTGAATCCCTTCGTGCGTTGCTGCACCTCGCGCACGCGCTGCAGATGCTCGAGCCGCTCGGCCAGCGTCTCGCCGATGCCGTACATCATGGTGACGGAGGTCTTCATCCCCTCCTGGTGCGCGATCTCCATGATCTCGAGCCACCGGTCGGCGCCCGCCTTCTTCTTCGCGACCTCGTCGCGCACGCGCTGCACGAGGATCTCGCCTCCACCGCCGGGAATCGAGTCCAGCCCCGCCTTCTGTAGCTCGCGGATGACGTCGCGCGCATCCATGCGGTACAGCTTCGACCAGAAGTCCACCTCGCTCGGGCTGAAGCCGTGCACGTGGATGGGATGGTTGCGCTTGATGTAGCGCAGCAGGTCGAGGTACCACTCGAACGGGATGTACGGATTGTGGCCGCCCTGCATCAGGATCTGGACGCCGCCGAGTGCCTTGGCCTCATCGATCTTGGCGCCAATCTGCTCGTAGGAGAGCGTCCATCCCTCCGCGTCCTTCGGGCGCCGATAGAAGGCGCAGAAGCCGCAGTCCGCGACGCAGACGTTCGTGTAGTTGATGTTGCGGTCGACGATGTACGTGACGACGTCGCCGGGATGCAGCTGCTGGCGCACGCGGTCAGCCTCGGCGCCGAGCTCGAGGAGGGGTGCGCGCTGATAGAAGTCGAGCAGATCACGCATGACAGTCACCGAGAGTCGTGCAGCGACCGGGCTCCGCGCGCGCGCATCATGCGGCGGGCAGGAAGACGAGCGAGCCGTTCGGCACGCGTCCGCTGGCGGCGAGCTTGCCGAAGAACGTCGTGAGCCCCGCCAGATGCTCGTAACGGAGGCCGTAGTCGAGGCCAGAAAGATACTCGAGCGCGGCGCGGCGGGAGACGCCCGTCGCCTGCGCGGCCTGATCGGCGAGGATGCCGAGATGCTCCAGACCCCAATCGCGCGAGCGGATCAGCTGGGCATGGAGCGCCAGTGAACGTTCGACCGGCGCGGAGCGCTGGGCGACCCACACCGCGAACACGAACGGAAGACCGGTCCACTCCTTCCAGGCAGCGCCGAGGTCGTAGGCGTACGGATAGTCCCGCGCCAGATCGCTCGCGCCGGAGCTCAGCAGCAGCGCCGCGTCGCCGATGATGAGCCGCGCATCGTGCTCGGGCTGCTCGGTTCGCGCGAGATCGGCGATCTCGGCATCGGCCGGCACGAACGACGGTCGCGCCTTCCAGACGTGCTCGAACAGCAGCTCGAGCAGGACGACGCTCGTCATCGAGCTTCGCGTGACGAGCACGCGGCCGGCGCCGAGCCGCTCGGCCGGCACGCGCGAGAAGAGCATGACGCTGCGCACCGGGCCGTCGCAGGAGATGGCGAGATCCGGCAGGAGGAGATAGCGCGCCGTGTCGCGCGCGTACTCGACCGCCGAGATGACGCTGATGTCGAGCGCGCCCTGCGCCATGCGGCGGTTGAGCGCCGAAGGGATGCCGTCGACGAGCTCCGCATCGAGCGCGACGATGCCGCGATCGATGCCGCCGTAGACCGGGTAGCAGTTGATGTACGGGATGCGGCCGACGCGCATCGTCACGCCGCGGCCCGCGTCGGATCGTCGCCGAACGTGCGGATGACGTTGTAGAACGAATCGCGCTCGGCGGGGATCTTCCCCGCGCCACGGATGATGCGCAGCAGCTCGTCGAGGCTCATCGCCTGCGCGGTGTGCGCGCCGGCCTCGTGATAGATCTTCTCGCGGACGACGGTGCCCTCCAGATCGTTCACGCCGAAGTGGAGCGACAGCTGCGACAGCGCCGGCGTCACCATGATCCAGTGCGACTTGACGTGATCGAAGTTGTCGAGGAAGAGCCGGCCGACGGCGAGGTTCTTCAGGTCGTCGACGCCGGTGGTCGCCGTGCCCTGGCGCCCGAGCTCCGCGCCCAGCTCGTTGTTGTCCGGATGGTAGGCGAGCGGGATGTACGCGAGGAAGCCGCCCGTCTCGTCCTGCAGGTCGCGCAGCATCCCCAGATGGTGGATGCGGTCCTCGACCGTCTCGACGTGCCCGTACAGCATCGTGCAGTTCGTCCGGATGCCAAGTCCGTGCGCGACGCGGTGCACGTCGATCCACTCGCTGCCGGCCAGCTTGCGATCGGCGATCGTCGCGCGCACGGCCGGGCTGAACACCTCGGCGCCGCCCCCCGGCATCGTATCGAGTCCCGCCTCGCGGAGCGCGACGAGCACGTCGCGCACGGACATCTTCTCGATCCGCGCGATGTGCGCGATCTCGACGGCGGTGAGCGCCTTGATGTGTACCTGCGGGTGACGCGCCTTGAGGCCGCGGAACATCTCCGTGTAGTAGGCCAGCCCCGCCTTCATGTCGAGGCCGCCCACGATGTGGAACTCGCGCGTCATCGCGCCATCGGCCTGCTCCGCCTCGGCCCACACCTGGTCCATCGTGTAGCGGTAGGCGCCGTCCTCCTTCGGGAGACGGGCATAGGAGCAGAAGACGCACGTCTGTCGGAGGATGCAGACGTTCGTCGGGTTGATGTGCTGGTTGGACGCGAACGTCACTCGATCGCCGTGCTTCGCGCGGTTGGCCGCGTCGGCCAGGGTGCCGAGGCCGAGCAGATCCGCGGTGCGGAAGAGCGTGACGCCCTCCGCCGCCGTGAGGCGCTCACTCGCGGCGACCTTCTCGGCGATGGGCTGCAGCGCCGGATCGGTGATGCGCGAGCGATCGAACTCGACGGCGTTGGGCACGGCTATTCCTCGTATCGTTTGACGACGAGCGAGACGTTGTGGCCGCCGAAGCCGGCGCTGTTGCTCAGCGCCGCGCGGACCTCGCGCGGACGCGCCCTGTTCGGCGTGACATCGAGTCCGCCGCACGCCGGGTCGGGGGTGCAGTGATTGATCGTGGGCGGCACGATCTGATCGCGGATCGCGAGCAGCGAGGCGATGAACTCCACCGAGCCCGCGGCGCCCAGCATGTGCCCCGTCATCGACTTGGTGGAGGAGACGCTCAGCGTCGACGCCGCATCGCCGAACACCTTGGCGATCGCCACTGCCTCGTTGGAGTCGTTGAGCGGCGTCGAGGTGCCGTGCGCGTTGACGTAGTCCACCTCGTCCGGCCGCATCCCCGCGTCCGCAAGCGCACCGCGCATCGCGCGCTGCAGTCCCTCGTGCTCGGGTAGCTGCCCGGTGAGATGATACGCATCGCCCGAGGCGCGATAACCCACGACCTCGCCGTAGATGCGCGCCCCGCGCGCCTTCGCGTGCTCGAGCTCCTCGAGGATGACGATCCCCGAGCCTTCGCCCATGACGAAGCCGTCGCGATGCAGATCGAACGGCCGCGACGCAGTGGCCGGGTCGTCGTTCCGCTCGGAGAGGGCGGTCATGTTGGCGAAGCCGCCGATCGCCATCGGCGTGACGGTCGCTTCGGCTCCGCCGCTGATGATGATGTCGGCGTCGCCGTACTGGATGGTGCGGAACGCGTCGCCGATCGCGTGCGCGCTCGTGGCGCACGCCGACACGGTGGCGTAGTTGGGGCCGCGTGCGTTGAAGCGCATCGAGACTACCCCCGCCGCGATGTCCGCGATGAACATCGGGACGAAGAACGGGCT